>CAYJGV010000108.1:0-6861 GCA_964369715.1 uncultured Bacteroides sp. | reverse complement strand
GCGGAAAGCTTTGCCCGTTACAGGTGACATTTGTGCCGTCTATTACAGTGTCGCCTGTCAGCGCTACACTCGCCACTCTTGCGCTACTGCCGGAGATAGACAGCCCGCCTGCCGCCGTGACGGTTCCATTCACTGTGCCATCTGTTATAGTAACTGTACCGTCTGTACTTATATGGCCGTCTACTATTGCGCCGGATTTTATTGTCACATCACCGTTCGCAGTGATATCGCCATCCACATTACCGACACTTTCCACCACTACGTGGCCTGTGTCTGTAATGCCGCCATACGCTATATCCCCTGTTACATTACCTGTTATGGTTAAGGTTTCTGTGGCGGCATCGTATGTGTAGTAGCCTGTTAATGCTCCTGTAAGCGGTGTGCCATCTATGTAAAAGTCGCCGAGTGCTGCATGCACCTGTGGCGAAAGTAGTGGCATTAATAAAGCTACAAGCACGGCAATAACAACATAACTTATTGGTTTTTTCATTGTTTTAATATTTTGCATTTTAATCTCCACTCTGTGCACAGCACAAATAATTTTTAAAAACCTCCATACACAATGGAGATTAATTGGCGTGTGCCGTGTGTAACAGCGCGCCATTTAAATAATTGATAGCGTGATTTTTCGCGATATCTAGCATTGTTTTATATTTATTTGCAATATAACAATTATTGTTTTTTATTTTGTTTGTGTGTAAAAACAAACATGTTTTTTAACAGTATAACTTTATATATTTTAACATAATTGCATATTAAGCGCAACTATTTTTTTGTTCTGTTATTATAGCTTTTAAATAGGGCAAGGCACGGCCGCCGCCCGATTTGTGGCCGCACAAAAAAACCGAGAACCCTAAGGTTCTCGGTTTTTGGTGCGGACGAAGTGACTTGAACACTCACGAATCTCTTCACTAGAGCCTAAATCTAGCGCGTCTGCCAATTCCGCCACGTCCGCATATTAATTGTGTCGCTTCAGGCAATATCATCATGCGACTAAATTATTATACCAAAACAGCAAGTTTTTGTCAATATGTTTTTTTATATTAAATTTTATTTTCATAATTTTTAAAAATCGTGCCTTAACCTATTCCAATTTATACATATTAACCTATTAAGTTTTGATATTATGTATATAGTATATTGTATAAATTTGTGTTATAATATGCATATATATGTATTTATTAAGGAGAAAAACGAGAAAAAATGCAAGATAATAATATAAACAAAAATGCTAATGCTGAAAAAAAGCATAAAAAACGCAGATATAAAAATTATAAAAACAAAAAACCTAAAACACAAGCCGCACAAGGCGAAAAACAAAATGTGGCGTCCGATAGCAATTTATCAAAAGTAAACAATATAAAAAACACTAATCAAAATGCAAAAAAACCTGCACAAAACAAAAAACCAAAAACCACTGTGCCAGCGGCAAAACAAAGCTCGGACGATATTGGCTTAAGGTTAATTACAAGAAGGGCACCTGCCCAAAAATATGCAAGTTTCGAAGAATATATGAAATCCAGAGTTAGTGCAGAAAAATAATTACAATATTTTCACCACTTCAAAAACTTCCACTTGCTTGCTTTTGCCTTTAAGGTTTACTTTTGAACCCAATGGTTTAAGCTCTACTCTTGAATTTAATAATTCTGCTGTTTGCTTTGAAATTAAAATTTTGCCTGATGGCGCTTTTTCTTCAAGTCTTGCGGCAACATTAACAGTGTCACCTATCGCTGTGTAATCCATACGCTTTGAAGAACCAAAGTTCCCCACAATTGCATTACCGTAATTTATTCCTATTCCCACGCCTATGGTGTGGGAATATTTTTGCATTACATCATTATTTAAGGCTTTGGATTTATCCGCAATTTCAACTGCGGCGCAAACCGCTTTGTAAGCAATATCTTCTTGTTTTAAAGGTGCACCCCAAAAAGCCATTGTGCAGTCTCCCATAAATTTATCTAAGGTGCCGCCATGGTTAAATATGCACTCGCTCATCAGGCTTAAATATTGGTTTAATATTTTTGCAACCATCTCTGTGCTAAGCGATTCCGATAGCGATGTAAACCCCCTTATATCAGCGAAAACAACCGCAATTTGTGTAAGTTCTCCGCCTATGGATGGCTCTGCTTTTTCGCTTTCAATAAGCCTTGAAACAATTTGTGGCTCGATATATCTTTTAAACGAATTTGTTATGCGCACTCTATCCAGTGTAGACCCCAGATAATTTACACTAAGTGAGACCAAAAAGCAAATGACTATCGAAGCCGCAATGTAAAAAACATGCATTATATATCCATAATTCCAAAGCATAACACATGAGGCAATCCATGTGCAAATAATCAATAAAAAGCTGATAGTTGCGCTTATCATCTTGCGTTCATAAAACCATAACAGGCACAAAAAACTTACAACAAACAATAAAACTTGTTGCAATGTATTTGATATCTCTGTTTTAAAATTGCCGATTATCAGCGAATTTATAGCATTAGCTTGATATTCAACCCCAAACATTTTTTGAGAATAATCAATTGACGTTGTATATTCATCATTCATTTCCATGGCATATGGCCCAATTAACACAATTTTGCCTTTGAACAATTTTGGGTCTAATTCTCCGTTTATTAAATCCACTATGCTAAATCCATCATCATAGGCCCCTGGTTTAGAAGTATACGGCAAATACCACCTGCCATCAGAATCGACAGGTGGTGTATTTATTTTTTCTTCACCAATATAATTCATGTATTCGCTGTAAATCACACTGTTAAATGATGGATAATATTCACCACTTGGCAGTAAAACGTCCCCAATAGCATGCCTTAAAATACCATCGACATCAAACATTGCATTCGCATGTCCGGCTTTTGCTGCTGAATTAAGCTCGCTTATAGGCTCTTCAATTGAAACAGCTATATAATCATCCATATAAAATTCTTCACTGTTTGCTATCATTTCATTGCCGAAAAATATACTTGATGCCAAAACAACATTTCCACCACTTTTAACAGCACTTACAAGGCTTGCGTCACTTTGCTCATTTGAATGTGAGGTGTAAAGCGTGTCAATGCCTATAACCGCAGGTTTGTTTTCTTCATCAATATTTAATTGCTCAACAGCCTGTGCCATTATTGTTCTGTCCCACGGCATACTTCCATAAGCAGAAATCGACTCGTTGTCCATGCCGATAATGATTATATCTGCATTTGCTGTGCCGCTTTGTAAATATATCTCATCATCAAGCCTATTTGCCACCTGTATGAAAACATCTAAAGAAAAGAATATGCTAATGCATGTAGCTCCAATTAACGAAATAATTATTCTTTTTATTTTTTTACTCATTATAGCTCCATTGCCATTACTTTGTCGTTTGTATTAATCATCGTCGTCATCGTCGCCGCCATCGTCGACGTCATCGTAATCATCATCGTCATCGTCAGTGTATGCCGGTGCGGTTGCGGCAGGCGCAGGTGCAGGTGTCGGTGTCGGCGCTACATAAGCGGGTGAAGAATTACCGGCAGTCGCATTGTTTTGATTTGTGCTGTATGCACCCTCAGATGGTGCTACATAATCATCATAAATTTCTGCCTTTACAAACTCAGGTATATCATTTTCAACTAGCACGTCCACTCTCAAATGATTTTCTTGCTCATCATAATCATAATAAGCAATTTCATACTCTTTTATTAAACTTGTAAGCAAAAGCTCCCCATCTTCTTCAATTGCATTAATTGTAACCATTCCCGAAACAAGTGCGGATACGCTTTGCTGTAGCTCATTTTCAATATAAGTTCCAACATAGCCCTGTGTTCCTCTTATTCCGGTTATCATATTAGACGTCGTTATATTCATAATTTCATCGTCTTCAAGCGGTTTTGTAACATTATAATAAAGATATCCGTCAATTAAAGTAATCAACAAATTTTTGCTGTCATTTTCAATTTTCGCATCGGAATTTTCATCTAATTTAAGTGCTTTATCATCGTCCAAGCTTATATAAGCAAAAGATAGCTCACTTGTAATTATTTCATAGCCACTGTTTAACCTCATGCCCTCGCTTGATGTTATTTCTTCACCTTGTTCGTTTTTTACAACAACGCTACCGACAATTTTTTCAAGGCGCATATTTGTAGCATCTGCACTTGTAACAGCCCGAGCATCTTGTTCATCTTTTTGCTCTTCGTTTTGTGCCTCTTCCATAGTTGTTTCATCTTGTGTTTTTGTTTCTTGTGTCGAAGAACACGCACACAAAAGCATTAATATTAACGCCAAAATTAAACAAATTTTGCGCTTAATGCTCATCAAATTTATTCTCATCACAAATTCTCCCTTATGACATAATTAAAAAGTACTATCTTCCCATGCACGACTTTGAATAAACAATGCCAATAATTCTTTATCAAGTTTTCCCTCGTCTGCCATACTATTCATAATTCGGAAGGTTTTTTCTATAGGAGTTTGCTTTTTATACGGTCTATCATCGGCAAAAAGTCCATCGAATATATCCAAAATAGTTAAAATCCTTGTTTCTGTGCTCAATTGCTCTGCATTCAAACCTTTTGGATAACCACTTCCATCTAAAAGCTCATGGTGGGCACTTGCCCATGAAGGTATTATGCTATATTCGTACTTAAATTTCATCTTATTCAGTATTTTTTCGGTGTATGTAGCGTGCTTTTGAATAATTTCTCTTTCATACGGCGTTAATGTGCCTGCAATTATAGAAAGATCTTCTATCTCGTCCACCATAAACCAAGGTTTTTCTTTACCTTCATCATCTATATAAGTTTTTTGTGCCAATTGCTTTACTCTTTCTATGGCTTCTTCATCTATACGCCCGGAAATATTAACTTTATTTACAAAGTCTCTTATATCTTCAACTTCTTGCAATTGTGCATCTGGGTTTTCATTGTTTTGCAACGCTTTGATTTTTATTGTAAGTTTTATTATATCAAGCCTTGTCATAACACGTTCATGTTTTACGCTAAGCCTTGTTTCCTTATCCATAATTTCAAGCGGAATTATAAGTTTGCCAATATCATGTAGCCATATGCTCATAATAAAAAGATGTTTATTTTCCTCTGTGAATTTATAACCGGTTTCTTCGTTTTTATTAAGCCAAGCTATAAAATTCCGCGCATATATTTCCATATTATTGGTGTGTGTTACATTGTAAGGTGTCCTAAGGTAGATAATTTCCGCAAAAGTTTGCACTATGCTTTGCATAAGCAATTTAATCTCATCGGTATAATTCATATTTGTCAGCCTAATTGCTGTCAAAGACGCAATTGCACTTACAATCATCTCGCTGTTTTTGCTAAAGCTTATCAAATTTCCGTGTATATCTTTTGCATTAAGCAATTGCATAACACCTATTATTTCACCCTTGTCGTCTTGCATAGGTATAACAAGCATAGATTTTGTTTTATACTTTGTTAATTTATCATAATTTTTTGGCCCTGAAAAATCGAAAAGTTCGCTTTCGTAAACATCGGGAATATTAATGGTTTTATTTTCAAGCACACTGTATGCGCAAACATTAGATTTAACAAGTTTAACCGCAGGCAAAATGTTTTTTTCATTCTTTCCGCCTTTTTTTATATTCATCGATTTGGTTATCATGTATTTAAATTCTAGCCTGTTTGCGTTTAAGATATAAATTGTGCCCGCATCACAATTTACAATATCAATTGCATCGTTTAAAATCTCTTTAAGCAATAAGTCGCCGTCTTTTTCTGCCGAAGCAGACACAAAAGCAGTTAGCAATTTTCTGATTTTCGATCTCATCATAAATTTATAACCTGCCCTTTCCTTGCCAAATGATATTTTTTATTTGTGCCATTCACTCTTTTTTCAATTTTGCCAAGATAATTGTCATCGCTGTAAGGGCTGTGATGGAACACATACAGGCTTTTGCTGTCAGATAAATCGGCCAATTTAACCGAATTTTGCCACGAAGAATGCCCATAGCCTTTAAGCTTGTGCATAATTTCATCAGAATATTGCCCATCACAAATTAACATGTCGGTATTTTTGCAAAATTCCGCATACTTTTGTATATTATCTTCATCAATTTCCACATCGCCTGTGTACACAACACTTTTGTCGTTATACTCTAATTTAAACATAGTACATCCACCGGGGTGTTTTGTAGGCATACTGCTTATAACTGCCCCGTCAATTTCACAAACACTGTCTATTTCATGGTAAATCACATTCGCTTTAAACACATCGCTGTTTACAGGCCAAATGGGCACACGCATTAACTCGTCAATTTGTTGTTTAATTGTTTTGTTGTTTCTTGTTTTGCCATAAATATGCACAGTTGCATTAGGGTTAAACATTATATCGGCAACCGCAAAGCCCATTATATGGTCAAAGTGAGCATGAGAAACAAAAATATGCAAAACAGGGTTTATAAAATCAATGTTTTTGCTTATATTTAAAAATCCGGTTCCGGCATCAAAAACGATATTAGCCTTTCCCGTTTTTGCCAAAACGCTAACAGTAGCTCCCCCATAGGTTTTATACTCATTTGAATCAACAGGCATCGAGCCACGTGTCCCCAAAAACCTGATTTGTAAGTTTTTCAAACTTTGTCCTCCCGTTTATCGCTTACATTATATAAATGCTTTTCACAAGCTTTTTATTGCATGATAAAAAATTTTTATCATGTCATTATATATATTATACACTATGCAATATAGAAATTTCCACCATTTATTTCAATTTATGCCAATTGCATTAAATCTTTGTCTAACTATCTATAAAAAGCGAAGATTTGCTTTTTAAACAAATAAAAGTGCACTATGGAAATTTCCACAGTGCACTTTTTATTAATAGATATTATTTATATTTGGTGTG
>CAYJGV010000107.1:0-6864 GCA_964369715.1 uncultured Bacteroides sp. | reverse complement strand
AATTATAATTATACATTTGTAATAAGAATCTTAATTACAGTATGTATATTAAAAACGGATTACTCGCTTTGCTCGGAATGACAAAGGTATAGCAAATCATGTCATTTCGAACGTAGTGAGTAATCCGTTTTTCTAGGCATTATTGTAATTGCGATTCTTAGTCATCTCTTAATAATGACACTGTTATTACAGCTACATCTGATAATAAATCTTACTTGATTATTATAGATTTCCCTGTCATTTCAGCAGGTATTTCCATACCCATAATTTCAATCATTGTAGGCGCTAAATCTGCCAAAACTCCGTTATCACGTAATTTTACATCGCCCATGCCTTTTACTAACAGTGGTACGGGATTTGTTGTATGCGCAGTAAACGGTGATGTTTCACTTCCATCATACATTTTATCTGCATTTCCGTGGTCTGCTGTAAGAAGCATTATGCCACCTGCTTTATCAATAGCTTCTGTAACTGATTTAACGCAAGCATCAACAGTTTCAACAGCTTTTACAGCTGCATCGAAAATACCTGTGTGCCCTACCATGTCACAATTTGCAAAGTTCAAAATGATAACATCATACTTACCGCTTTCTATGCGTTTCACGCATTCGTCAGCAACTAAATAAGCGCTCATTTCAGGTTGCATATCATATGTTGCAACTTTTGGACTATTTATAAGTGCCCTATCTTCGCCTTCAAACGGTTCTTCCAATCCCCCGTTAAAAAAGAACGTAACATGTGCATATTTTTCTGTTTCTGCTATACGTAATTGAGTTTTATTGTTATTGGCAAGGTAAGCGCCAAAAACATTGCTTAAACTTTGTGGTGTAAATGCAACTTCAACATTTGGCATAGTTGCGTCATATTGTGTGAAGCAAACATAGCACAAATTGAAAAATCCGTTTTTACGATTAAAGCCGTCAAATGCTTCATCCACAAAAGTTCTTGTAATTTCCCTTGCGCGGTCAGGACGGAAATTGAAGAAAACAACACTGTCTCCCTCGCTGATTCTGCCGCCATCACAAGTAATGCTTGGAATTACAAATTCATCAAAAACTTCTTCTGCATAACTATTTTTCATGATTTCTTCGGGAGTGCCTTTGTTGCCCTCACCAATAACCATTGCATTATATGCTTTTTCAACTCTATCCCAACGGTTATCTCTATCCATTGCATAGTATCTGCCAGTGATTGTTGCAATTTTGCCAACGCCAATTTCTTTAATTTTCGCTTGCAATTCATCAACAAATGCGCTACCTGAATCAGGCGGCACGTCACGGCCATCCATAATTGCATGTACAAAAACATCATTTAAGCCGGCATCTTTTGCTAATTTCAAAATAGCATAAAGATGTTCGTTGTGACTGTGAACACCACCATTTGATAAAAGACCAACTAAATGCAATGCTTTACCGCTATTTTTTGCACTTTGAACAGCTTTGTTAAGTGCATTATTTTCAAAAAAATCTCCGTCTTTGATAGCTTTAGAAATACGGGTTAGCTCTTGATATACAATACGGCCTGCACCAATATTTGTGTGACCAACTTCACTATTACCCATTTGACCCTCAGGCAGCCCAACATCCATACCTGAAGCACCAATTGTTGTGTAAGGGTTTTCAGCAAAAATTTTATCTAAGTAAGGAGTATTTGCCGCTAAAACAGCGTTTCCGAATGTTTCTTGCGGCACCCAACCAAAACCATCTAAAATGCATAGAACTAAAGGTTTTTTCATTACTGTCTCCATTCTCTACTTGCTTGCCGCTGTAACAATTGCAGCAAAATCTTCAGCTTTTAATGATGCACCGCCAATTAAACCGCCGTCAACATTAACTTTTGAAAGAAGCTCGTCCGCATTAGCTGCGTTCATGCTACCGCCGTATTGTACTGTTGTGCTTTGTGCAACTTCGTCAGAATAAAGCTCTTTTAATAAATCGCGAATTTGTGCGCAAACTTCTTCTGCTTGTTCAGAAGTTGCTGTGCGGCCTGTGCCAATAGCCCAAACAGGCTCATAAGCGATGATAATGCGTTTCATTTCTTCTTGTGTAAAGCCACCAAGTGCAACTTTTGTTTGCAAGCGTACAACTTCACTTGTGATGCCTTGTTCACGCTCTGTCAAACTTTCACCCACACAAACAATAACTGTTAAGCCTGCATCTAAAGCTGCTTTAGTGCGTGCATTTACTGTTTCGTCTGTTTCACCAAAATATTGACGACGCTCTGAGTGACCTGTGATAACATATTTGATGCCTAAATCCACAAGCATGCTTGCGCTGATTTCGCCGGTATATGCACCGTTAGCAGCAAAATGAACGTTTTGTGCACCAATTTCAATATTGCTGTTTTTTGTTGCTTCCAAAGCTGCGGATATACTTGTAAAAGGTACGCAAAGAACAACATCACAATCTGCATTCTTAACAAGTGGCTCCATTTGTGCCAAAAGTTCCTTTGTTTGTGTTGCTGTTTGATTCATTTTCCAGTTTCCGGCTATAACAGCCTTACGTTTAGATTTATCCATTTTTTACCTCCGATAATTGTTTTTATTAAATAAAATTGCAGGTTGCAAGAAACTCGAATTATTTGATAATGTATCGAGAAAATCGCAACCTGCAAATATACTTTTTAATTAATTACATGCACAGGCTTTTAAAATTATGCCTCAGCTACGCATTCGATACCCGGTAATTCTTTACCCTCTAGGTATTCAAGGCTTGCACCGCCACCTGTTGAAATATGTGTCATTTTATCAGCATAGCCTAATTGAATTACAGCTGCTGCGCTGTCGCCACCACCGATAACTGTTGTTGCGTCTGTCTCTGCCAATGCTTTAGCAACAACTCTTGTTCCCTCTGCCAAAACAGGGTTTTCAAATACGCCCATTGGGCCATTCCATACAACTGTTTTTGCTTCTTTAACAGCATTTGAAAATAGTTCGATTGTTTTTGGTCCGATATCAAGACCCATTTTATCTGCCGGTATAGCATTAACTTCTACATAAGCTACTTCGATTTCTGCATCGATTGGATTCGGGAATGAATCTGCAACAGCTGTGTCAACAGGAAGCAATAAATTTACACCTTTTTCTTTTGCTAATGCTAACATGTTTTTGCAATAATCTAATTTTTCATTATCTACCAAAGATTTACCAACTTCATAACCTTGTGCTTTAGCAAATGTGTATGCCATGCCGCCGCCAATAATTAATGTGTCAACTTTGTTTAATAAGTTTTCGATAACTGTAAGCTTGTCCGCAACTTTTGCGCCGCCCAAAATCGCAACAAAAGGACGCTCCGGGTTATTAACAGCATTACCTAAATATTTAATTTCTTTGCTCATTAAATAACCAACAGCAGTATCTTTAATGTAATCTGTTACGCCTGCTGTAGAACAGTGTGCACGGTGAGCTGAACCGAAAGCATCATTTACAAATACTTCTGCAAGGCTTGCAAGTTCTTCGCTGAATGCACTTTCATTTTTTGTTTCTTCTTTACGGAAACGTGTGTTTTGAAGTAAAACTACATCGCCGTCATTCATAGCAGCAACTGCTGCTTTTGCTTCGTCGCCCACTACAGTGTCATCATTAGCAAAAACAACTGTTTTGCCTAAAATTTCTGATAAACGAACTGCAACAGGTGCAAGTGAAAATTTATCTTCTGCACCATTTTTAGGTTTACCTAAATGGCTACATAAAATTAAACGTCCGCCATTTTCGATTAATTTGTTAATTGTTGGCATAGCCGCTGTAATGCGGTTATCGTTTGTGATAACACCATCTTTCATTGGCACGTTAAAATCGCAACGCACCAAAACGCGTTTACCTTTAACATTAATGTCATCAACAGTTTTTTTGTTCAATGTGCTCATAAATATTATATCTCCTTTTTCGGCTTTTGCCGTATAATACATTTTTGATTTTTCTTGTCTATAATATTATATTATTTTTTAAAAATTAAAGCAATAGTTTATTTGTCAAGTTTTTAACAAATATTTTTTATTTTTTATTAAACAGTACTAAAAATTTTAAAATTTTATTGTTTTGGCTAAATCAGGGCTTGTTTTCATTGGTTTATTTCATTAATACCCTTTAGATTATACATTACATAAATTTAATAACAACAATTTAATAACAACTTATAACTTACAATTGGGTGTGTCATAGAAGATGTGTCATTCTAAGGAGATACGACGAAGAATCGCAGTTACAGCGTGCTTAGGGGAACGGATTCCTCGACTATGCTCGGAATGACAGTGTGGCTATCCTAGGAGAACGAATTTCTACGACTCGCCAAGAGCCGCCTTGCGGCGGTTGCTCGCTTGCATTGCACTGCGGTGCTTATTACTTGTGCTCGGAATGACAACGTATGGTAAATGCAGATAATATCTGTTATATATAAAATAATATAAATTGCACATCATACAAATAAAAAGCAAAATACAAGTTTACAGGCATGGTAAATTTTCTAAAATAAATTATGAATAAAAAATTAAGATTGTTAATTTTCTTGATTATTTTGCAAACACTATTGACATTAGCTAAAAGAAGTGTAAAATGAAATTAGCACTCGACACACTAGAGTGCTAAAACAATCTCGAAATGCGAGGTGAGATTTCGGCTATGGACAACAGAAAACAGCAAGTGCTAACAGCAATTGTAAGATTATACAGCAGCGACGGCGAGCCTGTTGGCAGCACAGTATTAGCAAAGCATTTACACATGACGGTATCAAGTGCAACATTGCGAAGCGAAATGGCGGCACTTACAAAGCTTGGGCTTTTAACACAGCCGCACACCAGTGCCGGAAGAATACCCAGTCCACAAGGTTATAGGTACTATATAGACAATTTACTTGAAGATAAAGTATCGCTTCCCTTGATTGAAAAATTAGCAATTGACGAAATTTTCACTGAAATGGATTTAAACCCCGAGCATCTCCCCTCTCATGCGGCAAGGACACTTTCGCAAATAAGCGGTTTTGCATCGCTTGTTCTAACCCCTGAAAGCACAGACGCTTGCGCGGCACATTTTGAGGTAATTCAAGTTGGGCTTTACACTGTAGCAGTTCTTTGCGTTTCTAATGTCGGCGGTGTTAGCACACGAACAGCTAAACTGCAAAAACCATTACAAAAAGGCGATTTACAAATTTTAAGCGACACATTAAACAAATATTTAACTTTTACAAGCTATGCCGATTTAACAGCACCACTATTACAAAGCGCATTGCAAAATTTAGGCGAACGTCGCACTGCACTTTTACCTTGCATTGATGCGGCACAAAAATTATTGGCACAAGTTATTAAATCTAAACTTCATAGTGTTGGACACCATAATTTATTAAAATATGAAGATTATTCTTCAAATTATGCCGGTATTAGTTTAAGAAATTTAATGGCGTTTATGTCAGACGAAAAAGCCGCAAGAGATTATCTGCCTAGCCATTCTCCACGCACAAGCATAATGCTTGGCGAAGATATAAGCGCTTACCCTATGCCCGGTTTTTTTGTCATAAGCAAACAATATGTCGCAGGCGGTGGACGCACAGGCTCAATTGCCGTTATCGGCCCATCTCGCATGAATTTTAAAGATATTATCCCGAAACTTGAATATTTCGCAGAATTATTAAGCGAATATATGTCGGGCTACACTAAAGGAGGCTTATAAATATGTCACAACAAAACGAAAAAGACGAAGAAAAAAAAGAAACGCAAAATTTAGACCAAAGCGAAAATCAAGCTAATGAGGAAGCAGGAAAAACCTCTAAAAAATCAAAAGACAGTGCAAAAAGCCAAGCAGAACTAACATCATTAAAAGCACAAAATGAAAAATTGCAAACTGAACTTGATAGCACAAAAGAAACTTTACTTCGCACCGCAGCGGAATATGAAAATTTTCGCAAACGCAGTGTAAAAGAAAAAGAAACATCATTTTCAAACGGATTATCTCATGCAGTAGAAAAATTATTACCTGTTATGGACACTTTAACTTTGGCAGTTAATGTTGAAACCACAGACGAAAACTTTAAAAAAGGTGTACAACTAACTTTAGACCAATGCACTAAATCTTTCGAAACATTGGGCATTAAAGAAATGAAAGCCTTAGGTGAAATGTTCGACCCTAATATGCATGCGGCTGTAATGCAAGAAGAGGCCGCAGACGATGTTGAAAGCGGAACAATTACAAAAGTTTTACAACCGGGCTATATTTTGGGCGATAAAGTTATACGCCATGCAACTGTTGCGGTTGCAAACTAAAAATATTTTTATTAGGTTTAACCTAAATCAAATAACAATTACTATATTTATTTAATAAAAGGAGATTTATTATTATGGGAAAAATTATAGGTATTGACCTTGGTACAACTAACAGCTGTGTTGCTGTTATGGAAGGCGGAGAGCCTGTTGTTATAGCAAATGCAGAAGGCGCACGCACAACCCCTTCGGTGGTAGGTTTTGCTAAAAATGGCGAGCGTTTAATTGGGCAAGTTGCTAAACGTCAAGCTATCACAAACCCTGATCGCACAATTTCATCTATCAAACGTCACATGGGCACAGACCATAAAGTTGACATCGATGGAAAAAAATACACACCTCAAGAAATTAGCGCGATGATTTTACAAAAATTAAAAGCAGATGCAGAAGCATACCTTGGCGAAAAAGTTACAGAAGCAGTTATTACAGTACCTGCATACTTTAACGATAGCCAACGTCAAGCTACAAAAGACGCAGGCGCAATTGCCGGTCTTGATGTAAAACGTATTATCAACGAACCTACAGCGGCTGCTTTAGCATATGGCGTAGACAAAGAAAACGACCAAAAAATTATGGTTTATGACCTTGGCGGCGGTACATTCGACGTTTCAATTATTG
>CAYJGV010000106.1:0-6920 GCA_964369715.1 uncultured Bacteroides sp. | reverse complement strand
AAAAAAAATCCCATCAATCACATTAATAATAACAATCAAATCTCACTGTTCTTTATTTCTTAAAAACCATTAAATTAAACATCAAGCCTAGCATATAAAGCATTTTTCTCAATGAATTCTTTGCGTGGTTCAACTTTATCACCCATTAAAATAGTAAAAGTTTCATCAGCTTTCATCGCATCATCAACATTAATTTGAACAATTACCCTGTTGTCAGGGTTCATTGTGGTTTCCCACAATTGATCAGGATTCATCTCACCTAAACCTTTGTAACGGCTTATTTTTGTGCCTTGTCCCATTTCTTCGCTAAGACGTGCCATTTCAGCATCATTATAAGCATATTTTATTTTACCGCTTTTGCTAAGTTTAAATAAAGGCGGCTGTGCAATATAAACATATCCACCATCTATAAGAGGACGCATATATCTAAAGAAAAATGTCAATAAAAGTGTGCAAATATGGCTTCCATCAACGTCAGCATCGGCCATGATGAAAACTTTATGATAACGAAGCTTGCTAACATCAAATTCTTCACCTATGCCACAACCTAAAGCCATAACAACAGGCATCAATTTTTCATTACCATAAATTTTATCAATTCGTGCTTTTTCAACGTTTAACATCTTACCCCATAATGGTAAAATTGCTTGTATATTACTATCACGTCCGCCCTTTGCACTACCACCCGCAGAATCACCCTCGACGATGTAAAGTTCTGTCTTTTTAGGGTCACGTTCACGGCAATCTGCAAGTTTACCCGGCATACGGTTGTTTTCAAGTGCCGATTTCCTACGCACTAAATCACGTGCTTTTCGTGCAGCTTCCCTTGCCCTTGCAGCTTGTGTCGCTTTTTCAAAAATTATTTTTGCAATGGCAGGGTTCTCTTCAAAAAATTCTTTTAATTTTTCATATACCATGCCACTAACTAAAGTTCTAACTTCTGTATTACCAAGTTTTGCCTTAGTTTGCCCTTCAAATTGTGCCTCGGTTAATTTAACGCTGATAACAACTGTTATTCCCTCGCGCACATCTATACCTGAAAGATTTTCATCTTTTTCTTTAAGATAATTTTTACTTCTGCCAAAATCATTAAATACACGTGTTATCGCAGTTTTAAAACCTTCTTCATGTGTGCCGCCATCAGGTGTATTAACATTATTTGCAAAAGATAATATACGCTCGTTAAAACTTGAATTATATTGCAAGGCAATTTCTGCAATTGCATCACCTTGTTGTCCTTTTAAATAAATAACGCCGGGGTGCAATACTTCAAGCTTATTTTTCTCGTGAATATACTCAACGAAACTTCTTATGCCACCTTCATAACACATACTTTCAATATGTGCTTGTCCGTTTTCATCTAAAGCTTCGGTTCTTTCATCACTTAATGTTATGCGTACACCACCATTTAAAAATGCTTCTTCACGCAGACGTTTTTGCAAAATTTCATAATCATATTCTTGCGTTTCTATGAACATTTCAGGGTCTGGTTTAAATGTGACAGTTGTGCCGTTTGGCTCTGTTGTAGCACCTAAATTTTCAAGTGGGCCATCTTCTGCACCACGTTTGAAACTTTGACGATATAAAACACCGTCTTTGCGAACATTTACAACAAGCCATTCGCTTAATGCATTAACAACACTTGCGCCAACACCATGCAAACCACCTGCAACTTTATATCCGCTATCTTCACCGCCAAATTTGCCACCGGCATGCAAAACAGTGAAAACAACTGTGACAGCAGGTATGCCAAGTTTTGGCTGTATATCAACAGGAATACCACGACCGTTATCGCAAACTTCTATAATATTATCTTGTTTTATCGTAACACTAATATGGTCACAATGTCCGGCAAGCGCCTCATCAATCGCATTATCTACAATTTCATAAACAAGGTGATGCAACCCTTTAGGCCCTGTGCTACCGATATACATACCGGGACGTTTACGCACTGCCTCAAGGCCTTCTAAAACCTGAATTTGACTACCGCCATATTCGTTATTGTTAATTTCAGACATAAATTCACTCCATATTTTTATAAATATTTTTGCTACGTTTTTTTATTGTTGTAGCAGAAATTTGACTGATATAAATATTAAATTCACTTGTTTTTTTACTAGATGACACTATAAAACTTTTTGGTAAATTTTGTGTAATATTTATAACACTATCTTCTTCTTGTGCTTTTTTTAAAAAATTTCTCGTATGCTTACTTATTGTCGAAGTATCAAGATCAAAAACACCTATGACATCTTGAGACCTTATTAAAATATCATTACCCAGATGTAAAAACATTGTATCTCCTTTTCAACAATCTTTAAAAATTTGTTTAAAACTTTATATTAAACAGCCATTTTCGACTGTATAAATAACACCGTTTGTTCTCAAAAATGCTGTTTTATCGCATGATGTTACTATAGTTTGCGTATCTGTAATTTGATGCAATAAATAATCTTGCCTAAATTCATCAAGCTCGCTTAAAACATCATCCAGTAAAACAATAGGTTTTTCGCTCGTTATATCGTATATTAATTGTGCTTCGGCAAGCTTTAATGCCAAGACAATGCTTCGTTGTTGGCCTTGGCTTGCAAAAGTTTTAGCATCATTATTATTAATGCTAAAAATTAAATCTTCCCTATGTGGGCCTGCTGTACAAAAACCTGCATTAATGTCTTTTTCTTTGCTTTTGTTTAATTCAAAAAGCAAATTTTCTTTATAACATGGCATATATTCTATATTAAAAATTTCTTTGCCACTTGTGATATTATCATAATGTTTATACGCTATATCGTTGAAATTTTTTAAATATTCTGCCCTTTTTTGCGTTATAATTTCGCCTGTTTGCGCCATATTTTCATTATAAATATCAAGCAATTCCTTTGCGCCTTGGGTTTTGTAAAATTGCTTTAAAAGTGCATTTTTTTGTGTGGTAATTCTTATATATTTACGCAAAACTGATATATAAGAAGGATAAATTTGGCAAAGAGCTGCATCGATAAATTTTCTTCTGTTTTCAGGGCTACCTTTAACCAATTTAAGATGATTTGGCTCAAAAACAATTGCATTTACAATGCCGGCAATATTTGTTGCCCTGCCATAATCGACACCATTTACAAAAGCATATCTGCCTTTTCTCTTATTATTAAGCGTGTTATCGCCACTTATTGTTATTTTTATATTGCTTTCTTCACAATTGATTTCTTCGTTTTCATTTCTATTATTTGCATTATTTACCATGCCTTTTAAAATTGAAAACTCTTCGCCTTTATTTATTAAAAGGCTATCTTTTACACCCCTAAAACTTTTACTGCCTGTAAGCATCCAAATACTTTCGAGTAAATTTGTCTTACCTTGGCCGTTTTTGCCACAAATGACAGTTAATTTATCGCCGGGTGTAAATTTAACATTTTTAATATTGCGAAAATTTTCAATTTCGATTTCTTTTAAAATCATTCATGTTCAACCTTTATAAAATTTTCACCAAGGCTTATAACATCACCGGGATATATTTTTTTCCCTCTTTCTTTGCAAATTTCACTGTTTAAACGCACAAGACCACTTTGCACGGCAATTTTGGCTTCTCCGCCGCTTTCGCACAAAGCTGAAAATTTTAAAAGTGCTGCCAATTGAATAAAATTTGTTTTAATTTTTATAGTATGTTCACTCATATAAAACCTCAAAAATATTAATTATTTTCTTCTTGTGGTGAATCGCTTCTGAATCTAACAGGTAAAACTAAATAGAAAAATTCATCACTATCATAGGGGGTGATTTTTACAGGAGTTAAAGCGCCATTCATTGTAAAAACAACTTTTTCACTGTCAGAATTACGCAAAGCATCAATTAAATACCTATTGTTAAAACCAATTTCTAATGTATCGCCCTCAATTTCGGCGGCAAGCTCGTCCACAACCTTACCAAGAGATGTTATACACCTAACTGTAATTGTGTTATTTTCAAATTTAACCCTAAGTGGGTTTTTAATGCGTTCTGTAATCAAAAGGCTTGCACGTTCAAGCACATTTATAAACTCTTTTGTTTCTACAGTAACTTTTGTTGTGTAGCTTTTTGGTAAAACACGTTCAAAATCTAAAAATTCGCCTTCTATTAAACGGCTAATAATTGTATATTGTTCTGTGTTAAAAACAACAAATCTGCGGTTTGCCGCAATATTTACTATGTTTTCATCATCACCTATTAATTTAATAGTCTCGTTTAGTGTTTTTTGTGGTATTATAATTTCTATTTCTTTATTAGCTGATAAAAAATGTTTTGTTATTGCAAGGCGATATCCATCAAGTGCAACTATTTGTAAATATTCAGGTGTTATGCAAAATTTTTCGCCTGTGTGTGCCGGACGTTTATCGTCTGTTGCAACTGCATAAATTGTTGTGTCTATCATGCGGCGAAGTTCGCCTGCGCTCATTGTCAAAGTGTTTTCTGCGTCTGTTTTAGGTAAATCAGGGTAATCTGTGGCTTCCATACCGTTTATATTATATTCGGTTATTCCGCCTGAAATTAAACAAGAATTATTTTGTTCTGCTTTAATTTCGATTTCTTCTGTAACTAAACGTCGAACCATATCGCCAAAAAGCTTTGCTGAAAGAACTATTTCACCTGGTTCTAAAACATTTGCTTCAATTTTAGTTGTTATAGCCATTTCTAAATCATAGCCGGTTAAGGTTAAAGTAAAACCTTCTGCTTTTAAAAGTATGCCTTCAAGTACAGGTATAGCGCTTCTCATTGTGACAGCTTTTGATACACCTGCAACAGCTTCATTTAATAAATATTTATCGCATTTAATATGCATTAAATTTTACCTCTCTTTTTTTAAAAAATTCAAGAATATTACGTATATATAAAACATAAAATAGTAGTAGTAGTAGTAGCTGTTGAAATGTTTAAAACGACAAAAAACGTGATTATATAAGAAAAAAAATCAAATTTTATTGTTTAAATGCTGTTTATAAAATTGTTTAAAAGTTGGTTGGTTATTAGTTTTTAACATATTTGTTTAAAACCGATTGTTTAAAATTAAAAACTTGTTGAAAACTTTATGCAATTTTATTTAGCAAATTTTGATAATTTTATTGTTTAATATTTTTAATAACGTCTTCAATCATTTCTTTTGTATGCGATTCTTTTTTCATTAATTCTTGAACATTATTGATTGAATAAACCACAGTTGAATGATCTCTACCGCCAAATTCAGAGCCGATATCTTCCATGCTCATGCCTGTAACTTCACGCACGATATACATACTAATTTTACGTGCATTTGAAATATTACTGCGGCGGCTATTGCCACGCAAATCATCGATAGAGACATTATAAGTGCGGCTAACTTCCAAAAGAATTTTTTCAATAGTTATTGGTGCGGGCAGTTGTTCGCTTAAAATATCTTTTATGGCATTTTGCGCCATACCTATTGAAGGGTTCATGCCCTCTAGCATTTGATATGCGTTAATTTTTTTAACTACGCCTTCTAATTGGCGAATGTTTTTCTTTAATTTATTTGCGATATAGTCTGATACATCGTCGGGTAAGTTAATGCCAAGTAAATCGGCTTTGCGTCGAATAATTGCAACACGAGTTTCAAAATCAGGTGCGCCGATATCTGCAATAAGGCCCATTTCAAAGCGTGTACGAAGCCTATCTTCAAGGCTTTTAATCTCTTTTGGCGGACGGTCACTTGAAAGAACAATTTGTTTGCCTGAATTATAAAGCGCATTGAATGTATGGAAAAATTCTTCTTGTGTTGAATCTTTACCGCCTATAAATTGAACGTCATCGACAAGTAAAACATCTGCTTGTCGATATTTTTCGTGGAAAGCTGATGTGTTATTTTCACGTATAGCCGTTATAATTCCATTTGTAAAAGTTTCGCCGTCGACATAAACTATATTATAGTTTTCGAAAGTTTTTTGAATTTCGGTTTTAATTGCATTTAAAAGGTGGGTTTTGCCAAGGCCGGAATCTCCCCATACAAAAAGTGGATTATAAGCGCCTGATGGGTTTGCTGCAACCGCTTGAGCGGCGGCATGTGCAAATTTATTTGAACTTCCGACAATAAAATTAGAAAAAGTATGTGAATAATTGCTGTTTTGATTTGTTTGTGTATTTTGTTTAATTTCAGGAACACTTAAAACAATTTTTACATCAAAGCCTAAAATTTCTTTAAAGCCATCTTTTAAAAGCTCGATATAACGTTGTTCTATCATATTTTTTAAAAAATCGCTTGTAATCCTAAGTTCAACTTCGTTGTTTTCAAAAGAAATTGGCTTAATACCCTCTATAAACAAAGTGTAAGATGCAGGCACAATTCGCGCCTTACAATATTCCTTAACCGCTAAAAAAACTTCATCGAATGAATTCATAAAAAAAGTAAACCCCTAACCTCAATAGTATTTATGTGAATTTTTATTGTATTTTAAAGCCAATTTTTCAAATTATATGATGATAATAAAATAAAAAATGAGCAATTTTTGAAAGAAAAACATCTTTAATATTATACCACAAAAATGCAAAAAGAGCAAGCCAAAACTAAGGCAATGAAATACATTTTAATTGTAATATATATACTATAAATGCAAAGGGATTTATAAAATTTTTTAAGTTGTAAAATACGATGATTGTGTGATAAAAAACATAGGTTTTTTGATGTGGCAAACCCACAAAATAATATTGATATTTTGTGGGTGGGTGAGGGAGATGTTTCACTAGGCAATTTTAACCTTGTCATTTTGAGTGTAAGCGAGGAAACCGTTTCCCTTAGGTGAGCCGCACCCTGTCATTCCGAGTGCAAGCGAGGAATCCGTCTCCCTTAGGCAAGCACTGTCATTCCGAGTGCAAGCGAGGAATCCGTTTTTTAGTCGGTTGCCACTATCGCAAACTTCCCCACGAGGAAAGCCCTTCTTTTC
>CAYJGV010000105.1:0-7022 GCA_964369715.1 uncultured Bacteroides sp. | reverse complement strand
CGGTTTTGCTTCTTTTCCCGCCGAAAAGAAGGGCTTCTCCTCGTGGGAAAGTTTGAAATAGTGGAAAATGACTAAAAAAAACGGATTCCTCGGCTATGCTCGGAATGACAGCACTCGCCTAAAATATCACAACAGTTTTAATATGAAGCAATATCCTCTCCACTTCACCCATAACCACATATATTTAAAGCGCCATTCATTGCTTTACTATAATTATACTAAACCAAAAAGCGAATAATGTCGTTTTAAAAAACAGGTGCTGTGGACGTAGTATCATTCTTCTCGTCACAGCACCTGTGTATTGCATTATTTTATAATTTATTTACCGCTTCTTTTTTTGTCTCGTTTGCGCGCATGTATTTTTTTGTAAAAATCTCTGTGGTTATTGCTGTGAACATTTTTAGATTTACCCATTTTTTTACTTTCATCTATTTTCACTGCCTCTACTTGTCTGCCACAAATTTTAATTTTATCCATTGCCGCAACAATTCCATCTATAATTTCTGTCGGAATTGCAACAAAAGTGTAATCTTTTTCAATAGAAACTTTGCCTATTTGCTTAGAGGATATTCCTGTGCGCTCTGTTATTGCACCTATAATATGGTTTGCACTACAACGTGAAGTTCTGCCAATATCAAGCTTCATTTTGCCAAAGCGTCCGCCTTTTTCGTCGTTTCTTGCTTTGCGCTCGCCTTTTTGTGTCGGTGCAATATCCATTTGCATTTTTGGCAAATCTTCAAAATTTTCTGTGCTGTTTTCAAACATCATATTTGCTAAAGTGCATGCAACATCATAGGCTGAAACATCACCGGTAACCAATGCATCAACAATTTTTTTGCCGTTTTCGTTATCACTGTTGGCAAGTGCATCTTGCACTTTTTTAATGTTTTGTTGCATGTAATTTTCTTTAATATCTGAAACACTGGGCAATGCCACACGCTCAATATTCGATTGCAATTTTTGTGCAAGACGTTTAATTGTTACAACTTGTTGTCTTCCACAACACAAAGTAATTGCTGTACCACTGCGGCCCGCACGGCCTGTGCGTCCAATACGGTGAACATAATATTCTGTCATTCGTGGAATATCATAATTGAAAACAAAATCTACATCGCTTACATCAATGCCCCTTGCGGCAACGTCTGTTGCAATTAGTATTTCTGTTTTGCCTTTTTTAAATGCGTTCATTACGCTTGTGCGCTGTTGTTGTTTCATGTCGCCATGTATGCCTTGTGCTAAGTGTCCTGCATCGCAAAGCATATCCACAAGTTCATCTACCATGCTTTTTGTGTTTGCAAAGATAATTGCACGTTGCGGTTTATGATATGCCAAAAGCAATTTTAACGCAGGGTCTTTATATTGTTTTTTAACATCTACATAAATTTGTTTTATAGCTTTTAATGTTGCTTTGTTTTGCACCAAGTTTATTTGCACAGGGTTTTTTTGAAACTGTTTTGTAATATCCAAAATGCCTTTTGGAACTGTTGCAGAAAAAAGCACTGTTTGACGCTCTTCTGGTGCATCTTGTAAAATTGTTTCGATATCTTCTTTAAAGCCCATGTTTAACATTTCATCAGCTTCATCAAGTATAATCATTTCTAATTTATTAAGTTTAATTGTTCCACGTTTCATGTGGTCCATAATACGCCCTGGTGTGCCTATAACCATGTTCGCGCCACGCAGCAAACGAAACTGGGTTTTGTAATCAGCACCGCCGTAAATATCGGCTGTTTTGACATGTGGCATATAAGGCGAAAGTTTGCGAATTTCTTCGCCGCATTGTTGTGCAAGTTCTCTTGTGGGTGAAAGTATAAGAACTTGTATATTGTTAACGTCGGGCGAAATGCGCTCCACCGCAGGAATTGCAAACGCTATTGTTTTGCCTGTGCCTGTTTGTGATTGCGCCAATATGTCAACACCTGATCGTGTTAACGGTATTGTTTGTTCTTGTACGGGCGTTGTTTGTGTAAAGCCCATTTCGTCTATAGCTTTTAGCATGTCAGGGTGCACACTTAATTGTGCAAAAGTAGTTGTGGTCATATATCTCCTTTTTTTATTGGGTAACCGTCAAAAAAAGACGAGATGTAAGCACATCTCATCTGGTTCAACTTCGTAATTGCTAATATTATACCACATGAAATTCAAGAATGCAACACCCATGTTACTTTTCATTGTTAAAAACATGCTGTTTTCTTTGCGTTTTTTTCATCTTAACAAATAATCGATTAATTTTTAAACGTATGTATGTGAATTTATTTTATGACAAAATTATATATTTATTTTAAAAATATTTTTTAAAGCTTTAAAATTATTTTTATTCAATTTAAATGCCATTTGGGTGACTTTTTGATAACTTTATATTACAATGTATAAAATTATAACGATATTTTGTTAATTTTGCCGTTGATAATAAATTTTATATATGATATAATCGTTGTATCTTCAAAACTATAACGAATTTCAAAGGAGTTTATTTATGAAAAAACTTTTTACATTAAATACTAAATTAATTAGCATTGTTTTAATTTTAAGCTTAGGTTTATCTGTTTTTGCAGGGTGTTCAGCATCGCAAAGCACCAATGACACCCCAAGCACCGAGAGCACGGGGAGCACATCGCAAGACACAACACAAAACGAAACCTCCCAAACAAATGAGAGCGAAACTGAAGAAATCCCACAAGAGGACGGTTTTCCTGTAACAATTACAGACCACTTAGATAGAGAAGTAACTATCGAAGAAAAACCGCAAAAACTTGTATCGGGCTATTATGTTTCAACATCTATGTTAATTTCTCTGGGTTTAAAAGATAATGTTGTAGGCATTGAGGCAAAAGCTGAAACACGTCCGATTTACCAATTAGCGGCGCCTGAATTTTTAGAGCTACCTAATGTAGGCACTGCAAAAGAGTTTAATTTAGAGGGGTGCATTGCATTAGAGCCTGATTTGGTAATTTTACCGGTATCTTTAAGAGAGCAAACAGTAGGCCTTGAAGAAATTGGCATAAATGTAATTTATGTTAACCCGGAAAGCCAAATTTTGCTCGAGGAAGCATATATAGCAATTGGCACAGCAACAGGCACAAAAGAGCGAGCCGAAGAAATAATTGCATATGCCTATGACAGTTTAGACGCTTTAAACACAAAACTTGCCGATGAAGACAAACAAACAGTTTACCTTGGTGGAAACAGTGACTTTTTAAGCACAGCAGGCGCTAAAATGTACCAAAATACAATGATAGAAAACGCAAATTGCATAAATGTCGCCGCCGATATAGAGGACACCTACTGGGCTAATGTTTCAAACGAGCAAATATTGGCATATAACGCAGATAATATTATTTTGGCAGCAGCGGCACAGTACACTGTAGACGATGTTATAAACAACGCAAACATATCCGCTGTTTCTGCGGTTCAAAATAGCAAAGTCTACGCTATGCCATCAAATATTGAAGCATGGGATTCCCCTGTCCCCTCTGCGTTTTTAGGCAGTTTATGGATAGCAAGCAATGTTTATCCCGAATTATATTCCTTAGAAGAATTTGAATCAACTGTTAGCGATTTTTATAGCAAATACTATGGCTTTGAAGCGCCTTAGTCTAATTAAAATTTATATTTTTACGGAGAATAAAAATGACTCGTGAAAAAAAACACATTTATATAAGCATGGTCACCTTAGTGGCTATGCTTTTTGTGTCGCTTGCCATAGGTGATTTTCCTCTGAGTTTAACCGACTTATTAAACAAAGACACACTTGCAATAGATGTGTTTTTTACGCTTAGGTTGCCACGGACACTTGTTGCGGCTTTAGCAGGTTTTGGGCTTGCATTCACGGGTTATGTTTATCAAACTTTATTAAAAAACCCCATTGCCGCACCTGATGTCATAGGTGTGTCCTCCGGCGCAAGCGTGGGCTCCGGTTTAAGCATTGTTTTTTTTAGCAGCAGTGTTTTATTGACAGGTGTGCTTTCATTTTTTGGCGGGCTAAGTGCAATTGTTTTAACCATGATTTTAGCGAGCGTTTCAAAAGAGATGCGCATAGCAACTTTGGTGCTTTCCGGCATAGCGGTCAATGCTTTTGCACAGGCAATTTTGATGCTTATTAAAATTAGCGCAGACCCCGAGCGTCAACTTGCCGCAATGGAATATTTTACAATGGGTTCGCTTGCCGGAATTACAAAAGACAGACTTTTTGCCGTTGCACCGATAATTATTTTCTGCCTATTTATTTTGTATAAATTAAACAGGCAAATGATAATTCTTTCAAGCGATACCGACAGCGCCAAAATGCTTGGAATTAATGTCAAATCTATGCGCATATGCCTTATGGTGCTCGCGACAATTGTTGTAAGCGCCACTGTAAGCATTTGCGGAATTATTACTTTCGTCGGTTTAATTGCGCCACATTTAGCAAGACTTATTTTAAAAACTCACAATAAATTTACCATGATTTTTTCCGGTTTAATCGGTGCGATTTTGCTTTTATTTTCGGACATTTTAGCAAGAAGCCTTTTTGTAAGCGAATTGCCGATAAGTGTCGTGACATCTATTATAGGTGTGCCTTTTCTTGTAAGCCTTATTATAAGGGGGGAAAAGTTATGAGCTATTTAAGTGTTTGCAATTTATCGGTTTTTCAAAAAGAAAAAGAGATAGTTAAAAACATAAATTTTAACGCCGACAAAGGCGAGCTTATTGCTCTTTTGGGCTTAAACGGAAGCGGCAAAACCACACTTATGAAGGGAATTTGCTCTTTGCTTAAAACAAAAGGCGAATTTACAATTGACGGCAATTCTAATTTAAGCACAAAAGAAAAAGAACTTCAAAAATTAATTGCATATATTCCGCAAAGGCACAGCATAAATTTTCATATTTCTGTTATAGATATGGTATTGATGGGTTTTTCTCCAAAAATGTCTTTGTTTGAAAATTACAACAAAAACCATAAACACAAGGCGCTAAAAGCACTTGAAATTGTCGAGATGCAAAATTTTGCAAATAACGATTTTTTAACATTGAGCGAGGGACAAAAACAGCTTGTGATTTTGGCAAGGGCGCTTGTGCAAAACACCGAATTTATGATTTTTGACGAACCTGATTCCGCGATGGATTTCAACAACAAGCATCTTGTTCTGGCAAAAATCAAAAAAATCGTCACGCAAAACAAATGTGGAATTTTATGCATGCACGATGCAAATTTCGCCTTAAAATATTGCACACGTGCACTTATTATGAAAAACGGCGAAATTATATACGACTTAAATACAAATACAGCCTTAGATGAAGAAATTGAGCGTGCACTTAATTTAATATATAATAATGTTAAAATAATTAGAATTGACGATGAAAAAATAATGGTAAAATGTTAAATTATCATTTGCTAATTGCAAAAACGAAGATTAAATATAATACGAAAGTGTGGGTTAATTAAAAGTGAAACCTCTTGTAAAAACTTATTTATGCAATAGTGACAGCGAAAAGTTTTTTGGTTTTGGCCCTTATTTGCTTTTAAAAGAGACAGAAAAAACAGGCTCGCTTAGAAAAGCTGCAACAAGCATGGATATGGCATACACAAAGGCGCTAAAGTTAATTAAAACAGCCGAAATTAATTTAAATTTTAAATTAATTGAAACAACAACAGGCGGAAAGGGTGGTGGTGGCAGTATTTTAACAAAAGAAGCCACTGAATTAATTTTAAATTATGAACAGTTTAAAAGAGAAATTGACGAGTATACACAAATTAGGTTTAGAGAATTATTTAAATAAAACAGGCAAAAACCATATTGTAATCACAGGTGAAAAAGGCATGGGCAAAAGCACATTTATCAACAGCCTTATGCAAAAAAACTCACAAGGTGTGCAAACTTATGCCGTTTGGGGCAACAAAGCCACACCCGATTGCATTATGATGAAAATCATTGATAGCCACAAAGAAATTATTTGCGCAACACCCTATAACGGCAGAATGAAAATTGTTAAAAGTGCCTTTGACTATTTGGCAAATGATTATTTTAAACATGTGCTTTTGCGAAAAAACAATTTTGTTTTCATTGACGAAATAGGTTATATTGAAAGCGGACACAAAGCTTATTGTGATGCTTTACTTAAATTATTCGATAAAAAAAGCATCATAGCTGTTGTAAAAAAAGAAGATAATTTTTTATACAATGCTATAATGAACAGAGATGATATTGAAATAATAGACCTTTGTGAGTACGAGAAAGATTTAATAAAAAAACACAAACTTGGGTGTGTTGTGCAGGCGTCCGGTTTTTCAAAAAGGTTTGGCGAGACAAATAAATTAATGGCGGATTTCAACGGCAAACCTTTAATAGAACACACTTTTATAAATTTGCCACGGCATTGTTTTGATGAAATTTTAATAATTACCAGAAGTGAAGAAATTAAAGCACTTGCTGAAAAACACAATTTAAATTGTGTTTTTCACAATATGCCTTTGCACAGTGACACCGTTAAAATTGCCATAAGAGAGATGCAAAACACAGATGCTTGCATGTTTTGTGTGGCAGACCAGCCCTTTTGCAAAATGCAGACTTATGAAAAACTATCATCCGCTTTTATAAAAAAACCAAACAATTTAATAAGGCTTTTTTATAAGGATATACCGTCAAGCCCTGTTATTTTCCCCAAAAGTTTATATAAAGAACTATCGCAATTGGAAGGTGAAACAGGTGGCACTCCTGTTGTTAAAAATAATATGGATTTGCTTTTAAAAGTTCAATGCGAAGATGAACTTGAAATAGTTGATATTGACACATTGCAAACATTACAAAAGTATGCAAAATGAAAAATTTTGCTTTTTACAGCTTGTTTAGTCATGTATTTTGCCTATCAATTTTCGCCATAAAATAACCTGCAAAGGGCGCTTTACTCGGAATGACAGCGTAGAGTAAGCGCACACTGCCATTCTGATGAGGCACGACGAAAAATCGCAGTTAGTGCTTGCTTAAAAAAGCAAACGCATTCCTCGCTTTACTCGGAATGACACGCTAAAGATATTCGCCTAA
>CAYJGV010000104.1:96-7316 GCA_964369715.1 uncultured Bacteroides sp. | reverse complement strand
CCTTGCCACTGCCCATTTGTGTAATGTTTTTTATTATAAAGATTTATTGGCAATATAAAAACCCCACCGGCTGGTGGGGTTTTTATTTTATCGCTTAATTATAAATGGATAGGCTCTAGCAAAATTTACGCATATACGTCAATATATTGCCCTTTTGCAGGCACTTGCGGCGCTGCTTCTTTTAACATTTCAACAGCGTTTTGTGCAATTGTTTCTTGCGCGTCCATAGCCTGTTTTGTTACAGCTATAGTATAGTTTGTCATAAAGCTTATCGAGGACATGCCGGTTGACATTGCTGCAATATCATTCATCATAAAATCACTCTTTTCTGTTTGGCTTAGCGTTTGGTGCAATTGGTTTAACTGTTTTTTGCACACTTTCGCCTTTGGCAAAGCTGGGTAAAGCAAGTTCAAGCGCTTGCACCGCTTTTGGGGTTGTTGCTGTTAGACTATCAGTGTTTGCTGCTTTTGCTTGTTCCAATTCTTTGCGCAAAATAAGCACATCTTTAGGCGCATCTATGCCTAAATTTATATTCCCAGAGGCGTCTACCGACAAAACCGTTATTGTTACATTTTCGCCTATTTGAAGCGAATCGCCGACTTTACGGCGCAATATTAACATAATTATGTCTCCCCATTGTCAGCGTTTTTTTCGGCGCTATCGCTTCCAAATTCGCTTAACAAATGGCGCATGTTATATTCATCTGTCTCTAAGATAACTTGCATTGCATTGCGTGTTAAATCGTTAATAACAACCGGACAACGCAAATTTACAGTGCTGGTTTGCACAGGCTCTTTAACCACACAAAGCGTGTAATAGCAAAGCTCATCACTGTTTTTTACTTGCATTTTTTCAAGTTCTGTGCTTTGCAATTTTGGCGAATAATCCGCTTTTAAAGCAAATGGATTCATTACCACAAAAGCAAGCGCCGAGGTTTTTGCACTTTGCATACAAAGCATATTTCCGTCACTGCCATCAAATGGCAATAGCAAAAACTGTTTTTCTTCTTCAAAGCCAAAAATCCCTGCAGAAAAGTTTAAAATGTCGTCATCATCATATTCAACTTCGCCAAAATATTTTGTATCGGTTGTCAAAACAAAACCTCCTAATGTCGCATTACATTAAATATACCATAAACTAATGTCATAAAAGTTAACGATTTATAAATTTAATGTTACGCTGTACCGTGATTTGATGAAATAAAACTTATGCTTTAACATCCACAGGCACATAATTAGGGTCGGATGATGGCGGAACGTATAATGGTTCGCCGACATATTTAATTATAACATCAGGTTGTTGTGTAACTGTAAGCTCAATATCGCCCGGCTCGAATGTGAAATCCATTTGGCTTATGCGCCAATTGAAGTTCAATTTATCCATTTCGTATTGTATGCTCATTTCTCCGCCCTCGAATGAAAATTCTACAGGGGCGTCGGGCACAAATTCAATATTGCTTACAGCGGGTGAGCCCACCGTAATTTCTTTTGCAAATTGTGGTATAGTTTCACCGTCTACTTTTGCTTCCATCAAAAGGCGACCCTCTTGCACCATTTGTGCAGTTGCGGAATATGCCTGTTGATTGCCTTTGTTTGCCACTTCTTCGATGTTTGTGGCAGTGCTTGGCATTACAGAATTCCTTGCCTCAAAGGTATCTATGTTTACCTTTAAGGGGTTTGATTTAATATGTAGCCCTTTTGTGTCTCTGGTGATCTCCATTTCAGCAGTGCCACGTGCGTACTCTAGTCTTGCATCTTGCCTTTTTAGTTGAATTTCAATTGGTATTGTTTGTATTTCTATAAGTGGTGTCATTTGTTTGCTCCTTCCCTCGCTCGCAATATGAAAATTTGCTGTGCGTTTGCATTTCAAAGTGTTGACAAAGCCGCCTTAACAAAATGCTTCGGTAAAAGTTCCGTCATATTTCACAAAAATTCTCGTTGATACACACAGCATCGCCTGTGTTTTTTTGTTTCATCAGACAAAAATTTTGCTCTAGCTTTTGCAAAGTCTTTGTTTGTCAACATCTCCTTTTGTTCCGTCAAAATTTATTTAGCGTGATAGCATCACGTTAAAATACATGTAAAACTTCAAATATGCGTTATTTCATATAATCCATCAATGAATCAGGTATTGCGTTTACGCCAACTTGAAGTGCCGCATTATATGCTGTTTCTGCCCATGAATAAACTTGAATTGCCTCTACTAAGTCAATATCTTCAATGCTGCCACGTTCCACGTTTAAAGCATCAAAAGTTTCTTCTAATTGGGTTAAATTAGTTTCAAGCGCTAATGTATCTGCGCTTAATTGTGCATGTTTTTCTATCATGCTTTCTTGCGCTATGCCCAATTTATCAAATAATTCTTCAATTTCATCTTGACTGCCAACAGCATATGTGTTTGTTTCAATATCATAGCTGTCGAACATCTCAGAAATATCTATCATTATATCTGCGATATTGTTAGGCAAGCCATCTGCGTCAGTGCCATAGCCTAAAAAGTCTATGCCTGAAATAGCGGCATCGTAGGCTGTTGAAGGGATAACCTCTCCGTTTGCATCAAGTTCGAAGCCTCTGCCAATATCAACATAAATGTTTTCGGCATCCCATAAATCCAGCATTTCTTGGTTAGTATAATTAACACCGGGAGTTGCCGGATTTTCTATAGTGTTACCGTTTTCATCAACATATTCATCGGTTAAATTATGTGACAACGAAACGCCTCTATAGGCAACATAGTGTGAACCATCAGTTCCGTCTAATTCCATCGAGAACGGCGATTCATAGCTATCTGCGCCATTAAAAACATATTGATCGTTATATTTCGAGTTCATACCTGTTATGATTGCCTCGGCGCCTTGGAATAAAACTTGTGCTTGTGTGTCTAGTGTATCAAGGTTTGTTCCGTTTAAGCCGGACATAGCAGGCACTTTTGCAAGGTTGTTTGCAAGGTCATCTATAACAGTTTCCATATTGCTCCACGCAACTTGATTTTTTGCAATTACAGTTGCAGTATTCTCGTGTTGCACGTCTGTGGCATTAAGCGAGCTGTGAATTCTAAACGCCCTTGTTGCCGCAGCGGGGTCTTGTGAATAACTGTCAAAATTGCGTCCGCTTATAAGCGTTTGCATTGCATCATCACGTGATTTTGTGGCATTCATAAGCCCGGAGCGATATGTATATAAGCTTCCGTTAGTTGTTATACGCATATTTTATTCTCCTTATTTCATATTTAATAGTGACTGTAGGCATTCGTCTAAAGTTGTCATTAACTTTGCCGCGGCGGTGTAAGCTGTTTGATATGTAATTAAGCTTGTCGCCTCATCATTTAAGTTAACGCCCATAACGCTTTCTCTTGCGACAAAAGCATTGTCCGCCACTGTCATATTATTCATTAATGCATTTGTAGAAACCATTTGGTCTTCTGCTAAAGTTGATTGAATACTAAAAAGCATTTCTTCAAAAGATGATGTTTTATCCACACCAACAGCACCTGTCGAAACATCTTCAGGGTCGAAAGTATGCTCTTCGCTAAATGCTTCAAGCAAACGTGCCAAATTTGTTCTGTCGCCACTTGGCGCATATTGCTCGGCAGATGAAAGCATCGAAACTGTGCCGTCTGCCCATTCTTGCGAAACAGCGATATTGCCGGCGGTAATAGGTATTGGGTTGCCGGTGATTGGGTCAACCATATTAGAAGAGAATAAATTGCCTGCGCCTGCAACAGTATATGCGCCGCCACCTGTAATGTCATCGCCGGCAGCATTTGTTGTGTTGATTTCATTCATCATTTCAGCAAAAGTAAAAGCCAAGGAATCAAGCGCATGTTGATAATAAGGTATACCCCTTTTGTTTGTTGCATTTGAATCAAGCGCTTCGTCTGCAGCTGTTGCATATTCGCCTTTTTCAGTAAGCATTTCTCTTAGGCTTTGCAGTGAGCCATAAAGTTCTGTATCGCCTAAAACATTCGCTGTTGCTGTGAAATACAATTGATCGCCGTCGACATCTTTTAAAGGTTCAACGCTTATTGCATAGCCGGATGCCTCATCGCCCAAAGAAAGCTCTGATGCATATACACCATCGACAACAATGCCATTGTTAAGCATGTTTTTGTCTTCGTCTGTAAGTGTCAATGTCAGCTTTTCAATCTCTATGCCGGGGTAAATTTCTTCCATTGAATAATTTACATCAACTTTTACATATTGGCTTAAAGCATCTATCATAACATTTCTCTCGTCACGAAGTTCAAGTGCTGAATCGCCTCTTATTTCTGCATCACGTATAGAAATATTAAGATCTTGTATACCTTTAATTATGCCATTTATAGTTTCGACATCTTGCTCAAGTGCTTCGGTATAAGTGCGCTCAAGCTCTGTCAATTTATCCGAATATGAGTTAAAAAGTGCTGTCAACGATGAAGCGGAAGAACGAATAAGCGCTTCAAAATCTTGCATACCATTTGTGTTTGCGGTGTTTATAATATCACGAAGGTCGTTCATTTGTTTTAATATAACGCCGTCGTCTTGCCCGTCGCTATCGCCGCCGCCTTTGCCAACTTCATCTAAAATGGCGGCTAAATCTTCAAAGCCTGCCAATTTTGCATCTGCCGAGCCAACGTCAGAAAGCGAATTGCGGTAAGTGATATCAAGGCCGGGGTCCCTGATTTGCTCTATATCTGTAACAACAGCACCTTGCCCAACGTTTGCGGTGAATACTGAATAGTATTTATCCGAAACACTGGAAGATAGGCTGTATTGTTCAACACGTTGGCGAGAATAGCCGACAGTGTTTATATTTGAAATATTGTTGCCTGTAACATCAAGGCCTGTTTGTGCGGCATAAATGCCAAGCCTTACAGTGGTAAAAGAACCAAATGATCCCATTTAATATCCTCCTATAATAACGCCTATTTAAAGCTTAATTGTATTTATTTCTGGGATTTGCTTGCGCTCCGGGTAAAATATCGGGCAAATCATCTTCGCCTGTGTTAACCCCACGCGCCCTTAAAGCTTTTTCAATAAGCCTTGAGTTTTGTTCTATTATATTAGCGGCAGTTTTTCTTGAAAGGTCTAGCACATCAGATTTTTTAACAATTTCATCAACTGCAATTCTTGTCTCTTTTTTATACACATCTTCGCAAATATTTGGCATATCGCGCAAACTTGCTGTTATATTTAAAGAGTTTAATATGGTTTTTCTTTTTTTGTCAAGTCCTCTTAAATAAAGTGAAAGGGCTTGCTCTTTTTTTATTGCTCCGTTAAGCTCATCTATTCTGTGTAATTTAACCGCCTTTGTTTTTTCATCTTGAATTACGGTTAAATCGGAAAGAGCCTTTGAAAGCTCTGATAAAAATTGCAAATAATCTTTATAAGTAAACTCCATGAAAAAATCTTCCGTTTCTGTTAAGTTGTTATTAAGTAAATTTTTTTGCTATATTTCCAAAACCAAAATACATATTAAAATTTCAAAAACGCTTTGCCTTTATCTTGCCGTTTATTCTTCTTCCACCAAAAGTAAAATGTTCGCTGCAAGTTTTTGTGTGTCTATTTCATAATTGCCTTTTTCAATTTCACTGCGCAACAAACTCAGCTCGCCTTTTGTGGGGCGAACATGTGCGCTTTGGACTATATCGGCAACGGTATCACGCACAAATGCCTCTTCTCCCGTTGGTTTTGCCGAAAAAAGCGCAGAATCAAAGCTTTGCGATTTAACGGTGTTTATATCGGGGTTTGTGTCCGGCAAATTGGCGATTTTAGGCTCTTTAGTTGCCTTTACTGACGCAACGCCTAAATTGTTTGTAACTTTAATGTTCATAGTTATGACTCCGGTTTTTGGGGTGAAAATAAAGCGGTAATAAGTTTTTATTTTATATTTCGTTTATCATAAAAAGCTTTTTTGGAGTTATCAGCAAAAACATTGTTTGCTTGCGTAAATAAATCATTTTATTCACATTGTTTTCGCCTTATAGAAACAGCCTATTTCTAACCATAAAAGATTTTTATTATATCAAAATATAAAATTATTTCAATCCTATGTTATTATAATCGTCAAAATAGCAAAAAAATTAATAGTAAAACCCATATTAATTTATAAAAAATATAAATTAATAAAGTGTTTGTGTTTTGATTACACCTTTAAACATAATAAATGATAAAATATATGTTGCAAGCTATAATATATTTTGTTGCAACATTAAAATCGACAAAAACACTTTAATTTATTTTGCATACATGATATTATAAACATATATGCCAAAAAATAATAGAAGGAGCATGCAAATTATGATTGATAAAAGCAAATTTGATTTAGTAAGTTTCGGAGAAGTTATGTTAAGGCTTTCGCCTCCGAGACATTTCAGGTTTACAGACAGCGATGTGTTTGAAGTGAGAGCCGGTGGTGCAGAGCTTAATGTTGCGGGCGGTGTTGCACTTTTAGGCATGAGAACAGGCATAATTAGCATGGTGCCAAAAAATGATTTAGGCACTTTTATAAAAAACCGTGTTCGTTTTAGCGGTGTTTCTGATGATTGTCTTCAATATGATGAATCAAAAGATTCACGCCTTGGCTCTTATTATTATGAAATGGGTGCGGCGCCACGTAAGCCTAAAGTTGTTTACGATAGGCAAAATAGCGCATTCAACAATGTAGATATTGATAAAATCATGCCAACCGTTTATTCAAAAACAAGGATTTTCCACGTTAGTGGAATAACTTTGGCTTTGAGTGAGCATGCAAGAAATTGCACAATGGAGCTTATAAAACGCTTTAAAGCGGGCGGCGCAAAAATTTCGTTTGATGTGAATTATCGCGCAAATTTGTGGAGTGAAGAATTGGCTAGAGAAACCATTGAAAAGATACTTCCGCTTGTTGATATTTTATTTGTAAGCGAAGAAACCAGCCGTAAAATGTTTGCAAAAAAAGGTGAACTTAAAGATATTATGAAAAGCTATTGCGACGAATACGGTGCAGAAATTGTTGCAACAACACAGCGCACAGTTATCAGCCCAAGAGAGCACAATTTTACCTCTATGGTATACAGTGCAGTACATAACGAATATTACACCGAGCCGGCATATTCTGAAATTGATGTAATAGACCGTTTAGGAAGCGGTGACGCTTATGTTGCCGGCGCACTTTATGGGCTTTTGCAATACAGCGACCCACAAAAAGCAATGGTGTTTGGCAATGCTACTTCGGCATTAAAAAACACTGTGCCCGGAGATT
>CAYJGV010000104.1:0-86 GCA_964369715.1 uncultured Bacteroides sp. | reverse complement strand
AAGCGAAGTTTTAAACATAATAAAAGACCACAACAGCGATGGGCCCAAAAGTGAAATGAACAGGTAATTAACAATTATAATATCGC
>CAYJGV010000103.1:0-7452 GCA_964369715.1 uncultured Bacteroides sp. | reverse complement strand
CTATCAATTCCCACAAAGTTAAGTAGCGAATTGCCGTCATGCAATGACATTTACAGTAAGATTGAAGTTGCGGCACCGTGCGCCGCACTAAAAGCTACCATAAAGTTTAGTAGCGAATTGCTGTCACGCAGTGACCTAGTTGAAGTAGTTTATGCCGGCTTCGAAAATGTTTTGCATTTTGTTGCCAGGTACATTTTTGTATAAATTATCTCCGCTACGTTCTGAATGCCCCATTTTTCCGAAAACTCTACCGTCAGGGCTTGTAATACCCTCAATCGCAAGCACACTTCCATTAGGATTAAAACGCATATCAAGTGTCGCTTCGCCTTTTAAATCGACATATTGTGTCGCAATTTGTCCACCGCTTAAAAGCGTTTTTAATGTGTTTTCATCTGCAACAAAACGTCCCTCGCCATGGCTGATAGCAATTGTGTGCACATCGCCTATATTTGTCTGCGCAAGCCACGGCGACGAATTATTCGAAATTCTGGTTTGCACAAGCATACTTTGATGCCTACCAATTTCGTTAAAAGTCAATGTCGGACACGATGTATCGGTTTTAACAATTTCGCCAAATGGCACAAGACCCAATTTTATAAGTGCTTGGAACCCGTTGCAAATACCAAGCATAAGTCCGTCACGGTTTTTAAGCAAATTATGCACGCTTTGTGTTATTGCGGCATTCCTGAAAAATGCAGTGATGAATTTTGCACTACCTTCAGGCTCGTCTCCGCCGGAAAAACCACCCGGTAAAAATATAATCTGACTTTCGTCAATTTTCTTTTGCATTTGTTGTACACTTTGCTTTGCAAGCTCTGGTGATAGATTATTTATTACAAATATATCGCTTACTCCACCCACTCGCTCCATTGCTTTCGCGCTGTCATATTCGCAGTTTGTACCCGGAAAAACAGGTATCAATACACGAGGCTTTGCAAAATTTTCCCCTGCTATTACAGGCCCTGTGTATTTTTTTCTTACTGAGCAATTTTCGCCGCTAATTGTCTCGACTGTAAGTTTTTCTCTCGCGTTATCGTCAAAAATTGTAGAATTTACAAAATCTCCCGAAAGTGAAACATCATCTTTTGAGTAATATGGGAATACACTGGCAAGTTTTTGCTCATATGCATTTTGCACAATGTTTAAATCTGCACTTTCATTGCCGACAACAAAAGCATATTCTTTCGTTGTTACGCCTAATTTTGTAAAATTTGGCATTGTTTTATCATCTTTTGCATTAGCTTTTAAAATTTCTGATGCATTTTTAAATATAGCGTCATCTTCAAATTCTAAAACAAAACCACCTATGCAAGTTTGCATAATATCATCTGTTTTTACGCTTTCCTCTGCTTTAAAGCCAAAAACATTACCCACGCCCATTTTAATTAATGCCGAAGCAATGCCTGAGGAATCCAGCGCCCATGCACTTTTCACAAGTTTTTTATCGCACAGTTCTTGCACAATTTTAAATACTGTATTTTGGCTGATTTCACACGGTAAAAGCTTGTGGTTTTCAACATTTGCGCTAAGCGGTGTTAAAAGTGCCACGGTGCTGTTTGCGCTTTTAAATTCAGGCGAAACAACATTTTCAGCATTGCCGTGTGCCACTGCAAAGCTAACTAAAGTTGGCGGTACATCGATGTTTTCAAATGTTCCGCTCATGCTATCTTTGCCACCGATTGATGCTATATTATAATTTAATTGTGCACTTAAAGCGCCCATTAATGCGCTGACAGGTTTACCCCAACGCACATCTTCATTTTTCAAGCGTTCAAAATATTCTTGGAAGGTCAAATACATATCTTGCAATTTGAAACCGCTTGCAACAAGCTTTGCGGCACTTTGTAAAACCGCTAAATATGCGCCATCATATGGGCTGTGTGCAGAAATAAAAGGGTCGTACCCCCATGCCATAGCGCTGCATGTTTTTGTATCGCCGTTTAAAACAGGCAATTTTGCAACCATGCTTTGTGTGGGTGAAAGCTGAGTTTTTCCGCCAAAAGGCATTAAAACACTGCCTGCGCCGATTGTCGCATCAAATCGCTCTGAAAGCCCTTTTTTACTGCAATTGTTTAAATCTGCCATTAAATTGCAAAGTTTTTCTTGCAATTTTGCATCGCTGTTTAAAGCATTTTCAATTTGCGGCAAGATATTTGTCGCTTCGTTTGGCTTATTTACACGTGCATTCGCAAATTTTTCGGCGCCGTTAGTGTTTAAAAATTCACGGCTTATATCGCAAATTTTCTCACCGCTCCAGTGCATAACAAGGCGTTTTTCTTCAGTTATTGTGGCAACGATGGTCGCTTGCAAATTTTCGCTTGTGGCAAGTGATATAAGCTTTTGTGCGTCTTTTTCTTCAACGACAACCGCCATTCTCTCTTGGCTTTCGCTTATTGCAAGCTCTGTTCCGTCAAGTCCGTCGTATTTTTTCGGCACTTTATCAAGTTCAATAACAAGTCCGTCGGCAAGCTCGCCAATGGCAACGCTTACACCGCCTGCGCCAAAATCGTTGCAACGCTTGATTAATTCGGTAAAGTTTTTGTTGCGGAAAAGCCTTTGCAGTTTACGCTCGACAGGCGCATTGCCTTTTTGCACTTCTGCGCCGCAAGAGGCAAGGCTTTCCACCTTATGCGCTTTTGAAGAACCTGTTGCGCCGCCACAACCGTCTCTGCCTGTTTTGCCGCCAAGCAAAACAACTATGTCGCCGGGGCTTGGCTCTTCACGGCGCACGGCATCAAGCGGAACAGCACCGACAACTGCGCCTATTTCCATGCGTTTTGCCAAATATCCGTCGTGGTAAATTTCGTCTACCATGCCTGTGGCAAGCCCTATTTGGTTGCCATAACTTGAATAACCTGCCGCGGCTGTTTGCACCAATTTGCGCTGTGGCAATTTGCCGGGGATAGTATCTTTTATAGAAACAAGTGGGTTTGCCGCACCTGTCACACGCATGGCTTGGTAGACATACCCACGGTTAGCAAGTGGGTCTCTTATAGCGCCACCGATACACGTTGCCGCACCGCCGAAAGGCTCAATTTCCGTGGGGTGGTTATGTGTTTCGTTTTTGAATAACAAAAGCCAATCTTCATCTTTGCCGTTAACATCTACTTTTATATTGACGCTGCAAGCGTTAATTTCATCGCTTTCGTCCATATTTTTAAGTATGCCTTGTTTTTTAAGGTGCTTTGCGCCTATGGTTGCCATATCCATTAAGGTTATGGGTTTTTTGCTGATTTTTTCACCGTGCACATCACTGCGCAGTGCTTTATATTGCTCGTAAACACTGTTGATATATTCATCTTCTATCGCAATATCGTTTAAAACTGTACCGAAAGTTGTGTGACGACAATGGTCGCTCCAATATGTATCAATCATGCGAATTTCGGTGATTGTTGGATTGCGGTTTTCGCTTTTAAAGTAGTTTTGGCAAAAAGCAAGGTCGGCGTCGTCCATTGCAAGGCCGTAATCCTCTCGCATTTGCGCAAGTTCTGTTGCGCTTTTTTCAATAAAGCCGTCTAAAGTTTCAACGCTTGTGGGCAAGGCATAATCAACATGTAAAGTTTGCTTTTGTTCAAGGTTTGCTTCACGTGCTTCGACAGGGTTTATAAGGTGTTTTTTAATTTGCACTAAGTTTTCTTCGCTTATGTCACCATAAAGTAAAAACACTTTTGCAAAAGCAACACTTGGACGGTTTTCACAGCTTATAAGTTGCATACATTCTGCGGCGCTATCTGCCCTTTGGTCAAATTGTCCGGGCAATAATTCCGTTGCAAATATCATCGCTTTTTCAGCATTTTTTGCTGTTGCTGTGTCTAAGCTTTCATAAGTGTTGTCCAATTGAGGTTCGCTGAAAACTATATCGATGCAATTTTCAAAAAGCTCTTTGCTTACATCCTCGACATCATACCTGTTTAAAAGGCGAAGCCCTGTCACATTTTTAAGGCGCAATAAGTGGCGGATTTCGTGCAAAATCCCCTTTGCCTCTACTGCATGTTCAGGTTTTTTTTCTACATAAATGCGGTAAACCATATATATCTCCGTTCTGCCAAAGGGCAATTTATAGTAATGCAATGCGTGTTAATAGATTTAATTTGAATAATAAAAAGATAGATTTAAAAAGTGAAAATGCAAATCTTTTCATAAATATAAAAGAATAATTATAATAAAATTTTAAAGCTTTTTGGTTTTTTGTTTTGTAAAAGCATGTTTTTTAATGATATTACAATTTAGCGAATATAATTTTATTTGTGCTGTAAATATAATCACAGGCAGATACAAAATTATATATCTGCTTCTGTTTTCAAAAATTAATAAAAACAATAATAAACCGCCAATGCTTAATTTTGCAATAAAAGTGCAAATATCTTGAAAATTAAAGGCGCTGTTTTCTTTTTCTTTTTCGTTTTTATTTGTAAAAATACTGAAAATGCTTAATGCACTTAAAACACAAGTTAAAAGCCATAAAGCTTTAAAAACAGGCGTTAAAATATAACGATAAAAATAGCTATTAGCATAGATATAATTTTGCATAAAGCCTCTTAATGTATCCTGGCTTTCTTGTTCTTCAGGGTAAAACCAACCTTCACCGGCATATGTGAACAATCCGTCGGTTCCTGCAATTATAAGCTTGCTGTAAAAATGTTTTGCCAAATCTGTGGCGGAATAAGATGCAAAAAGTTCTTTAATTCGCTGTGTTGCCATTTCTTCATAATTGGCACTTTGTATATTGTCAATTGTCCAATTATAAGTCTCCATATTCCAAGAGCCCGTACCATAGCTTCTAAGCCCTGTTTCCAAAAAATAGAGCATACCCCTTGAAATGCTTATGGTATATTCGTTTTCAATGCGCTGTTTTATTGTGATTTGCATTATATTTGCGAGGGCTAAAAACAAAAGAGCGCTTGTTAAAAAAGCGGCTAAGCATTTAAAGGCGGTTTTTTTATTAAAAATTAAAGCCAACCTTAATTTTTTTATAAATATAATTGCCAAAATTATTGCAATTGTCATTATGACAACGGTTAATTTAATATAACTGCCAATAACACATGCAAAAGCCATCAAGGCGCTGAAAATATATTTTTCTTTATTTGATTTACTTTGGTAAATTCGAACAAAGCAATATAAAATCAAAATAGGAAATGGCATTGATAGAGTATCGGTATAAACAGTGCCAAGCCAAGGGTGAAAGCCTATTAATAAAATTGCCAAAAATAAAGTTTTGGCGGCTTGCCTTGCGCCGAAAACACGTTTTGCACATAAATATAAAAATAAAATAGCTGTGTCTACAAATAAAACATTTAAAAGAGTAAGCCTTGCGAGTGGCGGAAAAAATGTTAAAAATGATGTTATGTTTATATAAATTCTTAAAAAGAGTGCACTGAAAATATTGTTAGGCCAAGCAGCATAATACGCTATTGTTTCAAAGCCGTTTATAGCGCTGACTGTAAGCTCATATGGGTCCCACCCTGGTTGATAATACGAGCTTACAAAAACAAAAATTTGAATTGCAAAAGCAAAAGAAACGATAAAAATATTAATTATTTTTTGTGTTTTTAATTTTAGCTTATCTATAAGTTTAAAATAAGAAACAATTAGCAGTAAAACAAAAATAGCAATTGAAAAAACAATTATTTGATGGGTAAAACTTGCATAAGTACCCCTTAAATTAAAAATTAAATATGAGCTGTAAAGTAAAAATATAATTCCATACATAATATTTACAAAATTAAAAATTATGTTTTTTGATTTCAGTTATAGCAACTCCTTTTACTTTTTAAAATTTAATAAAACTAAAATTCAAGTGCTTTTTTGCCTATATCACTGCGCATGTAAACGCCATCGAAATCTATTTTTTTTGCGGCACTGTAAGCGATATCAAGAGCGTTTTGCAAGGTGCTTCCCTTTGCGCTTACGCCAAAAACTCTGCCGCCATTTGTAAGCAATTTGCCATCGCTTAATTTTGTGCCGGCATGGTAAACTAAAACGTTTTCGCCTTCAATTTGGCCATTTAAAAGCCCATTTATCTCTTTGCCGTTTTCATATTTTTCCGGGTAGCCACCACTTGATAAAATAATGCATGCCATGTGCGAATTTTCAAATTCAATTTGCATTTCGCTCAAGGTTTCATTTGTGCAAGCTTGCATGATTTTTACTAAATCTGTTTTTAACAAAGGCAAAACAACTTGGGTTTCAGGGTCTCCGAAACGGCAATTATATTCAATTACTTTAGGGCCGTTTGGTGTTAGCATAAGGCCAAAATACAAACAGCCTTTAAATTTAGAATTTTCTTCGTTCATTGCGTTAATTGTTGGCATGAAAATATTTTGCATGCATTGCTGTGCAATTTCTTTTGTATAGCAAGGGTTTGGCGCAATTGTGCCCATGCCGCCTGTGTTAAGGCCTGTATCGCCATCGCCGATACGCTTATGGTCCATACTGCTTGCCATTGGCACAAGGGTTTTTCCGTCAGTGAAACACAAAACGCTTACTTCAGGGCCTGTTAAAAATTCTTCCGCAACAATTTTACTGCCCGATGCACCGAATTTGCCCTCTTGCATAATTTCTTTTACGGCGGCTTTTGCCTCGTTTTTATCGGCGCAAATAATAACACCTTTGCCAAAGGCAAGGCCGTCCGCCTTAATTACAAGCGGATATTTTTCATAGTTTTCGACAAAATCAAGAGCGTTTTGCGCATTATCAAAAACATTGTAGTCCGCTGTTGGAATATTATATTTTTGCATTAAATTTTTGCTGAAAACCTTACTGCCTTCAATTCTTGCGGCGGCTTTAGAGGGGCCAAAAGCAGGAATACCCTCGGCTTTAAGCGCATCTACTGCGCCAAGCACCAATGGGTCATCAGGTGCGACAACGACATAATCGATATTGTTGTCTTTGGCAAAAGCAACAAGTTTTTCAATTTCGGTGGCGCCGATGGGAACGCATTTTGCATCGTAAGAGATACCGCCGTTGCCCGGCGCACAAAATAGTTCATGGGTATCATTGCTTTCTTTTATTTTTTTAATTATGGCGTGCTCACGGCCGCCACCGCCAATTACAAGAATTTTCATTTTTTGCTCCTTTTGGGTTTATATTGGGCTTATATATAGTAAGAGAATATATTGGTTGAAAGATGAATTATTTACTGCGTTTGTTTTTAGGTAAGTGAGGGGTTGCAAGATTTGCAAATTTAGGTTTGTCATTCCGAGGGTAAGCGAGGAATCTGTTTCTCTTAGGCAAGCCACACACTGTCATTCCGAGCGTAGCCGAGGAATCCGTTTCCCTTAGGCGAGCGGCGCTGTCATTCCGAGCGTAGCCGAGGAATCCGTTTCCCTAAGCAAGCCGCACCCTGTCATTCCGAGCGTAGCCGAGGAATCCGTTTCCCCTAGGCGAGTCGCACCCTGTCATTCCGAGCGTAGTCGAGGAATCCGTCTTTTTAGTCACTTGCAACTATCG
>CAYJGV010000102.1:0-7457 GCA_964369715.1 uncultured Bacteroides sp. | reverse complement strand
TACAAGGCGGCATTTGGGGCTTTGGCGTTTTCGATAACGGCGATGCAGCTAAAATCGAAGCTTCTAAAATGTTCATTCAATTCCTTGCAGATGACGCAACTCAAGGACCAAAAAGTGTAGCAGCTACAGGTTTCTTCCCAGTTCGCTCATCTTATGGTAATGTTTATGCAGGCGCAGAAAACGAAGAGGCAATGGCTGTTTATGCATCTTTCGTTCCAAACCTTGGACCATATTACCAAGTGGCACCAGTATGGGCAGAGCAACGCACAGCATGGTGGGAATTACTACAAGAAATGTTTACAGGCGTAGAACCACAAACAGCAGCAGATAATTATATGACAAAAGTTGAAACTGCAATGGCAGGCTAAAACAAGTACAAAATAATATATTAATGTAGGGGGTCGATGCCTACATCGAGCCAAAGGCGGTAAGCGCTATATATTTCGGGCTGATGTAGGCATTACCCTTGTTTTTTATCAAAAATCAAATTAATGCAAAATTTTAAATTTTGTTCATTAAAAAAAGAGGTTTATTATGAGCACAGGTAATCAAAACGCTTTAGCTTTAAAAAGAAGTAAAGTTATAGCAAGAAAAGAGGCAGTGTCGGCATATTTGTTTTTATTGCCGTGTCTTGTGTTTTTTATAGTATTTGTTATCATACCTATGGTTTCGGCACTATTTAACAGCTTTTTTCATTATTCCGCGGCAGAGTTCGAATTTGCAGGGTTGTATAATTATATAAAAGCTTTTAACGACCCTGTTTTTATCAGAGCTTTAATTAATACAGCAATAATTGTGCTTGTAAGTGTGCCTGCTGTAATGATATTTTCACTATGGGTAAGTACAGCAATATATAAAATGAATAACAAGGCTTTGTCTTTTTATAGAATTATTTTCTATTTGCCGGTTGTAACAGGCACAGTTGCTGTTACAGTTGTTTGGAAATGGATGTTCAACCAATACACAGGGCTTTTTAATAATGTTTTAACATCTATGGGTGTTTTGGAAAAAAACATAAGCTGGCTTGGAGACGAGCGCTTTGCTTTAGGGTGTATTATTTTAATATTATTCACAACATCAATAGGTCAACCGATAGTTTTGTATATATCTGCACTTGGAAATGTAGATGCCTCTTTAATAGAAGCCTCGCAAGTAGACGGTGCAACAGATATGCAGGTTTTTTGGAAAATTAAATGGCAAAGCATTATGCCAACAACACTTTATATAGTTGTAATTACAACTATAAACAGTTTCCAATGTTTTGCATTAATTCAGCTTTTAACTTCAGGCGGGCCAAACAATGCTACACAAACAATTATGTACTATATTTATTATAATGTGTTTAGGGTAGATGATTTTGGCTATGGCAATGCTATGGGCATTATTTTGGCTGTGATAATAGCTTTGATTTCTGCTGTACAATTTAAAATTGTAGGTAAAGAGAAAGGTGGGAAAAAATGAAAAAGAATGATAATATAATATATAGAAGTTTTTGTGCCATAACTATGGCTGTTTTGGCTTTCCTTTTTACTTTTCCACTTTATTGGATTTTAACAGGCTCGCTTAAAGATGCCAAGGCTATAAATTCACGTGATATTCAATGGTATCCACATGAACCCACATTTGATAATTATATCAGATTGTTTGAAGAGCCTGCGCTTAGGTGGATTTTCAACACTGTAATAATTTCAGTGGGTGCAATGCTTTTAACATGCTTAGTTGCTTCAATGGGCGGATATGCAATTGCGAAAAAACGCTTTCCCGGTAAAGTTATTATTTTTAGCTTAATGGTTGCCGCTATGGCGTTGCCAAAACAAGTTATTTTAATACCTTTATTAAAGCAAATGAATATAATGGGATTGCACGATACACTTGCAGCGGTAATGCTACCTATAGTTGGCTGGCCTTTTGGTGTGTTTTTAATGAAACAATTTTCAGAGGGTATACCAACCGAGATGCTTGAAGCTGCAAGAATTGATGGTGCAAGCGAGGCGTTAACTTTTATTAGGATAGTTTTTCCTATGATAAAACCGGGCGTTGGGGCACTTGCGATATTTACGTTTATATCTTCATGGAATGATTATTTTATGCAATTGCTGATGCTTAATTCAAGAGATAAACTAACTATTTCTTTGGGAATTGCAAAACTGCAAGCAGAAAGTGCAACAGACTTTGGAATGATAATGGCAGGTGCGGCTTTAGCGGCAGTGCCGATAATTATTGTGTTTATAACATTCCAAAGATATTTTACAAAAGGTATAACAATGGGCGCTGTTAAAGGTTAAATAACAGCAAAAATTTATTAATTAAAACGAATTTTTATTTTCGGGGGTTTAGTATGATTGATTATAAAGGAATTTATCCTGCACTTTACGCTTGCTATGACGAGAGCGGAAAAGTTAGCACAGAGCGCACAAAGCAATTAGTTAGATTTTTGATAAACAGTGGCGTACATGGAATTTATGCATGTGGGTCATCGGGCGAGTGTATATATCAAAGCCTAAGTGAAAGAAAACAAGTTTTAGAAGCTGTAATGCAAGAAAAAGAAGGCAGTGATATAAAAGTAATAGCACATGTTGCTAGCAATAACACACAAGATAGTATGGAGCTTGCCGCACATGCACAAAGCTTAAATGTAGATGCAATTGCGGCAATACCGCCTATTTATTTTCACTTACCACCGCATGCAATTGCAAAATATTGGAATGATATTAGCAATGCGGCAAAAGATACCGACTTTTTTATTTATAATATACCTCAACTTGCAGGTGTGGCACTTACAGGCTCGTTATTAGAGGAAATGTTAAAAAATAAAAATGTTGTGGGTGTAAAAAACTCTTCTATGCCGACATTGGATATTGCCACATGGCGCTCGCACGGCACTTTGGTTTTTAATGGGCCTGACGAACAATTGCTAAGTGGGCTTTCTATGGGAAGCGTTGGCGGAATTGGCGGAACTTTTGGCGCTATGCCGGAAATTTATTTGGGCATATATAATAGTTTTTGCAATGGAAATTTAAAATTAGCATTGCAATTACAAGACGAAGCTGTTAAAATTATAAACGTACTTTGTGGTAGTACATCAAGCATGTACGCCGTTATAAAAGAAGTTTTGCGCATTAATAATAATGTGGATATTGGCGATGTGAGACTGCCATTGGCACAAATTGATGAAAGCGGAAAAAAAGCGGCACAAATTGCAATAAAAATGATTAATGAAACCGTTAACTTAGTTAAATAGGAGAAATTATGCAAAAACAAGATGTGCTTAGCCGTATAACTTTAAAATATTATCACCTTACAAAAACAGAAAAAACTGTGGCGGATTATATAATAGACAAAAAAAACAATGTTCAATTTATGTCTATAAACGAGTTATCGGACGCATGTGATGTTGCAGATTCAACCATAACAAGGTTTTGTCGTAAAATTAATTGTGATGGCTTTAACGGGTTTAAGCTGGAGCTTGCCTCGATATCTTCAAACAGGGCCTTAGAGCAAGAAAACAGCTTAAGCGTTAACAAGGACGGTAAAAGTAATTTTTTACACGAAGTTAAAAACAGCCATATAGACACTATAAATGAAAGCATGTCGCTTATAAAAGAAGATGCATTGAACAAAGCGGTTGATTTAATTGAAAATGCAGGCACTATTTTATGTGTTGGGCAAGGTGCTTCGATGATAATGGCACAAGAGGCAGCGCACCTTTTTTCAACTGTGAGAAATAATGTTGTCGCTATGTTAGATTCGCATATTCAAGCTTCGTTTGCATGCAATTTAAACGAAAATGATATCGTGCTTTCGTTTTCCTATTCGGGCTCTACAAGAGAACTGCTTGAGCTTATTGAAATTAACAAAAAAAATAATGTTAAAACAGTGTTAATTACAAGATACCCACGCTCTCCCGGGGCGCTTAAGGCTGATGTGGTTTTGCTTTGTGGTTCGATTGAACCACCGCAACGCATGGGCAGCGTTAGTGCCAGAATAGCACAATTGTTTGTTTTAGACTTGCTTTTTGCAGAGTACAATAGAAGAAACCCTGAAAAATGTGAAGAGTTTAAGCGGAAAATTTTAAAATCGATTACAAAAAAATTGTTATAAATGAATATTAACTTAGGAAGTGTTGTATATGGATTGTAAAAAAATAGAAAGCATAAGGCTGTGGGCGAAAGATCAGTTAGATTTATGCGAAAAATTCTGGTGTGATAATGCAATTGATGATGTAAACGGCGGAATTTATACATGCCTTGACAGAAAAGGTGAAATATATTCTACTGATAAATCTGTGTGGATGCAAGGCAGAACTGCATGGATTTTTGCAAAATTGTGCAATGTGTATGGCGAAAAAGAAGCATGGAAAAACATATCGAAGTCTTGCCTTGATTTTATGGAGAATTATTGCATAAATAAAGAAAAAGGCGGCAGGATGTATTTTCAGGTAACTGCTGAAGGCAAACCACTTCGCCAAAGAAGGTATAATTTTTCCGAAGCTTTTTATACAATTGCAAACGCTGAATATTACGCTTTAACAAAAGAAGATGTATATATTCAAAGAGCCAGAAAAACATATGATTTAATATACGATTTAAACAATGCTTTGATAAAAGACCCTGTTGAACAAGGCCCTAAAGTTATATCGAAAACAAGAGCGGGCAGAGGCCTTGCCGACCCTATGATATTTTTAAATTTAAGCTGTGTTATGATGGATATTGATATTGAGAATAAAGATAGATATATAACAAGGGCAAAAGAATGTGTGCAAACAATTTTAAGATATCATTATAAAGAAGACCTTAATTGCACGCTTGAAAACGTGGGCATAAACGGAGAGTTTTGGCCTGAAATTACAGTTGGAAGAATTGTAAACCCGGGGCATGTTATAGAATGCACATGGTTTATGATGGAATTTGCAAATAAGATAAACGATGATTATATTCATAAAATGGCTTTGAAAATGCTTGACGATAGCATTAAAATAGGCTGGGATAAAGAATATGAAGGATTGCTATATTTCACAGATTGTTTAGGCAAACCCACAGAGGCGTATGAACATGATATGAAATTGTGGTGGCCGCATAATGAAATGTTGATATCTTGCGCAATGGCATACAGAGATACAAAAGATGAAAAACATCTTGAGAACCTTGTGCGCTGTGTTGATTATTGCAAAAAATATTTTGCAGATGAACAATATGGTGAATGGTATGGATATCTAAGGCGTGACGGTGAACCGACACAGCCCACAACAAAAGGCAGTACATTTAAAGGCCCGTTCCATTTGCCGCGTGCGCTTATGATGCTTGATAAAATATGCGAGGAAATTTTGAGCGAATAAATTTACTGAAATAGTATAGCCAAGCCGATGTAATCCGAATTCGGATTACATCGGCTTAATTGCTATATGAATATTGATAAAATTAATTTCAAAAAATAGCGGCAGTATATCTTCTGAATCGAATTTTTCAATTCAGAGGAAATACTGCCGTTTTATTGTGTGTGGGAAATGATGCTAATTTTTATTGTGGCCTATAAATGCAATGGCGTTATCAATAGTTGTTGGTTTTGAGAAAAAATATCCTTGAATATAATCGCATTTGCAAGAAACACATAGATCTTTTTGATTTGCTTCTTCAATGCCTTCAACAATTATTTTTTTGTTGGTAGATTTAATTCCTGATATAAGGTGTTCGAAAAAACTTCTGTTTTCTTGAGATTTGCAAGCAGAAAGCAGAAGGCTTCTATCAATTTTAATTATTTCAAGCGGTAAATCTAAAAACACACTCATGTTTGAATATTCAATCCCGAAATCATCAAGCTCGAAAACAAAGCCTTTTTCTTGCATTTCTCTCATGATGGTTTTCATATTAAGGCTGTCTGAAATAAGCACTCTTTCGGTGATTTCAATTTTAACCATAGAGGGAGGAATATTATATTTTGATAAGATTGCTACAACATCTTGAACCATATTAGGTAAAGCGAATTGATAATATGGGAAGTTTACTGAAACAGATTCGAATTGTGGGTTTAATTGATTATTGTCAATTAAATTTCTTAAATCTTTACATACAATGTCTAAAACTTTGTAAGTGATTTTTGTTATAAGTCCACTTTTTTCAGCTAGTTCGATAAAGCTGTTTGGATATAATAATTTATCGTTATCTTGCATTCTTACTAAAGCTTCTGCTTTGGTAAAGGTGTTTTTTTCAATGGAGAAAATCGGCTGGTAGTGAACCACAAAATCATCGTTTGCAATAGCATCTTTAATCTTTTGCATCATCAAATTTTTCTCGGACATATTATGCATGATAGATATTTCGTATAAGTACTTTTCGCCATCGGATTGTTCTTTTAAAGTGCGCACAGAGTAATCGGCAGCTGAAATTAAATCTTTGGAGTTTTTAGAAAATATTGGGTAATCCACTCTGATGAAAATTAAATCTAAAATTACATCAAGCCCATCGATTGATACCGGATTATTTAATAATTCTATGGCGTCTTTAACTTTGTTAAAGTATTTTTCGCTTAAATCTTTTGAAAGAATAGCAAATTCATCACCGCTATATCTATATACATTATACATGGAAAATTTCTTTGATAAATTTTCAGAAACCACTCTTAATAATTTATCGCCTGTTTCAAGCCCGTATCTTTCGTTTACACTTTTAAAATTGCGTAAACTTACAATGTATAATGAAAAATCAACATTGTTTTTAATGCTCTCATTTATTTTATGTGTCAGGGCAATTCTATTGTTAACGCCTGTTAAATGGTCTGCGGATTTGCGCACATTTTGTATGTATAAATGCACAATTAATATGCTTGTAGTATAAATTGTGCCTGTAAGGATAACATCGTCCATGAAAAATTGAATTAAAGTTATACTGGATGAAAATATAAATGTAAAGCTTAACACTTGCATTACTTCTCTATAAACAGTTTTTGAGTTTTTAATTGCAAGATATAATAACATAATTATGTAAAACGCACTAACAACAAAAGGCGCTTGATACCATTCGCCTCGAATATAATAAAGGTTTTCATCTATTGTAAAGATTATATCGGTGAAAACATTTGATAATACGATAAATAGATATGTTATATATGGTAAACAGTAGGGGAATAATTTTCTGTAATGATCTTTTTCATTTGAGTTAAAATCGGTTAATGTAATTGAGTAGAGTATAAACATTACAGGCAAACCGGGTAGAAACACAAAATATAAAAGCATTAATGTATATGATATAAAATAATTTGAATAATCTACAAGGGTGCTTGTAGTTAAAACAGAAAGTATCGATAGAACAACACTAATAAGGGCAGAGTAATACATACCCTGCAAAAATTTATATCTTAAATTTCTTGCCTCATAATCTCGCCTAAAACTGAATATTATAGCTGTTAAAATAAACAGTGAAGTGTATTCAGCAATTAAATTGTACTCTAGCATTTATGTACAC
>CAYJGV010000101.1:0-7616 GCA_964369715.1 uncultured Bacteroides sp. | reverse complement strand
TTACGGCGGTTGCTCGCTTGCATTGCACTGCGGTGCTTATCGCTTACGCTCGGAACGACACGTAGTAAAGCTTACCACACCAAATATAAATAACATCAACACCAAACAAAACACGGAGGCTTATATGCTTGAAATAAACGAGATGATACATAAAATATTATGGGGTCCTTTTATGCTTTTATTTTTTTTCGGTTGCGGAATATATTTAAGCGTTAGGACAGGTTTTTTTCAAATTTCAAAAGGGAAATTATGGTTTAAAACCACTTTGGGCAGTGTGTTTACTAAAAAAGACAACAACATAGACAAAAACAGCATAAGTGCTTTTGAAGCATTTACTGCTGCGCTTGCAGGCACACTTGGCACAGGAAATATTGTCGGTGTTGCAACCGCAATTGCAGCAGGCGGTGCAGGGGCTGTATTCTGGATGTGGGTGTCTGCCTTTTTTGGCATGATGACAGCCTTTGCTGAAAATGTTTTAGGTATTTTATACAGGCGAAAAGATAAAAATGGTGCATGGCTGGGTGGCCCCATGTATTATTTAAGATATGGTGTTGGATCTAAAACTTTGGCGATGCTTTTTGCAATTTTCACTATATTTGCAAGTTTTGGAATGGGAAACATGACACAGAGTAACAGCATCGCCATAGCCTTAAACGAAAGTTTCAGTGCACCTTTATTGACAACGGGTATTATTTGTTCTATTGCACTTGCAATTGTAATTGTTGGGGGCATCAAGCGCATAGGTGCGGTAACTGCTAAATTAATTCCCCTTATGGCTATTTTGTATATTTTAGGCTGTATTTTAATTTTATTTAAATTCCGCGATAATATTATTTCTTCTTTTTTAAGCATTGTAACAGAGGCTTTTAATTTTAAAAGTGTTGTTGGTGGTGTTGGTGGTTACGGAATTATGCAAGCATTACGTTTTGGTGTTGCAAGGGGCGTTTTTTCTAATGAGGCAGGTCTTGGCAGCAGTGTTTTAATTCACAGTGCCAGCGAAATTACACAACCTGTTGTGCAAGGTATGTGGAGCATTTGCGAAGTTTTTGTTGACACTATTGTTGTTTGCACCTTTACAGCACTTTGCATTTTAACGACAGGTGCGCTTAGCACCGGTGCAGATGGTGCGGCGCTTGCCGTCAATGCATTTAAGGCAGGCCTTGGCGGTGCAGGCAATTTATTTTTGGGCATAGCAACGCCACTTTTTGCATTTTCTACGCTGCTTAGTTGGAGCTATAACGGCGAACAGGCTGCATGTTATGTTTTTGGCAGTAAAGTAAAAAAACTTTACAAAATCATTTTTATTTTAATGGTTCCTTTTGGGTGCGTAATGCAAACTGGGCTTGTTTGGGGCATAAGTGACACATTTAACGGACTTATGGCTATACCTAATTTAATTGGTGTTATGTTTTTAAGCAATGAAGTTTTTAAGGAAGTTAAAAAGTACTTTAAAAAAGTGTAAAGAGCTTGTCGAGAACAGTATAATTTTTAATTAGGTTTATTTAACTAAATCTTTTCAGAAAAATTTCGCATTTTTAAGTCAGAGTGTTAATGGGTTTTATTATCGTTTTAACACAATAATACAAATATTTTATTAATTTTTCTATTTATCTATTTGCAAAAAAATAGTACAATATAAACATGAAGAAAAATATATAAAATATAGGAGTGGATTAAATGTCTGTTTTAGTTAGTGGTGGTGCGGGATATATTGGCACACATACTTGTGTTGAACTTTTTGCGGCAAACAATGATGTTATTGTTGCAGATAATCTTGTTAATTCAAGCGAAGAAGCTTTGGCTAGGGTTGAAAAAATCAGCGGTAAGGCTGTGCCTTTTGTAAATATCGACCTTTGCGATTTAGAAAAAACCAGGGAACTTTTTAAACAAAACCCCGAAATTGATTCTGTTATACATTTTGCAGCTTTGAAAGCTGTCGGCGAAAGCGTTCAAAAACCGCTTGAATATTACGATAACAATTTAATTAGCTTGATTAATATAATCAAATGCATGAGAGAATTCGGAGTTAAAAACCTTGTGTTTTCTTCTTCTGCCACTGTATATGGCGACCCTGTAAGTGTTCCTATCACAGAAGATTTTGAACTGAGCGCAACAAACCCTTATGGCAGAACTAAATTGTTTATTGAACAAATCATTAAAGATATTTGTGCTGTTGATGACTTTTTCAATATTGCTCTACTTCGTTATTTCAACCCTATCGGCGCACATGAAAGTGGCCTTATTGGCGAAGACCCTAACGGCATCCCCAACAATTTAGTGCCTTATATCGCAAAAGTAGCCGTAGGCTCATTAAAAGAAGTACATGTTTTCGGCGATGATTACCCAACACCTGACGGCACAGGTGTAAGGGATTATATTCATGTTGTAGACCTTGCTAAAGGACATGTTGCAGCGCTTAATAAATTAAAGACAAATTGCGGTTTATTCATATGTAATTTAGGCACAGGAAACGGCTACAGCGTTATTGATGTAATCAAAGCATACAGCAAAGCTTGCCAAAAAGAACTACCTTATGTTATAGACCCAAGGCGTGCCGGTGACATCGCCGAATGCTATGCCGACACAAAAAAAGCTAAGGAAGAGCTTGGCTGGAGCGCACAATATGGCATAGATGACATGTGCCAAAGCAGTTGGAATTGGCAAAGCAAAAACCCTAATGGTTATAAATAAGTTTAATATTGCTTTTTAGCAAAGCCGATGTAATACATATTGCCTAAAATCACATAGATTGTGCATATAACGCAAATTACATCTTTGTAATCTAAACAATAATATTAAAACTTAAAATATAATATAAAATCGGTGTGCTTACATTATAAGCACACCGATTTGTTATTGTTACATAATTAGATATTAATAAAAATTTTTAATTTAATTATTTATATTACAATGCTTTTGCTGAATTTTATATAAGTAAAATATATCACAAGTAAAATTATCCACCAACAACTGTTTGGCCACTTTCCTCGTGTTGCTTTGCCCTGAAATCTGTTGTTGTCATATTATATTTACGTTTGAAACAAGTGCTGAAATAGTTTGGATCTTGTATACCGACAGCAGCTGAAATTTCGTAATTTTTCCACTGTGTGGATAAAAGCAAAACTTTGCTCTTCTCGAGCCTTAAGTTCAATATATATGTTCTGAACGTAGTTTTAAACAACTTTTTGAAAAGTTGTCCGAAATAACCATCGCTGAAACCGAACAATTTAGCCATTGAGGAAAGGCTTAGGCTTGGGTCTGCTATGTGCTCGTGCAAATAATTGGCTATGCTTGCCTTGTTTGCATCGATATTATCCCTCGCTTGTTTTTTTGGTTCTGCCGTATAAGTTGAAAGATGTATATTACTTTGTTCGCTCTTTTTCAAGTCTTTCATTTTTTGCAAAACATCAATTATATCTGTTCTGCTCATAGGTTTTAAAACATATTCATCAGCACCCACTTCAAGTGCTGAAACAGCATAATCTAAATATTCAAAACTTGCTGTAAGTACAATTTTTACGCTTGGGCTTATTTGCTTTGCCTTTTTTGTAAACGCTATACCATCAAATTTTTTCACATTAATATCAGCAATAATATAATCAACATTTTCCGATGTCAAATATCTTATAGCCTGCATACCGTCTTTCGACTTAATGACTTTTCTAATATTTAAAAATTCACTCTTGGCTATTGTTTCTATATCATTTATAATACGACTATCATCTTCAATAATCAACAAAGTAGGCATAATATCACCCCATAGCAAATTGCACAAAAATTCAGCCTTTTTAAAAAAATAGCAAAACAATTGTTATTTTGTCGTAATTTCGTCAAAATAACATTAAAACCAAATTTTCACTGTTTCGAATAACGAACAAAACTCTTTAAAAATTTAACATAATAACATCGATTAAATTAATTTAATTAAATTGTACTATATTTTTTTTAAAACAGCAATGTTTTTTCTCGATTTTTTCTAAAAAAAGCAAAATATTATGCAATTTGCACAAAAAGCATTATTTTTTCATTGTATAATCACCAACAAATTTTTCTGCATTTTCAATTTCTTCAAGCAACATTTTCGCACTCATTCGAAGAGCACCATGCCCTAAAATTATCATTTGTTCTAAAGCGTCACTTGTTGCAACCCTTATATTATGCGTTTTCGCCATATTCTGTGTAACTTTCTCAATGTACATATCGGCGGTTTCTGCCTCTTTTGTGTACACAACATTTATATTATTTACTCTTTCATTTTCACCTATGCCATTTTTAACCTTATATGCGTCAAATACAACAATTATCTCAGCCTTTGTAACACCTTTATAATTGCAAAGCCTATCAATTAAGTTTTTTCGGGCACTTTCCAAATTATTTTTGGCAAGTTCTTTTGTTTCATCCCAAGAATGAATTATATTATAGCCATCAACAAGCAAATAATCATCTTTTTTTGCTCCCTGATTATAAACAACTAATTTCTTGTTTTCAGCATTATCTTTTTTTACAGGTTTTAGTGCACTGTGCTCCCTTTGTTTTACTTTTCCATATGTTCTTTCATAAATTTCAAGCAATTCTTTATCGCTTGCATGTTTATACTCTTGTTTAACAATTTTTACTTCAAAATTGTCTTCATTCTTCTTTTTAAATTCAATATGCATATGCTCTTCAACTTCGTTCCACGGCACGGTATAACCCGAGCCATGTGTGCAAAAAACGCTGTCGGCAGTGTTTTCAATATCTGCGTCCGCATTGTAATTGCTGTTGTTGACAATTTCCTCTTGCCTTGCACATTTTTCATAACCGCTGAATGCACATGTAAATTTGCCCAACCCTTTTGTATATCTTGCCACTTCTTGCGAGTATTCAAGGCACCCATCAATGGGCAAAAACCCTTGTAAAACTGCTGTGTCATCAATATTATTCGGAGCGCTTACCGTCGCATTCATATTTTGCAAATCTGTCATTGCCCTGCCTGTAAACTGCATTGGGGTTTGTAATTTATAGGCATAAAACGGCTCTAAAAGCACAGCATTCCCTTCACTTTGTGCCTTTCTTAGCGCATTTCTAAGCGCCCTGTATGTGGCCTGCCTGAAATCTCCGCCTTGTGTGTGCTTTAAGTGTGCTCGCAAATCCATAACGGTAATTTTAATGTCGGTTATGGCTGCGCCTATAAGGGCGCCCACATGTTCTTTTTCACGCAAATGCGTTAAAATCAATTGTTGATATCTTGCGTCTGCGGCATTTTTGCAAGGTGCGGTTTCAAAAACAAGCCCTGCACCTTGTTTAAGTGGCTCTAATTTCAAAAGCACTTCCGCATAATGGCGCAATGGCTCAAAATGCCCTGTGCCATATGTTGTTTTTAAAATTGTCTCCTTGTAAATTATTTTGCCACTTTTCCAAGTTACGTCTAAATCAAAACGTTGTTTCAGCCGTGTTTGCAGCACTTCAAGCTGTACTTCCCCCATTATTTTAACAGTAATTTCTCGTGTTAACTCGTTATATTTAATGTTTAGCGAAGGGTCTTCTTTTTCAAGCTCTTTAAAATAAGCATAAACTTTTTGCACAGGTAAGGAACTATCAAAAACTGCCTTATACGCAAACACCGGCTCTATAGAATTTTTAGTGTTTTGCATTTTTGCACTGCCAAAGCAATCACCTATGTCCGCTTTTGCAAGGCCTGTTGCGCAGCAAAGCATGCCCGCACAAACTTTTTGCACAGGCGTGTATTTCGGGCCCGAATAAATTCTAAGCTCATTTATTTTTTCGCTGCTAGTGTTATTATCTTCTTCATCATATTCCACCGTGGATTTAACTGCAATTTCACCGCCGGTTATTTTCAAATGCACAAGTTTAACATTGTTTTCATCTTGTGTAATTTTATACACATATGCGCCAAACTCCACATCAAAAACAGGCGTTTTAATATATTCTTGCATGCCTTGCAAAAACTGCTTTACACCCTCTTGTTTTAACGCAGAGCCAAAATAGCACGGAAAAATGCTGCGACGTTTTATTGCCGCAGCTACATTTTCTTTTGTAAGTTTGCCTTTATCAAGGTAAACTTGCATTAATTCTTCATCGCAAAGAGCAATTTGTTCTGCTAAATCGCCTTCTATTTCATTGCTTTTCAAAAGGGCAAAATCAATGCAATTTTCACTGCACTGATTTTGCAATTCCGCTAGAATTGATGTTTTATCGTCGTTTAATAAATCGATTTTATTAACAAAAACAAATGTGGGTATTTTGTGGCGCAAAAGCAATTGCCACAAAGTTAATGTGTGGCTTTGAACACCGTCTGTCGCACTTATAACCAGCACGGCATAATCCATAACAGGCATTGCACGCTGTGTTTCTGCGACAAAATCCACGTGTCCGGGCGTATCTAATAAGGTTAATTGCATATCACCCAACGGCATTACAGCTTGTTTTGCCAAAATTGTTATGCCACGTTTTCTCTCTATTTCATCGCTGTCAAGTAAAGTGTCCCTATGGTCTACCCTGCCCGCTTTTCTAAGTGCGCCCGATGCATACAACATCGCCTCCGTAAGCGTTGTTTTGCCTGCGTCAACATGTGCCAAAACGCCCATTGTTAAATATTGCAAAGTTTCACCTCTGGTTTTTAGCCATTAAAAATAAACTGTACACTTTTTTAAAACGTCTATGTAGAAAATTTTTAAGTGCATATGTTTGCCTATGAAAACGGATTCCTCGCTTTGGCTCGGAATGACACGGCTTGCCTAGGAAAACGGATTCCTCGTCTTTGGCTCGGAATGACACGGCTTGCCTAGGAAAACGGATTCCTCGTCTTTGACTCGGAATGACACGGCTTGCCTAGGGAAACGGATTCCTCGTCTTTAGCTCGGAATGACGTGGTTTTACCATCATGCTAAATTTTTCACTAATTCTTCGCAAATTTGCGCTGCTGTTTTGCAATATTCGCTTATATCAAATGGTTTGCCAACCAATGTTTCATAGGCTTCTTCGTCGCAATTGTCGCTCATTGCCCTTAAAATTACAAATGGCACGTCATTTTTTGCACAAATATGCGCAACGGCCGCGCCTTCCATTTCTACGCAATCCGGCGCAAATGCCTCGGCAATTTTTTTCTTTGTTTCGCTATCACCAATAAATTGGTCGCCTGTTGCCACTTTGCCAATAATATATTTCACATTTAATGTTTCACATGCATTTTTTGCGCATTCCACAATGTTTTCATCGGCAGAAAACTCTTGTAAATTTGGGTAAACTTCTGCTATCATGCGGTTTTCTGCGTCATGATAAACCGCATTTTTGCCTATCACAATGTCTCCAACGCCTATTTTGCTTGTCATATTTCCTGCAATACCGCTGAAAATCACACAGTTTGCATTAAAAGACGTACAAAGCAATTGCGCCGCTGCTGCCGCATTCGCTTTGCCCATTCCGGCGCACACTAAAACAATGTGCTTGCCGTGTAAGTCACCCTCGTAAAATGTGTTTCCACCAAGTTTAGTTTCTTTTTTATTTTGCAATTTTGCATTAATAAAAGCTATTTCATCGGGCATCGCACCCATTATACCAATTGTATTATACATGATATTTCTCCTGATAGTTTAAAATATGTTATGCGGCGTAAA
>CAYJGV010000100.1:0-7648 GCA_964369715.1 uncultured Bacteroides sp. | reverse complement strand
GGGCTCTGCCCTAAGAACCCGAAATTTTTTGAAAAAAATTTAGTAAAACTTTTAAAACACAGCATTTCATCAATTTGATGAAATGCTGTGTTTTTTTGATATGATGGCCTTTACAAAAGTAAATTTTGCAAAGGCTTTTTTGTGTTTTTTATCCGCATATTTTTATATATTGTTTAACTATCAAAAGCCCTTTTTCGCCTGATTTTTCAGGGTGGAATTGGCAGCCAATAACATTTTTGTTTTTAGCAACGGCACAAATTTTTCTGCCGCCATAAACAGTGTGCGCTAAATTATGTGCGGCTTCAATAGGCTTTGCCTCGTAGGAGTGCACAAAATACATCTCATCACCATTTTCAATTTCTTGCAGTTCGGTTTCATTAAAACTTGTGTTTTCACTGTGAGAAATTTTATTCCAGCCGATGTGTGGAACATTTTGCATATTGCCATCAATATCTAATGCGGGGATTTTTTCAACCCGACCGCCAATTAAACCAAGGCCTTTGTACACACCAAATTCATCACTTTCATCAAACAGCATTTGCATTCCAAGGCAAATGCCCATAAAAGGTGTACCCTGTGCACATTTTTGTTTGATTGCCTCTATTAACTCAAGTTCTTGCAAGCCTTTCATTCCATCGGCAAAAGCGCCAACGCCCGGCAAAACAAGTGCATCAGCGTTTAAAACATCGTTTTTGTCAGCGGTTATAAGCGTTTGTGCACCACAGTGCTCGAACGCCCTTTGCACACTTAATAAATTAGAAAGTCCATAATTTATAATAGTAATTTTCATTTAGCGCACCTCTATGCCAAGATTTCGTATTTCACTTTTCATATCTTGAACTGTTGTTTTGTTATAATGAAAAAGTCCGGCAACAGCAACGGCGCCTGCGCCATTATTTGCTGCGCAAACAGCATCTTGTGCACTTGAACAGCCGCCGCTTACAATTACAGGCACGTTTACAACATTGCAAATCTCTTTAATGAGTTCGTTGTCCATGCCCCTATTCATGCCTTCTTTGTCCACCATAGTAAGCAAAATTTCGCCTGCGCCAAGCTCTACTCCACGTTTTGCCCATTCTATGGCATCTTTACCCGAATGATTGCGGCCGTTGTCGGTGTACGCTTCCCAACCCTCGCTGTTAAGTCGTTTTTTCGCTTCTACACCAAGCACCATGCATTGGCTTCCAAAAGCGCTTGCAACTTGTGATATGATTTTTTCATCTTTAATAGCTGCTGTGTTTATGGCTACTTTATCCGCACCCATTTGCAATAAGTTTCGCACATCATCCACGCTTCGTATGCCGCCGCCAACTGTCATAGGAATAAAGACATCACTTGTAGTTTTGTACACTATATCGCTTAAATTATTCCTATTATAAAGGCTTGCAACGATGTCCATATACAAAAGTTCATCTATTCCTTGCTCGTAATAATTTTTTGCAAATTCGGCAGGTTTGCCAAGTTTCCGAAGCCCTTCAAGCTGTATGCCTTTCACAAGAAAGTCGTTTTTTATGTCCATACGTGCAATTAATCTTATTTTTTTGCTCATAAATTATACCTTTCAATGGGGGGTGTAATAATTAATAGGGGTGGATTAACGGATTCCCACGACTCGCTAAGAGCCGTCTTACGGCGGTTGCTCGCTTGCATTGCACTGCGGTGCTTATCGCTTACGTTCGGAATGACAGGGTGCGGGAACGGATTCCTCGGCTACGCTCGGAATGACGGTGGGCGGCTAGCCTAAGGGAACGGATTCCTCGGCTACGCTCGGAATGACAAATTTAACTATAACAAAAAATTAATCAGGTATACCAAAGCTGCATTTGCTGCTGCCTTTAAACGGCTTGTGTCGCAATTGCCATTCACTATCTTTGTGCATCCAAATATGTGGCGAACGGAATCTATCCGCTAAATGTAAGAAATATTCTCTGTCCATTATCGGTTGCTCGAAAATTTCTTTCGCCCATGGGAAATGCATCTCATCAAGTGATAAATAATCCCAAATTTCCTGTTCGAATCTAATAGGGAACTCTCCGTCATAACGTTTTGAAAGCATAACGCCCTCTTCACGTGTAATTTCACCATTGCGGATTTCTTGCGAAGCATCGTAAATTGTTCTGCCTAAACCATATTTTATATAAGTGGTGTAATAGAAGAAATCATCAATTTTGTCATCGATGCTGTTATATTTTGAATAAGTGCCCTCTGTACGTTCAGGCGCAGGTTTAAAACCACCATGCTCGACGCTATAATAATAAGCGCCTTGCGGATGCCATTTTAAATAATAGCCCAAATAATGCACTTCTACGCCGTTTTTCTTAATATCACTGGTTTCGCCGGGCAAATAAATAGATAAATCATTCGCATCAATTTTATACTCTTTTTCAAGTTCTTCAAGGCTTACGCCACCAAGATAAATATTATCTCTTGAATTTGTGGCAAAAAAGCGCTCGTCACGCAAAGCTGTTTCGTTATCGGCGATAGGGTTACCGAATTCAGCTTCGTTTTCTCCATAGAAAACAAGCGGTATTCCAAATTTTGCCGCCATTTTAGGTGCAAGTTGTTTTTGTCCTAATATAAAAGCCTGAAACGGATGAAATAAATTTTCGGTTGCAAGCCTTGTTAAAAGCCTGTGTGTCATGCCGTTTGGCGTGCATAAATAATTGTCGAAGCCGGCATGTATCCACGCTTGAAAATTATCAAAACCCCAAGGTGTGTAAATATGCGGCGCCCATGTAACAGTTAAAGGGTGCATTCCGTATTTATATTTAAGCATATGTGCGGCATAAAAACTATCTTTGCCGCCACTTCCCGGCACAAGACAATCGTAACTACCATCGGTTTTACGGTGCTTGTCACAAAGCTCTTTCAATTGCTCTTCACGCAATTTCCAATCTATTTTAACCTCTTTATCATGGCAAGCATGACATGCATCGCAAACGCCGTCCGCTTGTATGTGCATGCTTTTTTTAATGCTGTCGGGCTTATGCTCAAACTCGTAGCACGAATTTGGTTTTTGGTTGCTCATCACGCATTCTGTACAAAATTGTACATCGTTTGGCAAACCGAATTTTGCCTCAAGTTCATTTTGAGGAATATCCGGTGAGAACTTCGAATAATCTATCGGAATATGTCTTTTATAAATTGCCATGGGTACACTCCTTATTCTAGAAAAAAATTACAAAAAAATAGCACTATCCGCACTTAAATAAGCGGATAGCACCATTGCTATTTATAATAGTATACCATATAAACCTATTTTGGGCAATAGTTTTTAAGCAAAAAATAATTTTTGCGCGTTGTCATGTGTGATTTTAAGCACTTCGTTCACGTCAACGTTTTTAAGCTCTGCAATTTTTTCGGCAATGTGTATAATCATTGCGCTATTGCATTCTTTGCCACGATGAGGCACAGGGGCAAGGTAGGGGCAATCGGTTTCGAGCACAATGTTTTCAAGTGCAATTTCCACAACGGTTTCTTGTAATTTTTTACTGTTTGGAAATGTCACTACGCCGCCGACACCTAACAAAAGTCCTTGTTTTGTTATCCATTTTGCGTCGCTTGCACTGCCGGAGTAGCAATGCAAAATCCCCTTCGGTTTATACTCTTTTATAAATTCATACATATCTGCATGGGCTTCTCTGTCATGTAAAAGTATTGGTAAATCGTGCTTTTTGGCAAGTTCTAAATGCGCTTTAAACATTTCGTTTTGTTCTTTTTTAGGCACAGGCCAGTAATAGTCCAGTCCGCATTCGCCAACGGCAACAATTTTTTCATGGCCGATAAGTTTTTCAATTTCGTTCAGTTCTGTTTGCCAATCGCCCTTAAAGCGTTTTACTGTAGAGCTATCCTCTTCTATTAAGCTTTGTGGGTGAATTCCAACAGCGGCGTAAATGAAATTATATTTTTCACACAGGTTTAAAACTTCAAGTGCGTTTTCAAAATCGGTTGAACAATCGACAACACGCTTGACGTTGTTTTGCGGTAAACTTTGTAATAGTTCGTCCAAATGGCTTTTAAAGCGTTTGCTTGTGTAATGTGAATGTGTTTCAAATATCATGTTTTTTCCTTTCAAGGGTACAGGTAAGTGTAATTTTAAAATATTGCATAGTCCTATGCTGTGTTTAACTTTGTATTATTCAGCTTTTATTATGCTATTGCGTTTGTTTTTTCATTAAGGTATAATGATGATTGAATTTATATTGTTTATTACAAATGGAGTTACCTATAATGAAAAGCACAGAGAAAATGTGGATGGAATATTTAAAAATAAATCCTGATGCCACAAGTTATGATGCGTGGGCATTTGGCGGCTTAACACCAGAGGATACTGATTTATTAGCAAAATTAGTCTTAGAGGGGACAAAAACGGCAACTTGCTCAGCGTATGATTTTTATCTAAATGAAAATGCGCCACTTCCTCTGATAGGCAAATTTAATATTATTTTGAATTCTTTAAATGAGCCGGTTTGCATTACAAAAACGTTTAAAGTTTCAGTTGAAAAATTCAAAGATGTTTCAGAAGAACATGCTAGAAAAGAAGGAGAGGGCGATATTTCTCTTGAGTATTGGAGAACAGTTCATGAACAATTTTTTAAAAATGAGCTGAAAGAAATACACAAAGAATTTTCCGATGAAATATTAGTTGTTTGTGAAGAGTTTGAATGTGTTTATCCCGTCAAATAAAAGAGCTTTTGCACATAACAACGTTAATAAACTTTGTAGAACAATTAGGAGGATGAAATGAAAATAAAAAATGGTTTTGACTTAATAATTTCAAAAGTAATAAAAGAAGATGCCAAGGGCCTTATCGAATATCTTAATTTGATTGGTGGTGAAAGCGACAATCTTTTATTTGGTGCAAATGAATTTAAAATGTCGATTGAAGATGAAGAAAAATTTATTGAAAATTTGTCTGATTCCACTACATCTGCTATGTTTATTGCAAAAATTGATGGCGAAATAGTTTCTGTAGGAAGCATGATGTCTGCACCCAGAAAGCGAATTGCGCATCAAGCTGATCTTGCAATTTCAGTTAGGAAAAAATATTGGAAATTAGGCATAGGCACGATAATGATGAACACTATGATAGACTTTGCAAAAGGCAACAACACAACCGAAATTATTCATTTAGGGGTTAATTCAAAGAACGTAAGCGCCATTAATTTATATAAAAAATTTGGCTTTGTTGAAATTGGAAAATATGATAAATTTTTTAAATTCGATGATGGTTATGGCGATGAAATTTTAATGAATTTGTATCTTTAATTACAAAAAATTAGCATTATATTAGAAAAAGAGGCTGTCAATATTGACAGCTTCTTTTTTTTATCTAAATTTTATATTCATTGTTGTTATAAGGATATCCGCATTTTATACAATAAAATATATTTGTTTTATCCCAATAAACTACCGGGTTTAACGCTTTCAGGTAATGTGACAACAGTTAAATTACCCTCGCTGTCCTCTGCGTTTATAACCATGCCCTCGCTTAAATATTTGCCACTAAGCATCGCACGTGGCGCCAAATTTGCCACAATAACAACATTTTTGCCAACGAGAGTTTCGGGCTCGTAATATTTTGCAATGCCGGATAAAATTGTGCGTTCGCGTTCTCCATCGAACAGTTTTAATATAAGCAGTTTTTTGCTTTCTTTAACTTTTTCGCAAGTTAAAACTTTTGCAACACGCATTTCGCATTTTGCAAAATCGTCAAATTTTATTTCGTCTTTGTGCTCTTGCGCTTCACATTGTTGCTCTTGCGCAGGTGCAGCAGCGGCTTGTTGCTGTGCTTGCACTTCGTTTAAATACTCAATTTCTTTGTCCATTTCAAGCCTTGGGAATAGCGCCTCGCCTTTTTTAACCATGATTTCAGATGGTAAACCGCCAAATTTTTCAACGCTTTGCAAATTGTAATCGCTTAAATTAATGCCCAATTGCTCTGCAATTTTTGGTGCGGTTTCCGGCATAAACGGCTGTAGTAAAACAGCGGCATAGCGTAAAACTTCGCACAAATTATAAAGCACTTCTCCAAGGCGTTCTTTTTGGCTTTCGTCTTTTGCAAGTGTCCATGGCATTGTCTCGTCAATGTATTTATTTGCACGTTGTATGCCTTTAAAAATTTCTAAAATAGCTTGTGGAACAAATAGTTCGTCCATGTGTTTTGCTAAATTTTTAGGCATAGCTTCACATAGTTCAATCAGTTCTTTGTCGCTTTCACAATTTGCGTTTGCAATATGTGTTTTTGCACAATTTAATGTACCACCGAAATATTTTTCAACCATAGCAACACTTCTGCTTAGTAAATTGCCTAAATCGTTCGCTAAATCAGAGTTGATGCGTGTGATAAGTGCCTCGTTAGAAAATACACCGTCGTTGCCAAAAGGTACGTCACGCATTAAAAAGTAGCGTATTGCGTCGGTGCCATAGCGAGAGCAAAGCACAACAGGGTCGACAACATTGCCCTTGCTTTTGCTCATTTTGCCACCTTGAAGTAAAAGCCAACCATGCCCAAACACGCGAGAGGGAAGCGGTAATTCAAGCGCCATTAAAAGTGCCGGCCATATAATTGTGTGGAAACGTAAAATTTCTTTGCCAACAATGTGAACATCAGCAGGCCAATATTTTGAATAATCGTTATATTTATCGTTTTCATAGCCTAGCGCGGTTATGTAGTTTGAAAGCGCATCTACCCAAACATATACAGTGTGGGCGTCATCAAAATCTACAGGCACGCCCCATTTTACGCTTGTGCGTGAAACGCATGTGTCCTGCAAACCTTGATTTATAAAGGCGATCATTTCATTTTTACGTGTTTCGGGTTGTATAAAATGAGGGTTCTCCTCGTATAATTTCAACAGCCTATCAGCATATTTACTTATTGCAAAAAAGTATGCCTCTTCTTTAGCTTCGTAAACTTCGCCACCGCAATCAGGGCATTTTTTATCATTTAATTGGCTTTCAGTGAAAAAAGTTTCACATGGTTTGCAATAATGGCCTTGATATTCGCCTTTGTAAATATCGCCTTTATCGTACAAAGTTTTGAATATTTTTTGCACAGCGCTAACGTGATAATCATCGGTTGTGCGAATAAATCTATCGTTAGAAATATTCATTAATTGCCAAAGTTCTTTTATGCCACTAACAATTTCGTCAACATATTCTTGCGGTGTAACGCCTTTTTCTTCGGCTTTATCCTGTATTTTTTGGCCGTGTTCGTCCGTGCCTGTAAGGTATAAAACATCATAGCCTTCAAGGCGTTTATAACGCGCTAATGCATCGCAAATAACAGTTGTGTAACTGTGCCCTATATGCAATTTATCGCTTGGGTAATAGATTGGTGTAGTTATATAATATGTGTTTTTATTCATTTTTTCCTCCTGAATAATTGTTTTGTTTTTGGGTGAATAGAATTGCCGTGGATAAAAGCAGATTTCACAATTTGACATGGAATGACATATGATTAAATATAATTTGTTTGTATTATGTGCTGTGTTATAACTGTTGTATTTAGATTTAAAAGTGCAATTCATAAAATTAGAAACTAAAGCAAACTTTTAAACAAAACTATAGGCAGATAAACAAAATTAACACTCAGCACCCACTAGCAACATTAGAACAATGTAATCGTGAGCGTATGTCAATCTAA
>CAYJGV010000099.1:0-7666 GCA_964369715.1 uncultured Bacteroides sp. | reverse complement strand
AGATTATTTATATAACTCAATATATTATATTTTAATATTTTAAGTAGGCTTGATAAACATAGCTAAATAAAAACACTCCGATATTTCATTATTGATGAAATATCGGAGTGTTTTTGTTTTTATACAGGATAGGCTTATGGTGAATATTAAATTTATTTATTATAAAAATTCACTTTTGCTTTATGCATTTGCGTCTTGCCTTTTTTTAATTTTATTCCAATTAATATAAGCATAAATATCATTGATAAAAAATATAACAAAGCAGACTACAACAGATAAATATGTGGTTTTTTCAATTGTTGCTAAGATCCACAAAATAATGAGAATAACATCGTTAGCCGCATATCCAAGTGCAAAATATGGGCTCCTTCTATACGTGAGGTATACCGCAATAAAGCTGGTAGTCACAGACAAAGTGCTTAAAATAATTTTTACAGTATTAAAATATTCTAAAATAAAATAAAACACAATGCTAACAAATGCAGCAATAATTAATAAAAAAAACCATTCTTTTTTTGACAAATGATTGATTTTAACTTCTGCCTTGTTTCCATTATAAGGATTTTTCATCCAAGAAATTAAAGCAAATGTCGCCATTGGCATTGTCATACCAAGGTAAGTAACCATTTCGCCATAATAAGAGAAAGTAAACGATATAACGCCATAAAGCAAGCTGAAAATAATCATAAGGAACTGTCCAAACGGGTTTCCCTTGGCATTAAAAATCAACGAGGTAACACCAATAAAAGAGGCTGCAAGCGTTAAAAAATTGTTTTTATCAAAAATACAAAAAGCAATTACAATTATTAGGACAGAGCCTAAATAAAGCGCAAGCTCTCCCTTAGAAAAATAATTTGATAATATCTTGATTTTTTTCATAAATCCCCCAAAAAATATAAGCACTCACATACACATCTTCAAAGACCTAACGATGTGTAAATGAATGCTTACGCATTTCTACCCGGTGGCAGATATATTATTTTTAATTATATAATACATAGTAACACAAAGCAATGGTTTAAACAAGAGTTTTGTATTACACGGTTTAATAAAAACATTGATTATGCAATTATAATTACTTTTTAAAGCGGTATATTCCCATGCCTTTTTTCTTGTGGATTAACACATTTACCTTTAAGCATATCCAATGCAGAAATAATGCGTTTTCTTGTATCGCATGGCTCAATAACATCATCCACCATGCCTCTTTCAGCCGCTTTGTATGGCGTTGCAAATTCCTTTTTATAATCCGCTATTTTTTGCGCTCTAAGCTCTGGGTCGCCACTTGTGTCCCTAAATATAATATTCGCCGCTCCATCAGGACCCATAACCGCAATTTCTGCGTCAGGCCACGCAAAAACCATGTCTGCGCCCAATTCTTTACAGCACATTGCAAGATATGCACCGCCATATGCTTTGCGAACAATCATGGTTATTTTTGGTGTTGTCGCCTCGCTGTAAGCATAAAGCATTTTTGCACCATGCCTTATTATGCCGCCATATTCTTGCGCTGTTCCAGGCAAAAATCCCGGTACATCAACAAAATTCACAAGCGGAATATTAAAAGCATCGCATGTTCTAATAAATCGTGCGGCTTTATCCGACGCATTTATGTCAAGGCACCCTGCCATTGAGCTTGGTTGATTTGCAATTATCCCCACAGATTTACCGCCAATTCTCGCAAAGCATGTTATGATATTTTGCGCAAACATTGGCAAATAATCAAAATAGTCATTATTGTCAACCACTTCTTTGATAATCTCATACATATTATATGGCCTGTTAGGGCTTTCAGGTAAGAAATTATCAAGCTGAGGCAGTGCTTTATTTAAATCATTTGCGTTTTTTTCGGGCGCGCTCTCTTTATAATTAGACGGCAAATATGAAAGCAGTTTTCTTATGCCTTTTATGCACTCTTCGTCAGTTTTATAAATAAACTGCGATACACCGCTAGTTTTATTATGTGTGGTCGCGCCACCCAATGCCTCTGGGCTAACTTCCTCGCCTGTAACCGCTTTAATTACATCAGGCCCTGTTATAAACATTTTACTGGTTTTATCCACCATAAAAGTGAAATCTGTCAAAGCAGGCGAATAAACCGCGCCGCCTGCACAAGGCCCCATTATTGCGGTGATTTGCGGAATCACACCTGAAGCTTTTGTGTTCCTGAAAAATATTTTGCCATAGCCTGAAAGTGCATCTATAGCCTCTTGAATTCTTGCGCCGCCACTATCGTTAAGCCCTACAAGGGGTGCACCAACAGTTAAAGCGTTATCCATAACTTTGCAAATTTTATTTGCTTGCACTTCGCCTAAAGAACCACCCATGACAGTAAAATCTTGCGCATATGCGTAAACAATTCTGCCGTCAACCTTGCCATATCCTGTCACTACACCGTCAGTTGGCAATTCGTTTTTGTCCATGTCAAAATATGTACAGCGGTGTTTAACAAATGCGTCAATCTCTGTAAAGCTGTCTTCATCAAACAATTTTAAAAGACGTTCTCTCGCTGTCAATTTGCCTTGTGCATGTTGCTTTTCAATGCGTTTTTCTCCACCTCCAAGCATTATTTTTTCTTTTCTTTGCCTTAAATCTTCAAGTTTGCTCATTAAAATTTTCTCCCCATCAATGATATTTTTCTACATATTCCTCTATTTGTTCATCTGTATAATTTAACATGTCTTTTAAAATTTGCGCTGTGTGCTCGCCAAGCATTGGCGCATGCAGTTTCGGCACTTCATCTTCCACTTTTACTGTGCTTAATTTAACAGGGTTTCCCGCTACTTTTATCGTGCCTATATTAGGTTGCTCAACTTCCACAAGCATGTTTCGGCTTTCAACTTGTGGGTCTTCAAACAATTTGTCTATAGTGTTTATCGGCCCTGCCGGTATGCCTTTTTCAATGCAAATTTTCATCCACTCTTCTGTGGTTTTTTCAAGCATTTTGCCTTGGAATAATTCTGTCACTTCATGCAAACGTTTATTTCGCTCGGGATTGCTTGCATATCTTTCGTCTGTTATATATTCCTCGTTGCCTGTAACTTGGCAAAATAGCGCAAATAATTTATCATTTCCTGCGGCAACAATAATGCTGCTGTCTTTTGTCTTATATGCTTCAAATGGTGTTATAGACGGATGTTTTAGCCCAAGTGGGCCCGGAACATTGCCTGTCATTGATGTTTTTGTTATGGCATTTTCTAAAATAGATAATTGACAATCGAACATAGCTATGTCAACTTTTTGCCCCATGCCTGTTTCTTTGCGTTGATATAACGCCGCCAGTGTGCCATATGCGCCATACATGCCTGCCACAATGTCACCTATGGAGACCCCAACACGCACGGGGTCTCTTCCGGGCTCTCCTGTAACGCTTAAAATGCCACCCATGCCTTGAACTATCATATCATACGCCGGCCTTTTTGAATAAGGCCCCGAATGCCCAAAGCCCGACATAGCACAATAAATCAAACCTGGGTTAATTTCTTTTAAAGTATCGTAACCAAAGCCCAGTTTTTCCATTGTTCCCGGTTTAAAATTTTCGGCAATGACATCAACTTGTGTCACAAGTGTTTTAAAAACTGCCCTGCCCTCGTCACTTTTCATATCTATTACAATGCTCTTTTTACCTCTGTTAATGCTAATAAAATATGCGCTTTCTCCGTTTTTATGTGGGCCGTAAGCCCTTGAATCGTCACCTGTTTTAGGCATCTCGCATTTAATTATTTCTGCACCCATATTTGCAAGCATCATTGTGCAATAAGGTCCCGCTAAAACCCTTGTCATATCCAAAACTTTAACATCACTTAACGGTTTATTTGCCATAATATTTCCTCCTTAACAGAATTTATCTTCTTTATAACAAAAAAGAGATTGCAAAAACAAAAAGATTTTCACACTCTCTAACTTCATCGATATAAATTTTGCTGTGTGGTTTTTTATTAAACAAAACATTAATACATACAAATCGCCTTCGTTATATTAGCATATATTTACAATTTAATATTTATACCACATTATTAAAACACATGGAAAACTTTTCACTATTGCTTTTATGATTATATCGTACTATACTAGTGTATTCATTGTCAATAGATATATCGTTGTTTTTTATTTTAAAAATAATGCTTGCCATTAAAATTTAACATTTATAAACTTGCTTACTAAGCAATTTTACTGTATAATATTTGTATGTATGATTATGAAGGGTAGGGGACGTATTTGCCAAAAGAAACAAACAGCAAACAGCCAAAGATTTCACATGTTGAACGCCGCAAAAGAATTAACCGTTTGCGCCGCAATTTCTTTTTAATGTCTTTTGTTTTCATACTTATTTTGGCAGGAATTATTACCGCCATTATTGAAATACCTAAGATGAACGACGAACAAAGCGAAACTACAACACAAGACCAAACCGAAGAAGCATTGCCCGAGCAAAATCAAAATGTGCAAGGTGTTATAGGCCCAATCGAGGGTGAAGTAAGCTATACCGTGCCCACAGCCGCAATGATGGCGCAAAGCGAGCACAGCCGTGTTGATATGTCCTATTTTAGTGACGCTGTTTTTGTTGGCGATAGCTTAACTTTAGGTTTTCAAACATATGCAAGCGGAATTGTTAATACAAATTATGCCGCATATACAGGCATAGGCCCACGTAATATAATGGAGGGCTCTGTAACAAATGTTAACGGTGAACTTGTTGTGGCAATTGACGAAATTTTAGCGGCATCACCGAAAAAAGTTTATGTGCAATTAGGCATGAATGTTTTATCCAGCATTGACGATGAGGCATTTTTGCTTTATTATGAAAACTTAATTGTTTTTTTAAAAGAGAAATTGCCTGCGGACACTGTGTTTTATTTACAATCTTTAACCCCTGTAACAAATGAAAAAAGCACAACCGAAGAAGAATACAGCAACGAGCGCATACGTAATTTGAACGAGAGCCTTGCAAAACTTGCCTATGATTACAATTGGTGCTATTTAGATTTATACAGTGTATTATCTGATGCAAACGGCGATTTAAACGAAGAGATTGTCGCAGGAAGTGACGGCGTACACTTAAACAATTCGGGCTATAGTTTATGGCGAGAATATCTAATAAAACACACAAGCTATAACAGCGCTAACCCCTATATAGGTGGAACACCTTTAATTTCTTAATTTACACATAATACATTTAACTAAATTTTATATATTAAACACATTGATATTCGGCAAAGCCTCTGTTTACCGCAAAGTGGCTCGCCTTGCTTATTTTTTATTGCGGTGGAATGGAGAAAACAATGTCTGATTTTAAAAGCAGTAATCACAGTGAAGTGGAAGAATTGAGAGCAAAGCGCTCTAAAACAATGGTTGTAATAGGAGTTATGGCCGTTATATTTGTTGTTGTTTCACTTTATTTTATTGTGCAATTAATGGGTGGCAATAATATTTTTGGAGATTCCGGTTCTCTTGATGAATATATGACGGGCTCACCTTTAACAAGCGATAGCTCCGACGAGGCAGGCACATTAGAGTATGATGCATATGTCGACGATGTATGGGATACACCTGTGCCGGTTGCACAAACTTTGAACTATGTTTCAACTTCTCCAGATTCACGCATGTTGTCATTGCCACAAAACGGCAAAGTTAATTTAGAATATTTCAGAACATCGCTTATTATAGGCGATTCACTCGCACAAGGTTTTGCTGTGTATCAGCCATTACTTGAAATCACCACAGTTGCAGGCTATAAGGGCATAGGGCCAAGGGAAATTATTTCAAATAATTCAGCACAATTAGCCGACCAAACTTATGTACCTGCATGGGATTACATCACACAACAAACCCCAACCAGCATTTATATCGCAATGGGCACTAATGCGCTTATCTCTTTGCCGGACGACGAAGGCTTTTTAAAATATTACGGCGATTTTCTGGATATGTTGAAAGTACAATTTCCAACTACACCAATTTATTTGAACTCTATCACACCTGTTTCACAAGCAGAGGCAGAAAGGCGCCCTGCAATGTCTAACGAGCGTATTGCAGGTTTAAACAACGCACTTTCCTTAATGGCACAGGAAAAGGGCATTTTCTACTTAAACGTAAATGAAATTTTAGCAGATGAAACAGGCGCTTTAAGAGAAGATATCACACAGCCTGACGGTTATCATATAAAACCACAAGGCTATGTTGAATGGGTGGATTACATGGCGACACACACTGTTTACAGTCCTTATAATTTACAATTTTTAGAAGTGCCCTACGACAGTGAAAACGCATAAGATATTTTGATATTAAATAGCAATTTATATTAAACAAAATTATTCTCAAGGAGTAATAATTTGCAAAACGAAAACATCAAACGTAATTTTTTATGGAACACTGCCGGCTCATTAATATATTTTGCGGCACAATGGCTTTTTACCCTTTTGGTGTGGCGTTTTGGCACACAGCAAACAGCCGCAGAAAACGCAGGCCTTTTAAATACTTCCACAACGCTTACAAACACTTTTTTGGCGCTTGCCTCTTACGGCATGTACAGCTATCAAGTTTCAGATTTAAAGGGTAAGTTTTCTGATAACGCTTATGTAAACAGCCGCAACATAACATGTGCTGCGGCTGTTTTGTTATGTTTAATTTTTGTTTTATTTGCAGGTGTTTTCAGCACACCTTATGCTTATGTACAAATAATATGTATATTTTTAATGCTTGGCTTTAAAATGCTAGAAAGCAAAACAGATGTTTACAATGCCATAAAGCAAAAACGTGGCAGACTTGACCTTGTTGGCAAAAGTTATGCATTAAGAGGCATTTTTTCATTGCTTGCATTTGTTTTAGGTCTTGCCTTTACTAATTCTATGACAATTGCCATGGTATTAATGCTTAGCTTTAATATAGCAATTTATTTTATTTTCACAAAAGGCATTGTAAAAAACTTTTACAAAAAAGAAAAAGTAAAATTTGACGAAGTAAAGCTTATATTAATAACATGTGCGCCGCTTGCATTGTATAGCTTTTTAAATACGACAACATCGTCTATACCAAAAATCTTACTCGAACGCATTTTTGGCAGTGAAATGCTTGGAATTTACGGTTCTGTCACCGCTCCCGTTTTACTTTTGCAAGTTGGTGCTACTTATTTATTTACACCGTTTATCACATTTTTTGCACAGCATTATAACAGCAAAAACAAAAAAGCCTTTTATAAAATATTATTACAGGTGTGTGCGGCAATTTTAGCGCTTTTACCGCTTGGGCTTTTCGTGGCAGAATTCCTTGGCGCATGGGGGCTTAGAACTTTTATTGATGCTAATCTTGAGCAATATCAATATTTGCTTTCACCAATGGTTGTCTTGGCTGTCATAACCGCAATCGTGTTATTTTTCAGCATGATTTTAACAATTATGCGTGCTATAAAGCAACTTATTATAGCCAATGTCGCAGGTATCATTACAGCGCTTATTGTAAGCGTGCCCATGCTTAATATGTTTGAAATGCAAGGCGCAACAATCGCAGCTATTATCGCTTTATCGGTGCAAGTTATTGTGCTTTGTATATGTTTGTTAAAATTAACAAAACGCCATTTTAATTAAATGGCGTTTTTATTTTGGCTAGTTTGTTTTGTATGATTTAAAATAACAAGTAAAGCAAAGTTTGTTATGTATAATATAAATAATCT
>CAYJGV010000098.1:0-7728 GCA_964369715.1 uncultured Bacteroides sp. | reverse complement strand
AAAAAACACGACTACTATGCCTCGAAAAGCAGACTATTTTTCATTAAAACTGCTCGAAAGCGGTTTATAATTTTGGACTTCCATAAAAAACAGGCTCCCGACTCTAAAGCCTGATTTTTGGTGATAATACGACACATTTCGTGGATTTACAAATCATCACACTGAGATGGCTTGCTTATACAAAATGCATACCGTATAATTACACACAATCACATTGCATTAAAATTAACCGGTAACACCAATATGCCATGGAATAAACTCGTCTTCTCCAATATCGAATTTTTCGCTGGATGTTAGTTCTCCTGAAGCTACTGCAATTATTTTATCATATAAATCACATGCTAAATCATCTATGCTTAAATTACTGTCAGCTATTGTACCGGCGTTAAAATCCATATCGCTATTCATATTATTATATAATTTTGTGTTGGATGCTATTTTTATTGTGGGCAGATAAGCCGAGCCAAGGCAAGAGCCTCTGCCTGTTGTAAACAGGCATAAAGTGCACCCACTTGCAAATTGTGCCGTAGCACCTACAGGGTCATAAGATGGCGCATTCATAAAAACAAGCCCTTTTTCTTTTATTGGCTGTGCATAATCATAACATTCTACCAAAGCAGTCGAGCCACCTTTTTTAACACTTCCAAGTGCTTTTTCTAAAATATTGCTAAGTCCGCCAGCCATATTACCCGGAGTTACTTCGCCATTAATTTGAATAGATTTGCCTTTTGCGTATTCTTTCCATCTATCTAAATATTCAAGTAGTTTATTTGCTACTTCTATATTTCTCGCTCTTCTTAAAAGAGAACCTTCAGCACTAAACACCTCTGTTGTTTCAGAAAGGCAAGCACATGCGCCATCGTACACAAGCTTATCTACAGTTTTTCCAACAAGTGGGTTTGCTGTAAAACTTGAAAAAGAATCAGAGCCGCCACATTGAAGTGCTATGCGTAAATACTCTGCGGATACTTTTTCTCGTTTGCTTTCATTGGCTTTTAAAAGCAGATTTTTCACCAAATGCACACCGTCATTAACTGCGGCTATTCCACCGCCGGCTTGTTGAATGCACAAAGTTTGCATATTGTCCGCTTTTGTAAATAATGGGTCATCACATAGTGATTCCAAAGTGTTTCTTTCACAGCCCAGTGACACCAAAAGCACACCACCAATATTAGGGTTTAACATGCTGCCAACTATAACTTGCCTTAAATAATTCATTGGGATGCTACCGGCAGCTTCCATGCCACAGCCAAGCGTATGTGTTAGCGCCACAACGCCATCAACATTTTCGTATTCATCAATATTGTTTTTGTAATATTTTGCAATTTTTTTAGCAACACTAGCCGCACAATTGCTGAGCGAAATAACAGCAACTATATTACGTGTGCCTGCCTCGCCGTTTTTGCGCACATAACCGTTAAAAGTTTTTCTTTTATTTTGCGGTACAAGCACAGTTTTTTTATATTCACAGCAAAAGTTTTCGTTTTCATTGTTAGGAGTAAATAAAATTTTGCTTGTGTGTACATGAGAACCTTTTGGTATATTCTCTTTTGCTATGCCGATAGATGTTGCATATTTTAAAATATGTTCACCTTTTTTAATTAAACGGGTACTAATTTTATGGCCTTGGCTTATATCATCTACAGTTTCAATATTTTCATCTGCTATAATTGTGCTTTTTTTAATGTCACAACACGCTATGACTATATTATCTTTATCATCAAGCCTTATGGTTAATTTGCTCATTAAAATTCTCCGATACAATTAATTTTTACAAAATATAATAATACTATATTATACCGCCTGCTTGTGCAAATGCTTCGTCCAACATTTTTTTCTCATCTTGCGTAAGCATTACGGCAGGGGCACAGACATGCTCTTGCATTAAACCTAATTTTGAATGCAGATATTTGCAACCCGAAATTATATTAGGCATTTTGAAAAGTGCGCTTAAAAGTATATTAATTTTTTGTTGGTACTTAATCGCTTCATCTAATTCATTTAATTTGCTGTGGTAAACCAGTTTGTTTACAGCTTGTGGCAATAAAGTCGAAATATTTGGAATTGCACCATCGGCACCAAGGCATAGGCAAAGGCCAACCTGTGTTGCTTTTCCTTGAAACAATTGAAATTCTGTATCTTTAAAATATTGCAATAGGTGAATAAAATTATCGATGTTTCCTGAAGAATCTTTATAACCAATAACATTTTCAAATGTGCTAACCTCTTTAACTACAGAAAGAGGGATTTCATAGCCAACATAAGGTGGAATATTATAAACATAAGTTTTTAAATTTACATTAGTGCTTATTTTTTTAATGTGGTTAACTATTTCAGTTTCGCTTTTATTCGTGGTGTAAAAAGGTGCTGTTACAACGATATATTCTCCACCCATTTTTTCAAACGCCGTACCTAAAGCGCAAACTTTTTCGCTTGCTGTCTCCATGCAACCTGCAAGTATAGGTATTTCGCCATTTGCTTCATCAAGTGAAATTTCAAACGCTTTTAGTCTTTCAATATCTGTAAGAAGTGCGCCTTCACCGTTTGTTCCACAAACAAAAACACCTCCAAAGTTTTTTTCTTTACAATATTTAATCATTTTTCTTAAGCTTATTTCATCAATTGTTTCGTCTGCATTTAAAGGTGTTGGTATAGGTGGTATTATTCCACTTGGCTTATTCATAAGTTTTGTCCCTTCCAAATTTATTAAATGTGCGAGAGGAGTACTCCTCTCGCATTTGTTTTATTTATTGTAAAAACTGTGCATAATTTTGGAATGTATCATATTGTAGTTTTAATGAATCTAATGTTTCTTGAACAGATAGTGGATCTGCACTTTGGAATGTGTGCGCTTCCATTTTTTCTACATATTCTGCATCATTAGCATACACATTTTGAATAGCAGTGTTTAATGCTTCTACTATAGCTGGGTCTACTCCGTCTTGTGCCAGTAAAACAAGGTCTGAATCAACAAACACGCCGGGCACTAGAGAGTTAACAGCTGGTAGGTCTGGGTTAACAGCTAAAGGCTCTGAGCAAAGTGTTGCAAGTTCAACAAAATCGCCGTTTTCCACATAATCGCGTCCTGATGTATAAGATGCGAAAGTGCAATCAATTTGTCCGCCTAAAAGCGCTGTAATTCTTGATGGAGCATCGCCACTGTCAACAATGTTTAATTTTAAACCGCTGTCTTTTAAAGCTGCAGTTGCTGCATAAAGAGAGCCGCCCATAGCCACACCTATTGTTACATCATTATCTGTAGCATAAGCAATAAATTCTTCTAAAGTGCTATAAGGTGCATCAGGTGATGTGTATAATGTTTCGCCTGAGACTGTAGCAAAGATAGCAACAGGGTCAAAACTAGTATAATCAAGCTCTGTTAAACCTGTAACAGGGTTAGCGCTAAGTGCAGGTGTATTTACTACTGTAAAATTATATTCTGGATTATTTTGCGCAACTAAGTCTTCACTTGCTAAAGAACCATTTGCGCCCTCCATATTGTTTACAATAACATTAACGCCAAGCTCTGCATTTAGTGCTGTAGCTAAATGACGTGTAAGTATGTCTGCGTCACCGCCGGCAGGAAAGCCAACAGTTATGGTTATATCTTCCTCAGGCCACATCATTTCTTCGCCTTCTGTTGCTGTTTGTGTTTCTTGGGTTGTTTGTGTTGTTGGTTCCTCGGTGTCTGTGCTTGTTGAAGAGCAAGCAACAAAAGAGAACACCAAAACTATTGCTAATAATACGCATAATAACTTTTTCATACAAATTACTCCTTAAATTTATGATATATTAATAAATGCTAAATATCATTTCACTGTTGTTGTTTTTTTCTTGAAATGAGTATAACAGCAATTATTACAACGGTTGCAATAATTAAAACATTTGCTATTGGGTGAGAAAAAAGTTGAGTGGGGTCTAGTGCTAAATGTTGAGAAACTCTTCGCAAGTTTTCTTCAAAGGTTGATGCCAAAATAAATGCAAGAACCAATGGAGGTATTGGCAATTTAGCTTTTTGCATAAAATATCCCAAGAACCCGAAAACGGCTATCATTAATATGCTAAACGTACGGCTGGTTTCACCAAAAGCGCCTATTGCACACATAATTACAACTAGTGGCAATAAAAAGTTTCTTGGTATTTTTAAAACTTTGACAAAATATTTCATGCCAAGCCATTCTACAAATAGCATGAAAATTGTGGATACAAACAGTGCTCCGTAAATAGCGTAAACAATCTCGCCGTGCTTTTCAAAAATTAGCGGCCCCGGTGTTACGGCATGTATCATTAAACCGCCAAGTAACATTGCTGTTGCACCGTCTCCCGGTATGCCGAGGGTTAAAAGCGGAACTAGTGCACCGCCGATAACAGCATTGTTTGCGCTTTCCGAGGCAACGATTCCATCCATGCAACCTTGTCCGAATTTTTCAGGGTTTTTCGAGCGTGTTTTTTGAACAGTGTATGCAAGCATTCCGGCAGCACCGCCACCAATACCCGGTAAAATTCCTATACCTGTCCCAATTGTTGCCGATGTGAAAAAGTTTGCGAGCGAGCTTTTAAATTCTTTTAATGTAAATCCAAGCCCTTTTCCTGCATCAACTTCACGTATTTCCATTTTTCTTGGGTGTAGTGCTGAATATGCAGCATGTGCAACTTCTGTAATAGCATATAAACCAATCAATAATGATAACAAAGAAAAGCCGGCATTTAAATTGATATTATCAAAAGTGAATCTTTTCATGCTATCTAAAGGGCTTAAACCAACTGTTGCTAACATTAAACCGATTAGTGCAGAAATAAGACCTTTTAAAAAGTCTTTGCCAGCAAGTGCGATAACAACAGAAAGCGATAAAATTGCAAGTGCACAATATTCAAACGGGCCAAATTCAATTGCCAGTGCGGCAAGTTGTGGCGCAACCAACAACAAAATAATTAGCCCAAACAATGTGCCAAGAAAAGAATAAAAAACCCCGATGCCTAAAGCTTTATACGCCTGACCTTTATTTGCCATGGGTACACCATCTAAAACTGTTGCAATTGATGACGGCGTGCCCGGAATATTAAGCAAAATTGCGGATATAAGTCCACCGGAAATTCCACCAACATACAGTGAAATTAATACAGCAATAGCCATATCAGGGCTCATTGAATATGTAAGCGGCAAACACATTGTTATCGCCATTGTAGCAGTTAACCCCGGTATAGCACCGAATATTATGCCTATTGCAACGCCGATAAGCATCATAACTAAAATAAGAGGGTTTGTTACAACAGACAAAAAGCCTTCTAAATACATTTAATTTCCTCCATTATTTAAAATCCTAATAAACCTTCGGGTAATGGCACATTAAATATGTTAACAAATAAATAATTTGTTATAACTGAAAACAATATTGCCACTATTACCGATAAAATAATTGTCTTTTTTGTTCTGCGAGTTTTTTCTGTTAAAAGCGGTATTTGTATAATTATATATAGCGTTGTACAAATTAAATATCCTATATTTTCTATAAGAAGTGCATATATAATTATTAATACAAATGTGCATATAACTGTGCTGTATTCTTTAAAAAAGTTATTGCTTTTTTCTGTTTTTTTATCTGCTTGCACATTTTCTTTTTTATACCTTAAAACACTTCTTACTATTAATATTAAAGATAAAACAGCCATAAAGACTGCCCAAATTTGTGGCACAGTTCTGGCGCTTATAATTGTTGCACCATCTCCTGAAAAAACTCTTATTTCAAATGATTTCCAAAAATATACGGCAGTACAAAAAAGCAGAACTGCTCCTGTAATTAAATCTCTTTTACTTTCTTTCATTTCTTTGTATTTTCTCCTTTCTAATTTAAGTTTTTCATTCTATACTTTTATAGGGAAATCTCCACCTAATTTTTCGCTTATAATTTGTGCACTTTTTTGCACCTCTTTTATTAAAGAAGTCGCCTTGTCAAGCGACATCCTGTAATCTGGGGCTGAAATGCTTATCGCACAAGATATCTTTTTGCTTGAATCAAATATTGGTGCTGCAACACATACAATATCAGGGTGGTGCTCTCTGTTATCCATTGCGTAACATTGCATTTTTACAATTTCTAATTCTCTGCGCAATGCACTTTCATCACAAATTGTGTTTTCAGAAGTAGGTCGAAGCTCAATTTGTGTAAAATATCTATCAAGCCATTGTTTGTTTTGTCCCGATAAAATCAACTTGCCTGCACTGGTTGCATATAGTGGCATTTTGCCACCAACACGAGACCGAAGGCCTATGTGGTTTTTTGCATCTAATTTTGAAAGATAAACGCCTTCCAAATCATCTAATTTAATAAGATGTACAGTTTCTTTCGAAAGTTCGTTTAACCGAGCCATTTCATTTTGGGCAGCAGTTATAAGGTAATATGAATCTTTAATGTTTAAAGCGAGTGACCAGGCAGAAACACCCATAAAATAGGTTTTTTCGGTGTCATCTTTTTCCACAAATTGACAAGCTAATAATTCTTGCAAGATTCTGTGCACCGAAGCTGCGGAAAGGCCTGTAATTTCAGATATTGCAGAAACACCTAAAGGTTTATCACTTTTAATAATACACGATAAAATTTGCAAACTTTTTAAAGAACTGTAATTTTGCCATTTTTGTTGCATCGCTTGCTCTGAATTATTTGTCATTTAACCCTCTCAATGCATAATATTGTTTAAAAATTAATTTTTGTCACTAATTCGTTGAATTTTTCAATAAATTTCGTTTCTGTGTGTGATTTTATCATACAAAAGTTAACTTGTAAAGATGTAGTAAAATGCACATTTGGACTGTAATATTAATGTAATTTTATATATGAAATGAAACAAGAGGTAATTGTGTGGCTTTGATAGGTTTTATTCCATAAATGAAATGAGGATAGCTTTTTGCACAAAAAGAAATTTTATTTTTCTACACATAATTTAATAATAAATTAAATTAATATTAATTTAATGTTAAATATTATCTAAATAAGATTGATTATTTAAATTTGCTTTTATGTGTGCGGTGAAAACACTAATAAAAAAGGGAACACTAACAGGGGTTTTTGTATATAAATGAAAAATCCTGTTAATTTTATAGGTGTGTTGTTTTATGGTGTTGATGTTGGTGCTTTTTCACCTAAGCCACCGAGGGTTTTGTGTGTACTGTCCAATGGGAACAATGACGCAAGGTATTTGCAAATTAAAAAACGGAGGAAAAGAATGTGGATGAAATGAAAGAAAAGGCAAAAGAAGTTTCTAATTTGCTAAAAGTGATGGCAAACGAAAATAGGCTACATATTTTGTGTGAACTTGTAAAAGAAACACTGAGTGTTTCATCGCTACTTGAAAAATTGCAAATTACATAATCCGTCATTTCACAACATCTTGCCATTTTAAAAGCAAATGGCATTCTTGATTATGATAAAAAGGCTCAAACTATTATGTATAGTTTAGGCGCTATATGGAATTTTATAATAATAAAAGACCTCACAAACATACCGGTTATAAACCTCAAAATATGTTTAAAACAATATATAAAACAAAAAAGTTCAAATAAGGTTCATTTTGATTTTTTAAATCAATTCGTAGCGGATTATTATTTTATGTGTGTCATTTTTTTAAATAGTAAATATATATATAACTTTGATATATAAAGGTTTATGGATGCAAAAAAAGACTAACTATTAAAAGTCAAGCCCTAAAATAAAAAATGCAAAAAAATACGTC
>CAYJGV010000097.1:0-7749 GCA_964369715.1 uncultured Bacteroides sp. | reverse complement strand
TTCAACCTATTTTTTGTTTTGTGCGTTATATAACAGATAATATAAAATTACGGGCAAGAAAACACCCTCTAGCACAAGCTAAAGGGCGGTTTGGGTGCAGCGTCACGCTGCTGGAGCCTCTGATTGGAATCGAACCAACGCACCCGGCGTCGGAAGCCGGCGCTCTATCCACTGAGCTACAAAGGCATATCAATTTTACACGTTTAAATGATAAGCAAATAGCGAAAACAATTTCAATTTTATTATGCATTTAAAACATTGCCTTAAGTATACCACATTTTTGCTAAATTTCAAATTATTAAACAAAATTTCAATTTGATTTTCACCTTTAATTATACATGCAAATTGCCTTATTTTACTTGACTATTTTTGTCGCTTTGTGATATACTCAAATGTGAGAAAATGTTGATAAAATTGTATTTACCAACTTCGCTTTTACAGACGAAGTTTATTTTTTTATAAGGAGCAAAAACATGCAAAATACCATTAACGAACTTGGCGAGCGCGCCAAAACAATGCTTGATAATGCGCAAAACAGTCAGCAATTATCCGAATTTTGGCAAAACTTTTTAAGCAAAAACGGTGAAATTCCATCGCTTATGAAAGAGCTTAGAAATGTCAGCGCAGAAGACCGCCCAAAAGTAGGCAAAATTATTAACTCTTTGAAAGAAAAAGTAACTGCTGAATATGAAGATGCCGCAACGCGTATTAAAGAAGCAGAAATGCAAGCTTTAAGTATGTCGCAAAGCATAGATATAACCTTGCCGGCGACAATGCGAAAAAGCGGTGGGCTTCACCCTATCACATTAGTTAAAAATGAAATTATAGATGTTTTTGCAGGCATGGGCTTTTTTATTTACGAAGGCCCTGAAATAGAGGATGACGACCACAATTTTACACGTCTTAACGTGCCTAAAGACCACCCTGCACGTGATATGCAAGACACCTTTTACCTTACACCTGAACTGCTTTTGCGCACACATACTTCCCCCGGGCAAGTGCGTGTTATGGACAGCCAAAAGCCACCGATAAAAGTGCTTGTTCCGGGCAAAGTTTTCCGCAGTGATAGCGATGCAACACACAGCCCTATGTTCCATCAAATGGAGGGACTTGTGGTTGATAAAGGCATCAATTTAAGCGATTTGCAAGGCATGCTTGGCAGCTTTGTGCAAGCCATTTTTGGACAAAGCACAAAAACACGTCTTCGTCCATCGTTTTTCCCGTTTACAGAACCCAGTGTTGAAGTTGATGTAAGCTGTTTTGTTTGCGGCGGCGAAGGTTGCAATTTGTGCAAACACACAGGCTGGATAGAAGTTTTAGGCGGCGGCGTTGTAAACCGCAGTGTGCTTAAAAATTGTGATATCAACCCTGATGAATATTCAGGTATTGCCTTTGGTATCGGCATCGAACGCATTGCAATGCTTAAATACGGCATTAACCACATGGGGCTTTTGTTCGAAAATGATGTGCGCTTCTTAGCACAGTTTAGCGAATAGAAAATAAGGTTAAATATATGAAAACACTAAAAATAATTTCGGCATTTGCGCTTTTATTATCGGCATTTGTGTCTGTTGATTTAGGAATAAATTGCATGGCTTTGGCCGTGAGCGAATTTCAGGACGGCATAGCTTACAACAGCGTTTTGCAAAGCGGTTTTAATTTGCTAAATCAGCTTGAAATTAACACACAGGAAAAGTTTTTTTATGCGTTTAGAACATCAATGTGGATTACATTTGCAATTTTTGCTGAAAATGTCATTTTAAGCATTTTTAAAACTGTAAAAAATTAAGGCGAAAAAACGCCATAAAAGCAAATTTTAAATTCGTTTTAATTCGCATTGACACCATTTAAATTTAATAAATATTTGTAAAATATATATCCGAAAGGAAAAACAAAATGAAAATAGCACTAAGCTGGCTTAAAGAGTATGTAGATATTAATATCAGCCCTGAGGAACTTGTTGAAAAATTGTTTTCGTGCGGTTTCGAAGTGGAAGAATTAATCGATTTATCAAAAGATATTGATAAAGTTGTCGTAGGGCAAATAAAATCTATGGAAAAACAAGAGGGCACAGACCATTTGCAACTTTGCGTTATCGATTGCGGTAAATACGGCAGTGATATTGAAATAACCACAGGCGCACCAAATGTTTTTGTGGGCGCAAAAGTGCCTGCGGCACTTGACGGCGCAACATTGCCCGGTGGCTTTAAAATTAAGGCACGCAAAATGAAAGGCATTATGTCAAACGGCATGCTTTGCTCGGGCGAAGAACTTGGCATAAATGACGATTATTACGAGGGCGCAGAGGTAAACGGCCTTTTGATTTTAGGCGATGATGCAAATGTCGGCGAAGATATTTGCAATATTGTCGGCTTAAATGATTATATTTTGGATATTTCAATCACAGCAAACCGCCCCGATTGTCAATGCGTTTTGGGCATTGCAAGGGAAGTTGCCGCTGTGCTTAACACTAAGCTTAAAATACCTCCAATCTCATACAATGCAAAACACGAGGAAAACAGCACTATAAGCGTAAGCGTGCAAGATGGCGATTTATGCCCAAGATATCTTGCGCACTATGTTAAAAATATTCGCATTGCGCCTTCGCCACGCTGGTTAAAAAGGCGTCTTGCGGTTTCAGGTTTGCGCAGTATCAACAATATTGTCGATATAACAAACCACACCCTTTTAGAAATAGGACAACCTATGCACGCTTTTGATTTAGACACAATCGAGGGCAAAAGCATTATAGTTCGCCGTGCAAAAGAGGGCGAAAAAATTACTACTTTAGACGAAAAAGAGTTTGAATTAAGCCCACAAAATTTAATTATATGCGATGCAAATAAACCTGTTGCAATTGCAGGCGTAATGGGCGGCCTTGATAGCGGCATGACAGACAAATCAAAAGAGCTTTTGTTTGAATGCGCAACTTTTGCACGTGAAAGCGTCAGAAAAACCTCACGTGCGCTTGGACAAAGCAGTGATTCCTCATTGCGCTATGAAAAAGGTGTAGACGAATTTACAACAGAATTTGCACTTAAAAGAGCGCTTAATTTAATTGAAGAGCTTAATTGTGGCGACATAACCGATGTAAGCTTTGATTGCAGTGCTGGCGCAAGCACTCAGCGCCGCATTATTAAAGCAAGCACAGCGCAGATAAACAGCGTTTTGGGCATAACAGTGCCTGATGATGTAATTTGCGATATTTTAACTCGTCTTGATTTTACAGTTGAAAAACAGGGCGATATGCTTGAAATAAGCGTGCCAAGATACCGTGAAGACGTTGCGGATTTCCCTGATTTAGCCGAAGAAGTTATACGTATGTATGGCTATGAGCACATTGTGCCGACATTTTTGGCAAGCAGTAAAGTTACTGTTGGCGGCCTAACAAAGGCGCAAAAAGACGAGATTAAACTAAAACGCTTTATGTGTTCTCAAGGTTATTTCGAGGCAGTTACTTTGGCGTTTTGCTCTATGGCAGATTTAAACCGCATGAACTTTGCCGATGATTCTATCGAGAAGAAAGCTATCCGTTTGCAAAACCCTATAACAGAGCATCTTTCTTTGATGAGAACTACCATAGTGCCCAGCATGCTTAAAGTTATTGAAGAAAACCTTAAAAAGGGCAATGTTGCGGGACGTTTGTTCGAATTTGGCAATATCTATTTGCCAAAGGCATTGCCTCTTGCGGAAAAACCCAACGAAAAACAAACACTTTGCCTTGGAGCATTTGGCGATGAAGAGGACTTTTTCACCGTTAAAGGCACTATAGAAGCCCTTGCCGAGGCATTTAGAGTAAAATTCACTTACGAGCGTGCAAATGCAAGTTATTTACACAGCGGTATAAGCGCAAATATACTTTTAAATGGCGAAAAAATAGGCGTTTTTGGCAAATTGTCTAACGAGATTACAGCATCGCTTGAATTGCCAAAAGACCAAAAACAAGGCAGAGACATCTTCCTTGCTCAAATAGATTACGATGAGTTCATCAAAAACGTGCCTGCGGAAATAAAATATGTACCGCTAAGCAAATTTGCACCTGTAAAGCGTGATTTAGCGCTTATTTGCGACGAAAATACAGAGTGCGCAAGCATAACAGATGCAATTTGCAAAGCCTCGCCTTTGGTTAAAGAGGTTAAATTGTTCGATATTTATAAAGGCGAAAACATCGGAGCGGGTAAAATGAGTATGGCATTTAATATCACACTTTCGGCAGATGAAGAAATTAGCTCGAAAGTAGCGGATAAAGCAGTGCAGAAAATTTTAGGCGATTTAAAACACAAGCTCAATATAGAACTTAGATAATTTTAATATTATAAATAACAATAAAATAAAGAACGGAGAATAAGCATGGCTATACCGATAAGTGAAAATGCGCTTAAAGTTTTGGAAAAACGTTACTTTGCAAAGGACAATAACGGAAAAGCTGTCGAGGACGCACAGGGCATGTTTAACCGCATAGCAAAGGCTATTGCAAAGGCAGATTTGCTCTATGATGAAAATGCTGATATCAAAGCCACGGAAAACGATTTTTACGAGCTTATGACGTCTATGCGCTTTTTGCCGAATTCTCCCACTTTAATGAATGCAGGCAAACCGCTTGGGCAATTGTCTGCATGTTTTGTTTTGCCTGTAAAAGATAGCATGGAAGATATTTTCGAATCTATTAAACAGGCGGCATTAATACACAAAAGTGGCGGCGGCACAGGTTTTTCTTTCAGCCGTTTGCGCCAAAACGGTGCACCTGTAAATTCCACAGGTGGCATTGCAAGCGGCCCTGTAAGCTTTATGAAAGTTTTTAATGCCGCTACAGAAGCAGTTAAACAAGGCGGCACACGCCGTGGCGCAAATATGGGCATTTTGCGCATAGACCACCCTGATATTAAAGAGTTTATCACTTGCAAAAGCGATAATGCAGAGATTACAAATTTTAATATTTCTATAGGCATTACCGAGGCTTTTATGCAAGCCGTTGAAAAAGGTAGTGATTTTGATTTAATTGACCCATTGACAAAAGTGGCAGTGGGAAAACTTAATGCACGCAAAGTTTTTGAAGAAATTGTCAGTGCGGCACATAAAAACGGCGAGCCCGGCATTGTGTTTTTGGATAGGCTTAACAGGGACAATGTTGTGCCTTCTCAAGGTGAAATTGAAAGCACAAACCCATGTGGAGAACAGCCGCTTTTGCCGTATGAAAGCTGTAATTTGGGAAGCATTAATTTGACAAAAATGCTTCGTCAAACCGAAAGTGGTTTCGAGCTGGATTACACCCTTTTGAAAAAAACCGTACACAGTGCAGTGCACTTTTTGGATAATGTAATTGACGTTAATAATTATCCGCTGGACATTATTGACAAAACAACAAAAGACACACGTAAAATTGGCCTTGGTGTAATGGGTTTTGCCGATATGCTGTTATATTTAAGCATACCATACAATAGCGAAGAGGCAATTGAATACGCCGAAAGCGTGATGGCGTTTATCAATATAGAGGGGCAAAACGCAAGCAGGAAAATTGCACGTGAACGCGGTGCGTTTCCGCTGTTTTTCGAGAGCATTTTCAAAAACAAAGCACCTGTGCGAAATGCCACAATAACCACAATTGCGCCCACAGGCACAATTTCTATGATAGGCGGATGTTCTTCGGGAATAGAGCCGATTTTTGCGTATGTTTACGTACGTAATATCATGGATGGCACTGAAATGATAGAGGTTAACCCTGTTTTAAAACTGCTTTTACAAAGGCGCAATTTGTATTCAGAAGAGCTTATGCGAAAAATTGCAAAAGAGGGTTCGCTTGCGCACATTGATGAAATACCTGATAATATTAAAAAAGTGTTTGTGTGCTCGCATGATATTTCACCAAATGACCATATAAAAATGCAAGCGGCTTTTCAACACCACACAGATAATGCCGTTTCAAAAACAATTAATATGGATAATTCCGCAACGAAAAAACAAGTTGCACAATGCTATATGCTTGCATATCGCCTAGGTTGCAAAGGTGTTACTATTTACCGTGATGGAAGTAGGGCAGGGCAGGTTTTAAACATCGGCAGTGTGAACAAAGACGAGAAAACAGTCGTGCTACAAGATAAAAATGAAATTGCGCAAAAAGGCGAAACAGGGCTTATAACAGATGTTGCGCCACGTCCAAGGCCGCCTGTAACAATGGGCTTTACCGAGCGCATGAAAATAGGTTGTGGTAATTTATACATCACGATTAATTATGACAAACACGGCATTTGTGAAGTGTTTACAAGCACAGGCAAAGCGGGTGGTTGCCCCAGCCAAAGCGAGGCGACAGCAAGGCTTGCAAGTATTGCACTTCGAAGTGGAATTAGCGTCGACGAAGTGTATGACCAATTAAAAGGCATACGTTGCCCGTCCACTGTAAGAAGGGGCGGAATGCCATGTACTTCTTGCCCTGATGCAATAGCGAAAGTGCTTCGTAAAGTTGATGCATATATCAAAGAAAGTGCTGATATGCCGATAAATATACCTGAGGCAGAGAAAGTTTTACCGAACAAAAGCACTATAGATATGGCAGTGCAAAAGGAACAAAGGCAAAACGCCTCTTTAGATTATTTAGAGCAAACACCAAGAAAGGCAGAAGCAGAAAATAAATTTGATATAAACGCACAAAAACAAGAAGAACAAACACAGCCTTTAGCAAATGTCCAAAACGCTGTGCAAAATGCGCCTGTTGTATCAAGCACAAATGAAAACGGTGCGTTTAATGGTGAATCTTTGACAAAAGATAATGATGTTTTACATGATTTAAACCAAGATGTGATAGAGCAAAAAGAAGAGCAAAATTATGTAATAAGTGATGAGATTAATTATATAGTTAAGCCTGATGTTGTTGAGGAAATTGATGCAATAAAAAGTGAAGCGAATAAAGAGGAGCAAAAACAGCAAGAAGTGCAAAATTTTGCGATTGAAGACGAGATAAAGGCAGAAGATTTGCAAAGGACTTATATTGAATATTCCGAGGAAGTTTTGGCAGATATTAGTGATAACACAAATATTATTCAAGATTTAAAAGAGACAGGCATTGACGGAGATATTGAATTTTTAAGCAATGAATTTTTGCAAGGTTTTGAAGAAATTGAAGCCGAACAATATGAAGAGCCTATCAATTTAAATTTCAGTGATGAAGAGAGCATTGTAAAAGGTGTTGGAAGCGTTGGTGTTGCACCGCAAAGTTTGCATTTGCCACATATTGAAAGCTTTAAAGAGTATATTGCAAACAGCGATGAATTTACGCCATTAGCCAATGAGCTTGAAGCGCAAAGGCTTGTTGCAGTGCCGATTTTAAGCAATGCCGACGAAGAGGGGCTTTGCCCCGATTGTGACAGCACTTTAGAGCACGAGGGCGGCTGTGCAATTTGCCGTAATTGTGGATATTCAAAATGCGGTTAACCCACTGCGTGGGGAAGTTTGCCACTAAAGTATATGGTAGCTTTAGTGTGGCGCACAGTGCCGTAAGTGCACTGTGATTTTGATAGCCGCCTATTGCTGTTATTTTGCACTGCGTTATATTTATTTTGCTGTACCTAAAGTGTAATTTGTGGATTTGGCAATTAAAATAAGTTTGTGAAAAAACTTAAAGTGTAATTTACGAAATTAGCAATTAAAACAAACTTTAAAATAAAGCTAAAGTGTAATTCATGTAATTAGAAATTAAAACAAAGTTATAAATAAAACTAAAGTGTAATTCACGAAATTAGAAATTAAAACAAAGTT
>CAYJGV010000096.1:1222-7942 GCA_964369715.1 uncultured Bacteroides sp. | reverse complement strand
CCAACAATTTGGCTTGTAGGTGTAACAAGTGGTGGATAACCCGAGTCTTCACGAACACGAGGGATTTCTTTCAAAACGTCCTCTAGTTTATCTTCTTTGCCTGCATCTTTTAATTGTTTTAACAAGTTTGAAAGCATGCCGCCGGGCACTTGATAAAGCAATGTGTTTGCGTCAACACCAAGCATTTTTGGGCTAAGTTGTCCGCTTGCAAGATATTTTTCACGCAATTTTGCAAAATGTGCACGAACAATATCTAATTTTTTAAGATCAAGACCTGTGTCATAATCTGTGCCTTGAAGTGCAGCAACAAGGCTTTCTGTTGGCATATGGCTTGTGCCAAGTGATAGTGGGCTGATTGATGTATCAATAATATCAGCGCCTGCTTCGATACCTTTTAATATAGACATTGATGCCAAACCTGAAGTATAGTGGCTGTGAATGTCAACAGGAATTTTAATTGTTTCTTTCAAGCTTTTAACAAGCTCGTGTGTTGCATATGGTGTTAAAAGGCCTGCCATATCTTTAATACAAATGCTGTGCGCACCCATATTTTCAAGTGTTTTTGCATAATTTGCAAAATATTCATTGCTATGCACAGGGCTTAATGTGTAGCTTATGCAGCCTTGAACATGTGCGTTTTCTTTAACAGCAGATTTAATCGCTGTTTCAAGGTTACGTGGGTCGTTCAAAGCGTCAAATATACGCAAAATATCAATGCCGTTAGCAACTGATTTTTGTGTGAAATATTCAACAGCGTCGTCAGCATAATGACGATAGCCAAGCATGTTTTGACCACGGAAAAGCATTTGTAATTTTGTGTTTGGGCAATTTTTGCGTAGTATACGCAAACGTTCCCATGGGTCTTCATCTAAAAAGCGTATGCATGAGTCGAAAGTAGCTCCGCCCCAACACTCAAGTGAAAAATAACCAATTTCGTCCATGACAGGTAAAATCTCTGTCATTTCATCCATTGTCATGCGTGTAGCAATAAGTGATTGATGTGAGTCGCGCAATGCAACTTCTGTAATTTTAACCGGTTTTTTAGCCAAGTTCAATTCTCCTCTCGTACGCTTAGTTCATTGAAACAAGAACGTCACCAACATTAACAACATCGCCTTTTTTGCAGTTAATTGTTGCAACTGTTCCGTCTTGTGGTGCTTTAATTTCGTTTTCCATTTTCATTGCCTCTAAGATGCAAAGAACGTCGCCGCTTTTTACGCTTGCGCCTTCTGATACTTTAACATCTAAAATATTGCCTGGCATAGGTGCTGTAACTGTAACTGCACCGGCAGCAGCAGTAGGTGCAGCAGCGGCAGGTGCCGCAGCAACAGGAGCAGCAGGTGCTGCAGCAACAGGAGCAGATGCGCTAGCGCCTGTTTCCTCTACTGTAACATTGTATGCTGTACCGTTAACTGTAACATTAAAAGATTTCATGGATAAATATCCTCCCTATATAGTGTTTAAAATATAAATTAATTAATTATAAAGACATATTGCCGTGTTTTTTGGGTAAACGTTGTGTGCGTTTTGTACTTAACATATCAAGAGCACCCACAACAGTAGAGCGTAAATTTGCCGCATCTACAGCAAATTCAACCACACCTGAATTTAATGCACTTTGTGCACTTGCAACATTGTTTGCAAATTCAGTTGCTTTTTTAGCTGTGTCAGCCGCAATATTATTGCCACTTTCAATTTCATCTTTATATAAAACAGTTGCCGCAACACTTGTTGGAACAGGTGAAATTGTACAACCGTTAACCGCTATAGTTAAATCTGCATTTGCTAAACCAACATAAGCACTGCCAACAGCACTGCCTGTGATAACAGCAATTTTAGCTGTTGTAGCATCTGCATAAGTTCCTGCAAGCCTTGCAGCTTCACGTAAGCCACCAGAAACATCCTCTTTACAGCTTGTTGCAAAACCAGCTGTGTTAATCACTGTGATAACAGGAATTCCGAATGCATCGCAAAAACGAACAAAACGTGAAATTTTAGAAACACATGCACGGCAAATATTTTCGTCTGCACCTGCTGTTGAAACAACACCGACAACATTTCCGCCTGTTGTTGCAAGAGCTGTGTAAACATTTTTGCCAAAACCTTCATATAATTCTAAATTGCTGTCTGCATCTACAAATGAATCAACAGCTGCTTTAGCATCATATTTAGTTAATGTGTAATTGCCTTTTGGTGCACTGCTATCAAAAATAGCACTGCCGGATAAATTGTTTGCAGGTAACAAACCGATAATTTCTGCCGCTTTTTGTGCAGCTTCTTCTTCAGTTTCTACCACAATGCTTGCAACGCCGGCTTTTGCTGCAAATTCAGCACTGCCTGCATTTGCGGTTTTGTCTCCTTTTGCAGCCGCTGTGAACGGTGCAGATAAAAACAATTCAGCATCGTTTGTCATAATGCAAACATCTGCTAATGTTGCCGCCAAAGCGCTTGTAGCTGCACAAACACCGTTTACAACAGCAATTTGTGGAACAACGCCTGATATTTTAGAGATAGCTTCAATTAGCTTTGAGGCACCTTTTAATACATTTAAGTTTTCTTCAAGCACTATGCCTTTAGAATTGTAAAAAGTTACCACGGGGTTGCCTGTTTTTGCAGCCAATTTTAAAACTTTAATCATAGTTTTAATATCGCTTGCATTGATAGGTGTGCCGCCTTGGCAAATTGCGTAAACAGGTTGTCCGTTTGCGCTACCAAAAGCTGCTTTTATGGCGCTGTCGTTAAACAATGGTGTAAATGCGCCATCATCAAAAAATTTGGCAAGAACTTCCTTGCCCAGTGTTGCGTTAGCCATTAATAATCCTCCTGCATTTTTAAAGAAATACCCTAAAAATTAGCGTTTTCTATTATTACAAAAATTTTCAGCCATTTTTATTATACTATTTTGTTAAAACAAGCACAAGTGTTAATTTGCAAAAAATTAAATTATTTGCAATTTTCTAATAAATTCTTATTATTTTGTGGATTTATGTCGCCCTCACAAAAAATTTCAAGCCATTTTTTAAGGTTTTCTTCCTTTGTATTTACTGTAAAATACAAAGTACCTGCATTTTCGCCTGCTGCAACACTCGCTCTTATCGCACCGTCAACCAAAGCGTTAGTTTTAAGCGTACATTCACATACTGTGGTTGTTTTCTCTTTAATACTATATAACACATGTCCAAGGTAGTCGGCATCGTTCATAACTACATAGCCTCTTACATCTTCCCCAAAGCGTGACGCATCAAGGCTTTCAAGAACCGCCTCTTCGTCAATAGGGCGCATAATTATCATTTTTTATCTCCTTTAGGACTAAATTTGCTGTTTTTGGGTTTATTACCGGAACTAAACCTAGTATTCCCTTTTGAAAAATTAGGTTTGTTTTTTTGATATTCTCGTATTTTTTTATTTCTCTCGGTATTTTTTGCAACCCTTGCGGTTGTTTTACCTCTGTTTGCAGCTGTCCTAAGTGCAATTATCTCTGAGGGAGTAAGCTCTCTTGTTTGTCCAGGTTGCAACATGCCCAATTTTACAGCACCCATCGCTGTACGCCTTAAGCGTATAACTTGTAAATTAACAGCTTCGCACATACGACGTATTTGTCTGTTTTTACCTTCTCTTATTGTCATTTCAAGTACCGTACGCTCGGGTTCATCTGAAACAACCCTAATTACGGCAGGTTGTGTTTTTTCACCGTCATCAAGCACAACGCCATCGGTCAATGCAATAATTTGTTCTTCCGTGGCATGTGGGCGAACAGTAACACGATATAATTTTGAAACACCATGGCTTGGATGCATCAACAAATTGGCAAAAGTGCCATCGTTGGTAAAAAGCAATAAGCCTTCGCTGTCTTTATCAAGGCGACCTATAGGATAAACCCTTGTAGGAATATCTGCCATAAATTCCATTACGGTTTTTCTTCCTCTTTCATCACTTGTTGTTGTTATATATCCCCTTGGTTTATGTAACATTAAGTAATATTTTTCCTGTTTTCTGGGCATATATACTTTTTGCCCATCTACGGATAAAATATCTTTTGCCATATCGACTTTATCACCCAACGAAACAGGGCGTCCGTTACATTGTACACGCCCAACTTTAATCATTTCTTCTGCTGCCCTACGACTGCAAACGCCTGCCATTGCCAGGGCTTTTTGAATTCTGGTATCTTTCATTATACCTCCACTATTTTAATTGTTTCTTCTTCTTTTTTATCAACATTTGTGTTTTCTTCCGTTTTTGAAATCAAACTTGTCACTTTGTCAATCATTTCAGGCATCAAACTAACAGCCCTATCAACCGCATTTGATGTTTTTGATATTTGCAGCATACGCACATTGCCGTCTTGTATCACCAAAAAAGCAATAGGTGTAATATTTACACCTGCGCCGCCACCGCCGCCAAAAGTATCTTTTTCTTTTTTTGTCGGAAATTCAGAACCACCCGAAGCAAAACCTATATTAATTTTCGAAACAGGTATTATTGTTGTGTTTTCACTTACAACAATAGGTGTCCCAACAATTGTATTTGTGTCGACAATATTTTTTACTTCCTCCATAGTTGATTGTATGACATTTTTTATAGGATTTCCGTTCATTTCATTCTCCTTTTTAAATTATTTTTTCTTCAGTAAGCCTTTTAAAAACATAAATGCCTGCCAGCAAAAATGTAAATAATGAGGCATAAATTCTGCAACTTAAATATGTGCTGTCTTTCAATTCATTATTAAAATCTGCAATTAATTTTACATTTTTGAATTTTAAATTCAAAAAATTTCTTAACAATGCGAAAGATGCATTCAAAGTAGCTTGTAATTGACCATAATAAACGGCTGTTTTAGAGGCATCTTCTTTGTGAACAGGGTAAAAAATACGTATATTATTGAAAAATATACCTTTAAATATAATTTGAATAGCTTTTCCCGATGATTGAATTATAGTTATAATGTCTTCGAGATATGATGGAAATTTACTTTTTAAATCAACTTTTTTATCTTTATTCTTTGCATCTTTTATCTTGTCTTCTTTTTTCGTTTTGCTTTTTTTATTATCTTTATTATCTTTGTTCGCTTTTTCTGCAAAAGGAAAAATTTTAATAGGAATAAACATAATTTTCAAAACAGCGTTAAATTTACCGTTTTTATATTCAGGAATAACACATATGGGCACAATTAACAATAATAGTAATAACAATATTATGAACAACAAAATATATAATAATATCTGTATTATTAATGCCAATTAATCACCCCTTTTATATTGTTCCAATTTCAAAAGCAAACAAAGCGACATACAAAATTGCTTTCACAAAAACATTAATTTCAACATCTGCCAAAATTATTCGTCTTTGTCACTTTCACTGTCTTCTTGGCTTTGAACTTCTTCTAAATTATCAAGCAAACCTGTCATGCCATCTTCGCTGTGAAGCTGTGGTAAATCTTGCAAAGACGAAAGACCGAAACTGCGTAAAAACACATCGCTTGTTTTGAACGAAACCGGTTTGCCGGGTAAATCAAGGCGTCCTGCCTCTTCAATTAAACCTTTTATCATAAGTGTGTGCACGGTATGAGAAGAATCCACCCCACGAACTTGCTCAATAAACGAGCGTGACACCGGTTGATTATATGCAATTATCGCTAAAACCTCCATTGCAGCTTGAGAGAGCGGTGCATTTCTTCTTGTATCCATAAGCTTTTTAATATGCTCGCCATATTCTGACTTTGTACAAAATTGCCAACGACCGTCGATTTTTATAAGCTCAATTCCCCTATCACTTAAACTTAAATCGTCTTGTATTGTTTTAATAAGCCCATCGACAGTATTTGTTTCAACTTCTAAAACTAAAGCAATTTGAGCACTGCTTATAGGCTCTGCATATGCAAATAGCATGGCTTCTATTGCTGCTTTATATTCCTTTATGTCCATTTTATGCCCTTTCGTTTACATTTGCAACATGCTGTGTTTTTTTATTCACCTTTAAATTACCGTCGTTTTCTACCGAAACCCTGCCTGCACGGACAAGCTCTAAAACAGCAAGGAAAGTTGCAACATTTGCACTTTTGCTTGCACTTGGTTTAAAAAGTTCTTTCAGTTTAGCAATTTTGCCTGAAGTTAACGAGCGCAACACAAAAATAATTCTGGAGCTTATCGATACTATCGGAGCTTGAACAATCGGTTCAAAGCGTTCTTGTTTTGGCGGTGCATTATTAAGCGCTCTTACTTGCATAGAGCCATAAGCATTTGCAAGTTCCCATGATGTATGAAAATGATTATATGTTGTGTCATAATCTAATTCCAGCGGTTCACGCACAAACAAATTTATATTTTTGCTCATTTCTTTTAAATGACCTGCCACTATTTTACAAAGGCTGTACTCAACAAGCAAACCTGTAAGTTCTTGCTGCAAACGTTCAGATTCTTCACTTTTGGGTAAAAGCAGATATGATTTCATTTGAACAAGCCTTGCTGCCATTTCAATAAATTCGCTTGAAACATCCATATTATCATCTGTTGCATTCTTCATAACTTCCAGATATTGTTCAATTAAAGCCAAAATATTTATATCATAAATTTGCATTTTATTTTTTGAAATAAGCGCAAGTAATAAATCCAGTGGCCCTTCAAATTCTTCTATTTTAAACGTGAGAGTTTTCATAATTCTCCTTGAACTATTTATACTGTAAACATTCTACTACATTAACTTAATACAGCAGCTTGATAA
>CAYJGV010000096.1:0-1122 GCA_964369715.1 uncultured Bacteroides sp. | reverse complement strand
TAACTTAATACAGCAGCTTGATAAATTAAATTAAAAATAGCATCAACAAACCCTGTAATTGCATAAAGAAAATCCCAGATAATATTTTGTAAAAAGCTAATTGGCCCATTTAATATTCCTAAATATAAAAAAGCAAAAAGCGCAATCATTATATAGCGTTCATAGCGCATTATATTAAAATATGTTCTTTGTGGTAAAAATGCATATGCAATGCGAGAACCGTCTAAAGGCGGAACCGGCAACAAATTAAATGCAGCTAGCATAATATTTATTGAAACCATGGTTGATAAAACTATATTAATAAAAATATATATCATTTGTGTTTGCTCAGAAAGCTCGTATGATGCAGGAATAGCTAATGAATATACAAATATTTTATAAATAACCATAAATATAAATGCAAGAAGAATATTAGACACAGGGCCTGCAGCTGCTGAGATAGCCATATCCCTTTTTGGGTTTTTAAAGCGTTGCATAGCCGACACAGGCACAGGCTTTGCCCAGCCAAAACCTACTAATATCATACATAATGCACCTAGTGGGTCAAAATGTTTTAAAGGGTTTAAACTTAAACGACCATAGTTTTTTGCTGTTGGGTCTCCTAGTTTAAACGAGACATAGGCATGTGCCGCCTCGTGAAAAGGGATAGCAATTAAAATTGCAATTGCCCTTGCAATATAAACAGCGAAAGTGTTAAAATCCATAAATATATAATACCTCTTATAATACAATTACTTTATATTATATCAAATTTACATTTAATTTTCAATTTTTATTTAAATATTATTTAAAATATAAATTAATTTTTAAAAAAGCTATATTAATAGTATTTTAATTTAGTTTAATATAATTATAACCATAAAATAAATTTAAAAATATATTCGAAAAACTATTGACAAAGCAATCTATTATGGTGTATTATACTTAAAGACAAAAAATGAATACGCGGATGTAGTTCAGTGGTAGAACTCCAGCCTTCCAAGCTGGCCATGTGGGTTCGATTCCCATCATCCGCTCCAAAGCCAAGCACCCAAAAGGGTGTTTGTTTTTTTTTAAAAAGATTGTGTAATTCAAACCCAAGGTGAGAATTTTTGTTAAAAAAAGTTAATTAACACGTTTTGC
>CAYJGV010000095.1:0-8000 GCA_964369715.1 uncultured Bacteroides sp. | reverse complement strand
GGTTGGTTTACGGCACTAGCACTGCGGTGCGTCGCGCCCCGGACCCCTAAACGCTATGCTCTAAGACCCGCAACAAAGAACAATCACAATCGCTCGCTAACATTTAGATTGACATACGCTCACGATTACATTGTTCTAATTGTTGCTAGTGGGTGCTGGTTTAAAAATACGCTTATCTACCTATAGCGTTGTTTCAAAGCTCGTTTCAGTTGCTAACTTTGTGAATTGCACTTGACTTTTGTTTAAAAGTTTGCTTTAATTGCTAAGCTTGCGAATTACACTTAACTCTCATTTAAAAGTTTGCTCTAATTGCTAATTTCGTGAATTACACTTAACTTTTATTTATAAGCTTGCTTTAATTGCTAAGCTTGTAAATCACTCTTCAAGTTTTATTTATAAGTTTGTTTTATTATAAAAAACCGTGAATTGCATTTACAAATTTCGGAAAGATTTTTCCGTTCTAAATAGTGATTTTGCACATTACAATAGCCATATGCTTATATTTATTGTAATTTTTGATAAATATTCCAAACATGGCATAATCTCACAGCAGTGTAATATTATAATTAAATTAAAAAGCATTGTAATTTAATCAATTTTTTGTTAAAATATATCATGAAGTATATATAAAAATAATATATTAATTTTATTATTTAAATTTAAATTTATACATGTTTTCATTGGTTTATCAGTTTAAAATTCGTTAAACCATATTTACAAAACTCGGCAGTAATTTACTTTATAAAAATATTTACAAGTTCTTTTTGTTGGTCTCCCTACAGAAAGGACATATAATACAATTTCGTTTATTGTTGTTTGTGGTTTTAAAACTATAACAGGGGATGTGACTTTACATGATGGTGGACTTGCGAATCATAGTTTTTGCAGTTTCTTTAATAGCTATGTTCTTCTATCAGTTTTCAATTTTTTCTTATTCATCTAAATTATTGGCAGGTGGCACAAAAAGCAATTTGGTTTTTGCAGGCCTAGCGCTTTTAAACACCTTGCTGTTTGGCCTTGTTCAATATATTAATATAGACCTTTACGCAATGATGATTGCTGTTCTAATTGTCCTTATAATAGAGTTTAAGCTAATATCCAAAACAGATTTTGTCCAGCTATTCTGTGGGGCTGCAATATTCGTTTTGCATCTATCCGCTTTTATTACACCTATGGTTATTATTTTCAGCAGCATATTTAATATTTCGCCTGCAAAACTTGTCAATGGCTCTATTTACATTCACATAATTGTAATTATAACTTGTGTTACTCTATCTTTGGCACATGAAATAGTTAAAAAATACATAAACAATACATCTATTCAAAGGGTTACTGTAAAAAGCAAACATTCAATTATACTGCTTTGCTCTATTGTTTTACTTATATCTCTTCAATTCTATCATATGTTTGCAATGATAACAGATGTTTTTTATCCTGAACAAATAATACTTACAATTGCTATTTCACTCACATCACTTCTTACATTCTATCTCTTTTTCCTATATGCAATTAGCTTAATTGATGCAAGTCTTTATAAGAGATATTCCGACAAAGTTATAGGCGAACAACAAAAAATTTCAAAACAAAAGGAAACACTTTTAACAAAGATTGAAAGAGATGAGTTAACAGGTGTATTAAACCGTGGATATATAATGGATGAACTTGAGAGAATGTGTGAAGAGGAAATTGATCCATTCAACGTTTTATTTATAGATATAAACGCTTTAAAATATACAAATGATACATATGGTCATAAGGCCGGCGACAGGTTGATAATAAAAATAACAAATGCTATTTTAAACACTGTACGTGAAAACGATATTGTTGCACGTATCGGCGGAGATGAATTTTTAGTTGTTATGCCTAATGTTTTGGGAGAAGATTGCCAAAATGTCATCGATCGTATAATGCAATGTATCGCAATTCAAAACGAAACAGAAGAATTTTTAGTCTCTGCAAGTATCGGCTCTATTTACGTTAACGATGAAGTAAAAAAACAAGGTGTAAGCCATATTTTATCGGTTGCGGACGAAAACATGAGAAAAAACAAAGAGCAGTTTTATAAAAAGAGAGAAGGTGCTACGGTATGACATTGTTATTCACTCTTCTCATTTTATCTTTTTTTGGCTACCACTATACTTTCTTCTCATATTGCGCATATATTTTTAATGTAAACAAATACCCAAAGATAGCAAGCGTCGTTTGTGGGGCATTTAATTTAAGTTGTTGGATAATTTATATATTCTATTGGTCTTCAAATTATGAAGCTGCTGTTCTTTTGCTTTATGCATTAGCTGTATTTGTTCAAACAAGGATAGTCTTTAAAGCTACACTTCGTCAAATGCTTTTTATCACAGTAACATTTACCATCAACCTTTTTGCAAAAAGGCTTGCGGTGCTTGCTACTATGGCGCTTTTAAAACACACAACTATCGCTTATGTTTTAAGTGATATCGAACTTTCAGCTATAGTTGCTATAGCATGTTTTACAATATCAATTTCGACTATAGGTTTTGCAAGAAAAATGATACCGAGAAACTCTCTCGATACCATTTTATCGGACAATAAAAATCTTGCGTTTTTAACAATTGCATACTCGATACTTTTTGGCACATTATTTGCCTTTTGCTTAGCAATGGAAGCAGACGGTGGAAATATTTTGTTAATTCACTATATTGTGCTTGGAACTATTGTTATCAGTGCATTTGCTGTATTTATAATTTTTGCTTATAATTTGGCAGAGCTTAGAATACAAACCGAAACATACAAAAGGCTTAGCCAAAAAAACAACGAAGACCTAAAGCATCTTGAAGACCTTGAAAAAGCAGCGATAAAAGACGCCCTTACATATTTATATACAAGGGATTATGCCGACGAGCTAATTCAGAAAATGATTGATGAAGATTGCTTGTTTTTCGTTGCCTTTATAGACCTTGATGGCCTTAAAAAAGTTAATGATATTCATGGCCATGAAGAAGGCGACTTTTATATAAAAACTGTTGCTGATATACTGAGGGATTATTTCAAAGACGATGCAGTGTGCCGATATGGCGGAGATGAAATTGTAATTGTTGGAAGATGCAATGCTGAAGATACGGCAACAAGGAAATTAATCCAAAGTTGCAAAGTAGTTGCAAGCATTCCAAAGCTTTACAACAAAGACTACAAAACTTCAATCAGCTATGGCGTTGCTTTTAAGCACGCAAATGAAATTATTACAACATCAGAACTGATAGCAATTGCAGATACTCGTATGTATGAATTGAAAAAACAAAACAACAAACACCGCAAGGCAGTTTCGGTAAAATAAAAATGAATAAATATACCGACCTACTTTTTGTTAGACATAAAATCTAACAAAAAGCAGGTCGGTATTTTCGTGGAAAAATATAATGCACAAACAGGAAAACGCCATAAATACAATTGCGATGTTTTTAATGCACTGTTGTTTTGGAGGTGTTGACAAACAAAGACTTTGCAAAAACTAGAGCAAAATTTATGCCAGATTAAACAAAAAGCGCAAGCAATACTGTATGTATTAATGAGCATTTTTGTGACATATGGCGAAAATTTTGCCGACGCTTTTGGCGAAGGCGACTTTGGGGGCACCTCCGTTTTATAGCGTCATATTTAAACCAAGTTTTAGTGCCGGTAGCATCTAACTATTAATAATAGTTTAAGATAATATCACATAAATATTTATTATATATTTAGCACTTTAACTGCATCTGTTAAAGTTTTCTCAAAAGCTAGTTTGCCATATTTATCCACCTCTGCTTTATCTTTAGGGCCGTGGGTTAAGCAACCTGCGCCACCTATGCAGCCGCCAACACATGCCATGCCCTCGATAAAATTAGCATCGCTTATTTTTTTGGAAGATTTTAATATGGCAATCTTACATGCCTCTATTCCATCACATTTTTCAGCTTTTAGGTCAAATTCAATGCTTTGCTCTTTCATTGCCTGTGCAACAGCGTCGGATAAACCACCACTTCTTGCAAAAATACGACCAAAATAAGAGGCATTGTCTAATACATCAACAGACAAGTTTTCTAAAACTAAATCACGGCTGTCAAAAAGCGCTTGCAATTCTTCAAAAGTTACAACACTGTCTATATAAGGTTTAACACTTTCAAGTTGGAACTCCATTTTTTTGGCTGTACATGGGCCTATAAATATAATTTTAGATGTGGGGTCGGTCTCTTTAATATATTTTGCAATTCTTGCCATAGGTGATAGATTGTGAGATATATGCTCTGTAAAATCGGGGAAATTTTGCTTTATGTACATTACAAAAGCCGGACAGCAAGAGCTTGTTAAAAAGCCTTTTTCTGCAAGCTCTTGCGATTCCTCAAGTGCAACAGCGTCTGCGCCCAAGGCAGCTTCAACAATTGTGTGAAAGCCAAGCTCTTTAATTCCGCTTACCACTTGCCCTAAATTGGCATGTTGAAACTGGCTTGAAATTGATGGCGCAACAACTGCATATACTTTATAATTTTTATTGGCATTGCTTTTTTTGATAATATCAATTGTGTCTAAAATAAAAGATTTATCCGCAATTGAGCCAAATGGACATTGATATACACAAGCACCACAAGCAATACATTTTTCATTATTAATCTTTGCGCTGTTATCTTCTGCTTTTTTTATAGCATTTACTTTACATGCACTTTCGCACGGCCTTTTTCTGCTGATTATTGCATAATATGGACATAGCTTTGCACATGCGCCACAATCAACACATTTATCCTCATCAATATGTGCCACGTGGTTTTCGTCAAATGATATTGCGCCAAATCTGCAAGCGTCATAACAGCGATGAGAAAGACATCCCCTGCATGAAGATGTGACAGTATAGCCTGAAACAGGACATTCATCACAGGCAATGTCAATAACTTCTATAACATTTTGGTTTGTTTTATCGCCCCCCATTGCTATTTTTACACGTTCTGATAAAATTGCTCGCTCTTTGTAAACACAGCACCTCATTGTGGACTCTTTACCTGTAATTATTTGTTTAGGTATCTCTGTTATATTCTCAAGCAAAGTTTCATTCCAAGCGTTTCTTGCAACTTCTCTCAGCACTTTATATTTTATATATTGCACTTTAGTATCAAATTTTTTCATGAAAATGTGAATTCCTTTCTAAAAATAGCTTACCTTTATCTTTTTACCGATTTTGTTAAGATACTCTGCCAGCTCTTCTATAAGCTGCATTTTAATATTAAAATTAATGGGCAAATCCGGATTTTGGTGCGCTGGGTTAACCGCTTTGCCAACATAAAAGTTTATATCGGTGGCTTCTTCAAACAACAGCCTTGCAATTGAGGATGCACCGTCTTTACTATTGCTCCACTGCGAATAATATTTGTTTTCTTCCAAATAATCTTTTGCGTAAGTAAGCACTTTATTTATGGTTATTATTCCCTCTGTAACAAGTTCCACCCCATCTATTTTTGCAGTGGGTGGCACATCTTCGCTTACAAAGTCTAAAGATGGCACGAGCTTTTTGCCCAAAAAGTCTGCGACTATCGAACTGGTGGTACCGCCGCAAACAATATGTTTTCCCTCTTTAGAAAAAAACAGCGACATCATTTTATCGGCATCATTTCTGTTTGACGGTGGGCCTATTATTAAATTCACAGGCTCTCTTTTACGCATTCTCACCGTGCACACAGTGGTGTCATCGCCGGGTTTATTTCCATAAAGCGAATTGCACTCGTTTAACAAAATGGTGTTGAGGGTTTTTGCAGCAAACCCCACATGGCACAGCGGTTGCATATATTTTATTATTTCTGCTCTATCCCAGCCAAAGTTTAGCGTGCTTCCAACACCTGCGTGAATACATCCATCACTCATCAGATAAAAAACATCATCTTCGTAAAGATTAATTTTAGACATCAGTATTTTTTTACCGCTAATAATTAGTTCGTTGTATGGAAATTCACAATGCTTATTATCGCGAAACAAAATAACATTCGGATTATCATATTGAATAATTTCAGCTTCTTTATTTGTGTTTAATATCCGTAAAATTGTAAATGTAGAATACGCCACGCCTCTCACAGCACAAATGGGCAAAGTTTCTGCTATTGTTTCTACGCAATCTGTTATGCTTAAGCCCTCGGATATCATAGTTGATATAATTTTTGATGTTAACGTTGATAGTATATTGGCTTTAACGCCACTTCCAAGTCCATCGGCTAAAACTATTGTTGTAGAACCATCAATGCCCTCTACAACACAAACTTGGTCTCCACACAATTCCTCATTGTATTTATTCAAGCTGTTAAAGCCGATATCCGGACATAAATTAATCATCTTGAATCGACTCCTTTAGCTTAGTTAGTGCAATTTTTGTCTCGGCTGCTGTCTCTCCAAGCAAAGATGCTATCTCGTGGACAACTCTCATTTGCTTTTCTATGATTTTATCAGTTGTATCAACAGTTTTTTTGCTAATTTGCTCTTTTTTCGCACGCTCTTGTGCCTCTTCGGTAACATCTCTCATAATACATACAAGCATTTTATATTGTTTATCAAAAATAATTGTTTGGTGTATATGTTTGTTATACTCTGCCAAATAAACACTTTTGTCCCTTATGGAAACGCCTGTATCTCTAACTGCAATAAAATCTAATGGGTCTAGCACTTTTACAATCTGCTCGCCTAAAATATCACTTTGAGAGCGCATATTTAACAGCTTAACCGCAGATTGATTAATCCTTTGCACCTCTAAACAATCGTTTAAAACAATTATTGAATTTGGGCTGTTGTTAACTATTAAATCGGAAAAAATCTCGGCTTTTTCATTTAAAAACGGCAAACACATTGTAAGGTCAGCTTTGCCGTAATATACAGCCTGCGCTTTTTCTCTGCACGAATTATATCCGCAAGAGCCGCAATTTAATTCATCGTCTTTGCTCTCTTTACCTATTTGCTTTAGTATTTTTAAAATATCCGCTTGTGATGGAGCAATGTTTTTTCTTTCAATATGCGTAAAAATTTTGTGCATGCTTTCTTGCGGCAACATAGGCACATCAAAATCTTTTTCGCCGGCATATTTGCCAACATTGATATTATCTATAATAGAATTTTTTCTGTTTTTCTCCATAACAGGGCCGCCTATACAACTTCCAAGACAGGCAGACATTTCAATAAAGCATTTTTCAATTTTGCCCTCAATTATTTCATCTAAAACTTTCATGCAGTTTTCAACGCCATCAACCGCAAAATAGGTGTAATCGGGGTCTTTATTCGTCACTGTTTTAAGTATTCCGCCTGTCGTTGGGAAAAACCTCGCAAGGCTCTCTTTTGTGACATCTTTTGGCTCGGCGGCATCTATGCTTATGTTTTCATCTCTAAGCCATTGGCTCAGCTCTTCAAAAGTTAAAACTTCATCTACTATGCCTTTGTAATATCCGGCTTCATCTTTTTTTGCAACACAAGGCCCTATGAAAATAACTTTTGCGTTTTCATATTGCTTTTTTATATCCAGTGCATGTGCTTGCATTGGGCTTACAACATCTGCAAGGTATGGCAATAAACTCGGATAATATTTTTGAATTAGCAAATTGACCGAATGACATGATGACGTAATAAGAATATTTTTCTTATCTTCAATTATCATTTTTTCATAAGCATTTTTAACAATTGTTGCGCCTATTGCTGTTTCTTGTGCGTGATGAAACCCAAGCTTTTTCAGCGCCTTTTCAAGTGTTTTTATTCCTACACCATCATAATTTGCAATGAAAGACGGCGCAACAGAAGCTATGACAGGGGCATCTGAATACATATGCATTTTACATGCCTCTATGCTGCTGTCAATTTCTTTTGCGTTTTGTGGGCAGTTTACAAAACATTGTCCGCATAAAATACATTCGTTGTTAACAATATTGGCTTGCCCACCGGAAAAACGTATAGATTTCACCGGACAACATCGTATACATTTATAGCAATTTTTACAGTTTGATTTTTTTAATTTTAAATATTCAGCCATATAT
>CAYJGV010000094.1:0-8050 GCA_964369715.1 uncultured Bacteroides sp. | reverse complement strand
TTCCCCTTAGGCTATATATTTTTTATTTATAAGCTTACGAAAAAAACAAATGTAAAATCTTGGTCAAACAGTACAAAAAACCCTTGCATTATTTGTATGATAGTACTATAATAAAAAACGGACAATAAAATAATATATAGCACATTAAAAAGACAAGTTTTGCCAATAAGACAAGTTTTGCCGTTTTAATAATGCGGAATGGAGCATTATCATGTCGTACACTTATTTGCTAACAATCGGAGTAATTTTAATTTCAACAAAAGTTCTTGGTATTTTCACAGGTAAACTTCATATGCCACAAGTTGTTGGGGCGTTGATTGCAGGTTTGCTTTTGGGGCCTGCCGGGTTTGGGCTTATACATTCTAACGAGTTTTTAATTATGCTTGCTGAATTAGGCGTAATAGTAATTATGTTTAGTGCAGGTATGGAAACAAGCATAAGCGATTTAAAACACAGCGGTAAAAGTGGACTTATTGTCGCATTTTTTGGCGTTTCTGTTCCACTTATAGGTGGCGCTGCTTTAATGATGGCGTTTAACCCAACAGGAAATATGCTTGAAAACATTTTCATGGGCGTGGTTTTAACCGCAACCTCTGTTAGCATAACCGTAGAAGCGCTTAAAGAAATGGGCAAGCTTTCCACAAAAGTGGGCAACACCATTTTGGCGGCGGCATTAATAGATGACATTTTAGGCCTTGTTTGCTTGACAATCGTTTCAAGCCTTGGCGGCGAGGGCGAGAGCATCGGCTGGGTGCTTTTAAAAATAGTATTATTCTTTGTATTCTCAGGTGTAATAGGCTTTTTATATTTCAAAATTACAAAGTGGTATTATGCACATAAAAGCAGTAATTTGCACCGCTACCCTGTCATAGCTTTTGCACTTTGTTTATTTATGGCATGGTCTGCTGAAGTTATTTTCGGCGTGGCGGATATCATTGGCGCATTTGCAGCAGGCTTAATGGTTTCATCAACTCCAAAAGGCAATTATATAGAAAGCAAATTCTCACCTCTTTCATATCTTTTACTAACACCAATATTTTTTGCAAATATAGGCCTTGAAATTGTGCTTCCAAAAATGGATTTACAGCTTATTATATTCTGCGTATTACTTGTAATTATAGGCGTTTTATCAAAACTTATCGGCTGTGGCATCGGCGCAAAGTTTTTTTGCGGCTTTAAAACAAAACAGGCGGTACAAATTGGCCTTGGCATGGCTTGCCGTGGTGAGGTTGCGCTTATCACAGCAAACAAAGGGCTTGCAATGGGCATTTTACCTGAAGAATTTTTTGGCCCGATAGTAATTTTAGTGGTGTGCTGTGCTGTGTTTACCCCCATTTTATTAAAACTTTCATTCCGTGGAGAAAAAGCATACGAGGGAATGCAAGAAAGTATCCTTGTGGACAATTATCAAATTAACGAAAATCTTGCACTTATCACCGACAGGTTATTGCAAGATGAAAGCAAACGTCAAGAAAATATTAAAAACGAAAATAAAAACAAATAAAAATACTTGCTATAGGTTTCAACAAAATTATTTTGTTGAAACCTATTTTTTAACTATATATCAAACTTTTCTTGCAGTTGGCGTATTAGTTTGCTATAATTAAATTACAATTTACAAAAAATGTCGAAAGTAGGGCAAAAAATGAATGTGCTTTTTATTCATGTATGGAACCCAAAAGACACAACTTACAGGGGAACTTTCTCTAAATTGCTGTCTTATCCTTCGTTAACTTTGCCAACATTGGCATCACTTGTTCCGCAAAACATTGGCGCAAATATTACGTTATGCGACGAAATGAGCCAAAAAGTCGATTACGACAAAATCAAATATGACATTGTGGGATTATCTTTCGACACCGCCTCGTCCTCACACGCATACAAACACGCACAAGAATTTAAAAAACGCGGTGCATTTGTTTTTGCGGGCGGTTACCATACAACCTCCATGCCCGAGGAAGTTTTAAATCATGTGGATAGTGTAATTATAGGTGCGGCCGAAATATCTTTTGGCGAATTTTTTGCAGATTACGTAATAGGTGAAACAAAAAAAGTTTACGACAACCAAAATTATGATGCAAATGAAATTTTAATACCCAGAAGAGATTTGCAAAACCGCAAAAAAAGCTTGAATATCCCCACTATTATTGCCGACAGGGGTTGCGATAACCGCTGCGAATTTTGCGCAATCAGTCATATGTGGCGCAGTAAACCTCGCCCAATTGAAAACGTTGTGCAAGAGATAAAAGAGCTTAAAACAGACAAACTAATTTTCTTCGACCCAAATTTCTTCAAGCCCAGAGAATACGCACTTGAGCTTATGAAGGAGCTTGAAAAATTAAATGTGCGCTGGGCAGGCAACGCAACCGCAGACGTCGCTTTTGATGACGAGCTTTTGGCGGCAGCACAAAAAAGTCGTTGCACAGGCGTTTTAATTGGGTTTGAATCGCTTAGTGAGGACAGCCTAAAAAACGTACATAAACGCTATCACAACACAGAAAAATACAAAGAAATTGTCGACAGAATGCATAATTATAATTTATCTGTCAATGGATGCTTTGTTTTAGGCTTTGATTTCGACACAGAAGAGCAATTGCTCCAAATGCCTGAAAAAGTTGATTATCTAGGGCTTGACATGGTGCGCTATGCCATTTTAACACCATTGCCCGGCTCGAAATTATACGACGATTTAGAAAAACAAGGCAGAATTATCACAAAAGATTGGGATAGATACAACCAAAGATATTGTGTCTACACTCCTAAAAATATGACACCCCAGCGTCTTGAAGAAATTGCGGAAATAGTGTGGAAAAAATCATATACATGGAAAAGAGTTTTTAAACGCACAGCAAATTCCACAAATAATTCTATGATAGAAAAAGCTGTGCTTTTAGGTGCAAATATAGGCTTTAAATTAAATGGGTATTAATTTACATATATAAAATTTTAATGTTAAACGCTTCGATACAGCGGAGGAAAAATGAAAATTACTTTCATAAAAGTTGCCATGTTCGAGGGAAAGGGCGCAGATGCTTTAAAACCCGTTTTTTTTGAAATAATGTGCACTCTTTTGCCCCAAAATGCACAGGCTGTTTTTATTGATGACAGGAAAGAAAAACTGCCCGATGATATTGACAGTGATATAATTGTACTTTCTTTCGACACTTTTTCAGCAAAAAGGGCATATGAACTTGCACTTAAATATAAAAAAATCGACAATTTAATTTTAATGGGCGGTTTTCACCCCACAGTTTGCATAGAAGAAGCCTTAGAATACTGCGACACCGTAATGTGTGGCGATGCCGAGGGCACCTTCCCTCAGTTTTTCATAGATTATGAAAACAATAACGTAAAGCCTATTTATGATGGCAGAAATAAAAATGCACATCAGGCATGTCTTTATAAAAACAAAACAAACCCCTACAAAAAACGCTATTTGCCTTTAGGGCTTGTGCAATTTTCACGAGGGTGTAAATTCAATTGCGATTTTTGCAGTGTTAAAACCATGTACCCCGGCAAAATTCAGCAAAAAAGCACAGATGAAATTGTAAACGAAATAAAAATAATGAAAGAAAAACTTTTGTTTTTTATTGATGATAATATTTTTAGCAGTGAAGCGAGCGCAAAAGAGCTTTTTAACGCCATAAAGCCACTTAAACGAAAATGGGTTTGCCAAATCAGCATAGACATAGTGCAAAATGATGCGCTTTTAAAACTGATGCAAGAAAGCGGTTGTGTTTGTGTTTTAATCGGCTTTGAAACGCTTAATTTAAACAATTTGAAAACCATGGGCAAAAGCGCAAATTTAAAAATTGAAAATTATGAAAATGCAATAAAAAAACTTTATGCACACAAATTTATGATATATGCGACTTTTGTTATAGGCTATGATGAAGACGATGAGTTTTCCGCCGATAATATTTTAAATTTCGCCTTAAAAAATAATTTATCCGTTGCAAATTTCAACCCATTAATACCTTTGCCGGGCACGCCTTTGTACGAACGCTTAAAAAACCAAAACCGCTTGCTTTACGACAACAAATGGTGGCTTAGCGACAATTATTGCTATGGCGATACAGCTTTTTCACCAAAAAAAATGTCGGCGGAACAATTAAAGCAAACATGCAAAAATGCAAGATATAAATTTTATTCTTTTAAAAGCATATTAAAACGCCTATTTGCCATACATTTAAAAATGGGGCCTTTTAAAGCATGGTATTTCCTACTTATAAATATAATATCCGGTGTGGAAATTCGACGAAAACAAGGCGCTTTACTGGGTGGAAAAAAGCAAAACTAAATGTAATCACCGATGAACAAAAAGGATAGAAAAATGATTTTAACATTAATTAAGCCGAACATTGGACGAAAAGGCCACAGCATGTATGTGGATGAGGGCAGAATGGAGCCATTACAACTTGGTGTTTTGGCAGCGCTAACACCAAAAGATGTCGATGTAAAATTATACGACGACCGCTGTGAGGCTATCCCCTATGATGAAAAAACCGATTTGGTGGCCATAACGGTGGAGACTTTCACCGCAAGAAGGGCATATGAAATTTGCAAAGAGTACCAAAAACGTGGTGTAAAAGTTATAATGGGCGGAATGCACATCACGCTTATCCCAGAGGAAGCGGCGGAAATTTCCGACAGTATTATAACAGGTGATGCCGAAAGCGTTTGGGCAAATATGATAGAAGACGCACGCAAAGGCGAGCTTAAAAAGCGCTATGATGCACCACAATGCGCAGTGCCACAAGAGGGCGTTTTAACACGCAGAGATTTATTTGAGGGCAAAGGCTATTTGCCAATTACACTTTTGCAATTTTCACGCGGGTGTAAATACAATTGCAGTTTTTGCGCATCTACGGCATATTTTAAAGGCAAGCAATATTGTCGCCCTGTTGATGAAGTTGTTAAAGAAATAAAGGCACAAAGGCGCAAATTGCTGTTTTTTGTCGATGACAATATAGTGGCAGACAGGCAAAAAGCCAAAGAGCTTTTTAAGGCACTTACACCATTAAAAATTAAATGGGTTAGCCAAGCCAGCATGGATATGCTTGAGGACGATGAATTGATGCGCCTTATGGTGAAAAGCGGTTGTTTGGGACACGTGATAGGTTTTGAATCGGTTAATAGCGAAAACATTAAAAACATGAACAAGGCTGCAAATGTAAAACATGCCGATAATATGTATAAAAACGAAATAGAAAACCTTAGAAAATACGGTTTGCAAACTTGGGCGGCTTTCACTGTTGGGCACGATGCCGACACCGTAGACAGCATTAAAAAAACATGCGAATTTGCTGTAAAAAACAAATTCACTTTTGCCGCATTTAATATTTTAATGCCATACCCCAACACTCCCCTATATGAAAAAATGCAAAACGAAAACCGTTTGCTCTACGGTGGAAAATGGTGGCTGAACGAAAATTACCGCTTTAATTATGCATCTTATTTGCCGGTTAATATGACGCCCGATGAACTAACCGAGGTTTCTTTTGGGTGCAGGGCAAGTTTTAACAGTAAAGCGTCTATTTTCAAAAGAGCATTAGACTTAAAAACAAATATGCGAACACCTTACAGGTTTATAACATATTTAATTTACAACCCGCTTTTCCGCAAAGAAGTGTTTAAAAAACAAGGCATGCAATTCGGGCTTGATATCGAGGAATAAAAAACAATAAAGGAGCGAAAAATGCATAGTTTAAACGGCAAAATAATAAGTGTTTCACAAATTAACGAAGACGAAAAAAACCGCATGTTTACACTTATGGAAATGTTTTACGATAATGTTAGCATAGATGTTTTTTTGCACGATTTAAACGATAAAGACTATTGCATAATTTTATTTGATGATGAAAATATTATACAAGGGTTTTCCACACAAAAATTAATCACATTTAATCTTGATGGCAAACCTGTCAATGGGGTTTTCTCCGGTGATACAATAGTCCATAAAAATTATTGGCACACACGGCACCCTCTTTTTTCTGTATTCGGTAAATTTTTTGAAAATCACAGCCGAAATTATGATGAATTTTACTGGTTTATAATTTGCAAAGGCTATAAAACCTATAAAATCTTGCCCACTTTTTTTAACACATTTCACCCCAATTGCACAGAGGAAACCCCAAAAAAAGAACAACAAATAATAGACGCTTTTGGTGAATTTTACAGCGAAGATTACAATAAAAACACAGGTGTAATTGAATACAAAAACTTAAAAGATGCCCTAAAAAAAGGCGTTGCAGACATTAATGAAGCAAAGCTTAAAAACAAGCACACAGCCTTTTTTGTGCAAAAAAACCCGGGGCATTTAAACGGTGATGATTTAGTTTGCATAACAAGTTTAAAAAAATATAATTACCAAAAAAACAAAGAGGCCGTTTTATGGGGTTAAGTGTAAAAATCATCAACAGGCTTTTAGTTTTAATGTACAAAAAAACGGCTGATAGTTTTTTTAAAGGAATGCAAAACTTAAATGATATCGAAAAAACGCAAGAAGAAATATTGTTTAAAATTTTACAGGAAAACAGCAATACAATTTATGGCAAAAAACATAATTTCAAATGCATAAAAACAATTCAAGATTTCAAAAAAAATGTACCTGTTACCCAATATGAAAACTACAAAAATTATATAGATGAAATTGCAAACGGAAAGGAAAATGTTCTAACTTGTGATAAAATCATTATGTTTGAGCTGACAGGTGGCTCCGGTGGTGCATGCAAATTTATACCGTATACAAAAGGCCTAAAAAACGAATTTTTGCAGGGCATTAAACCTTGGATTTACAGCCTTTACACCACTTTCCCAAAAGTGCAAAATGGCAGAAGTTATTGGTCTATAACACCGCCGACGCACGAAAAAAAGCACACAAAAGGCGGCGTGCCCATTGGCTTTGAGGACGACAGCGCCTATTTTGGAAAAATAGAACAATTTTTAACCGATAAAATTTTTGTACGCGCCAAAAACGTTAAAAATGAACGCAATATGCAAAAATTTTATTTTAAAACATGCCTTTGCCTTTTAAACGCAAGCGATTTAACGCTTATTTCTGTTTGGAACCCAAGCTACTTAATAATTTTGCTTGATTTTATAAATAACAACAAACAAAATTTGCTTGATAGTTTGCCAAAAAGGCGAAGAAACGAAATAGAATTAGCTGTGAACACCAAAGCCTATGATAAAATTTGGCAAAACCTTTGCGTTATAAGTTGTTGGTGCGACGGGCAAGCGCAAAGCACGGCAAACGAGCTTAAAGCGCTTTTTCCCAAGGTGCACATACAACCAAAAGGCTTGCTTTCCACCGAGGCTTTTATGACTTTGCCTTATAAAAACACAGGGCTTTGTGTTTTAAGCTATAAATCACATTATTTCGAATTTATCGACGTTGATACAGGCGAATTTTTTTCTTACACTCAGCTTAAAAAAGGCAAAATGTATGAGATGATTTTCACTACCTCCGGCGGCTTTTACCGCTATAAAATTAACGATGCCGTTTTAGTTGCGGATATAGATGAAAAAACCGCTGTGCCATTGTTAAAATTTGTCGGCAAAACCGATAAAACATCAGACTATCACGGCGAAAAATTAAACGAGATTTTTATTGGCGAAGTGCTTTTAAAATTAGAAAACGAAGAGGAATTTACATCACTTAATTTAAAAGAACGCTTTAAATTATTTGCGTATGAAAGCGGAAATTATAATTTGTTTTTACATGTGAAAAACAGCGAAATTTTAAATGATACAGCGATTTTAAATGCGCTTGAAGAAAAGACAGAACAGCTTTTATGCGAGGCATATCATTACAAACTTTGCCGAGAACTTGGCCAATTAAAACCGCTTAAAATTATACTTATATATGGCGATGTAAAACAAAAGTACATAAATTATTATTTAAAAAAGGGCAAAAAGCTAGGCGATATTAAGCCGGAGCTTTTATCGCTTAACACAAATTGGGTTAAGGCTTTTTGTGATGAGCTATCACCACAAAAACCGATTTCCTAAATGCGGCGAAAGGCTATTTTTCACCTTTTAAATTAAA
>CAYJGV010000093.1:0-8088 GCA_964369715.1 uncultured Bacteroides sp. | reverse complement strand
CCAGTCCCCGGCGGTTTTGCTTCTTTTCCCGCCGAAAAGAAGGGCTTCTCCTTGTGGTGAAGTTTGCGATAGAGGCAAGCGACTAAAAAGACGGATTCCTCGGCTACGCTCGGAATGACAGGGTGCGGCTCGCCTAGGGGAGCGGATTCCTCGGCTACGCTCGGAATGACGGTGTGCGGTTTGCCTAGGGGGACGGATTCCTCGGCTACGCTCGGAATGACAGCGTGCGGCTCGCCTAGGGGGACGGATTCCTCGGCTGCGCTCGGAATGACAGTGTGCGTCTTGCCTAAAAAAGAACATAAAACAAACCAAAGACCAAAACATATTTCAAAACTTGTTCCAACACATATTCCAACACATAAACCAAAAAACAAAGGCGTGACAAATATTGTCACGCCTTTGAAATTGCAATAAATTAAACCTTAAAATCACTTAAATATCTTTTTCAACGACCTTCTGTTTCGTCTATCAGCTTTGTTAATGCTGTTATAATATTCTTGCTTATTTTTATACATAAGCTTATCTGCCAATTCCATTTTCTCAATTAAATCTTCTTTTGTATAACTTATCGCTGTGCCAACAGATACAATTAATTTTTCCTCTTTTGCAAGTAACTCGTTTAATTTTTCAAGGCGATTTACAAACTCGTCCTCATCGTTTTCATCATACATAATAACAAATTCATCGCCGCCAACACGATAACATTTACCTGTGAAAACTTTGTTTAATATCCTTGCACACGCAATTATAAGCTCATCACCATAACTGTGCCCGTGGGTGTCGTTCGCATCTTTAAGTCCATTTATATCAATATAAGTTACACCAACAAACCCCGGGTGATGTTCGTCTAAACGCTTCATAAGCATATTATAACAATTTCTATTATTAATTCCCGTTAAATCGTCATAAAGGCTCATCTTTTTAAACTTGTTAAGTAAATAATGTCTGCAATTGTTCCTGTCGTTATGTCCAAGTGCTAAATCGTATGCAAAATCATAACAATTGCCATAACCGCAACTAAAGCAATTGATGTTTCTATCGACTTCGGTAAATTTCCCAAGTTGAATAAACGCACGCTCAATGTCAACATCATCACGCTTTTTATAATCAAAACTTCTGTCTTTATATCTTCTTACAAAATCTTCAACATTTAGCATCTTGTTAAAATATTCCGTTAATTCGTCAGCTTTTTCTCTCGAAATATATGTCTTGCTTTTATTAAAAACATAATCTATTTCGTTTTGTCGCGCCTGCTTATTTGTTCCTGTTCCTAAATTGCAACCGCCCTCGCAGTTTAATGCATCAATAATTACAGGCACCGGCCTATTGTTTTTTACATCGTCAAGATATTCGTCTATATATGACACTAATTTATGTATGCCTTCAATTTGTTTTATCCAAACATCTTCGTCTAAATTAAATTTAATGTTTTCATTTAAACCACCAGGACGTGAGAACGTAAAGCCTATAGAGCCCTCCATATTATCAAATTTAGAACTTTCGTATGAGTTTAAATCGACATTATTATTTTCTAAGCGTTCCATAAATTTAGCAAATGTTACGTTATAATCCAATGCTTCTAAGGTATAAGTGGATTTACACTCTCGCTTTTTACCTATGCACGGTGATAAAAACATAATTTTATCTTTTATTTTAAGATACTTTTTTAAATATGTGGCAACACAAATTACAGGGCTTTGAATAGGCGAAAGTTTATTTATAATTTCAGGGCGATATTTTTCAATATAACTTACAACAACAGGACATGGTTGAGAAATAATAGTGTCAATTTTATTTTCCTTTAACATCTTTACATGTGCCCATGTGCAAATATCTGCACCGAAAGAAACATCGTAAACCTTGTTAACACCAATGCTTTTTAAATAAGTTATAAGTTTGCTTACATCGGTAACATTAAAACGCGCTGCAGGTGCAATTACAACCGAAATCTCTTCGCCATTTTTTATAGCTTCAAAAAATCCGCTGGTGTCGTCGAAATAATCCCTAGCTTTGTGGTCACAAATCGCTATACATTCACCACAGGAGATACAAAATCCATCTTTAATAGACACCTTCGCACAATCGGCCTCAAAATGGGCCTCGTTGGCGTGGGTGGGACATGTAAATATGCACTTGTTACAGCCTTCGCAATCGCTGTCTAAGGTATAAACAAAGCTTATATTATCCACAAAGATTATCTCCATTACTATTTGGTATATTTATACAATTATATTATATCAAAATTTATGAATATTTCATATAGGTAATTTCATATTTGTGTAATATTGTGAATTTTGCACAATAAAAAATTATATAATTAATAATTATTAATTTTAATAACATGTATTTATTTTATTGATATTTAACAAAACAATGATATACTTTAATCTATTTATCCTGCTCATTTTTGCACTGCGGATTAGAAAGCTCGAAACGCTCGCCAATATTTTGCTCGCCCCACTCACACATAAGCTCTAAAATTGGAAACAAGCTTTTGCCTTTTTCTGTTGCAGAATATTCAACCCTAGGCGGTATTTCCGCAAAGCATTCTCTTTTAATCAAACCATCACTTTCAAGTTCTCGCAGTTGATTTGTCAAAGTTTTTTGCGAAATTTGGTTTACTTCTTGCATAAGGTTTTTAAACCGCTTTGGGCCGTCTTCAATTAAAATGTACATAATTAAAGGTTTGCATTTTCCGCCAATCATTTTAAGTGTTACTTCTATCTCGGTGCCTACAATAATTTTATCCATTAGTTACCTCCGTTTCACTTTGCACACATAAAGTGCCTTATTGACAAAAACTAGTTTGTTATTTAAAATGTTTTATTATAGTATTTTATACTGCAATGGTAAAAAAGTCAATGTTAAATATAAGGAGAATTTATAATGAAAAAATTAGTTGTAATCACAGGGGCTAGCTCCGGTTTTGGTAAAGCTATGGCTATGGAGTTCAGTAAAGCCGGCTATCCGCTTTTGCTTTTGGCAAGGAGAATTGAAGTTTTAGAGGGATTAGGCCTTGAAAACACAATGTGTGAAAAAGTTGATGTGACTGATAAAATCGCTTTTGAAAAAGCTGTTAGAAAAGCAGAAGCTGTTTATGGCAAAACAGATTTAATTGTAAACAATGCAGGCGTAATGCTTCTTGGCAACCTTGAAGACCAAGATGCTAAAGAATGGCAAAAAATGCTTGATGTAAATGTAATGGGCGTTATGAATGGCATGCAAATTGTTATGAATGACATGAAAGAAAGACAATGCGGCACTATCGTTAATATTTCATCTATTGCCGGTGTAAAACCTTTTGGAAACCATGCTGCCTATTGCGCAAGCAAATATGGCGTTGTTGGCCTTTCAGAAGTTGCACGAATGGAGATGTCTGCACACAATGTAAGGGTTATGCGCATTTGCCCCGGCGCAGTAGCCACAGAGCTTTTAAGCCACACAACAAATAATGATATCATTGAAGGATATAACACATGGAAAGAAGCTTGCGGTGTTGGTTCTATCACAGCGCAAGACATTGCCAAAACAATTAAATTTGCTTATGAATTGCCACAGGGTGTAAATCTACGTGAAATTCAAATTGCAGATACAAAACAAGATTCATAAATTAGGAGGTGCCCCCAAAGTCGCCTTCGCCAAAAGCGTCGGCAAAATTTTCGCCATATGTCACAAAAATGCTCATTAATACATACAGTATTGCTTGCGCTTTTTGTTTAATCTGGCATAAATTTTGCTCTAGTTTTTGCAAAGTCTTTGTTTGTCAACACCTCCAATTAAAAGCTCCACTTTTTTTAAAAAGTGGAGCTTTTTTTATTTGCCTACTTCGCTTAACAAAAGGCCCTCGTTGTGATCTTCCGCCCATGTAATATTCCATGCGCTTGTAAATAAAAGCAATTTTCTGCCTTTAAAATCTTCAACTTTTTTTGTGTCGCTTGTAAGCGCTAAGTTTTTAATACTAAATGTATCATTTTCTACATTATCTACCCATCGTATAAAACTATATGGTAGATTTTGCAAGCGAATATCAACATTATATTCGTTTTTAAGCCTGTACTCAAGCACTTCTAATTGCAAAACGCCAACAACGCCAACAATAACTTCTTCCATGCCGCCCTCAAGCTCTTTGAAAATTTGAATTGCTCCCTCTTGGGCAATTTGCTCCATGCCTTTCACAAATTGTTTGCGCTTCATTGTGTCTATTTGTGAAACACGCGCAAAATGTTCCGGTGCAAAAGTGGGTATGCCCTCAAACGCAAAAGTAGCACGTGCGCTTGTGATTGTGTCGCCAATAGAAAACGTGCCAGCGTCAAAAAGCCCTATAATATCCCCTGCATATGCCTCGTCGACGGTTTCTCTGCCATCTGCCATAAGCTGGGTGCTTTGTGTAAGTTTCAATTTTTTGCCGCTTTGCACATGGGTTACGTCCATGCCGCGTTCAAATTTTCCGCTTACTATGCGCACAAACGCAATACGGTCTCTGTGCGCTTTGTTCATATTAGCTTGAATTTTAAACACAAATGCGGAAAAATCCTCACATTCAAGCGGCTTTATTGCACCTTTGTCGCTATTGCGCTCAAGCGGTGTAATTGTAAGGCGCAGAAAATCTTCCAAAAATGGCTCTACGCCGAAATTTGTCAATGCACTGCCAAAAAAAACAGGTGTCAATTTGCCGGCATCAACTTTTTCTTTGTCAAATTCATACGATGCACCGTCCAAAAGCTCTATATCGTCTCTTAGTGCTTCGTGCAGCGGCTGCGTCAAAAGTTCATCTAAGTTTTCATCGCCTAATTTTGCACTTATTTTTTCAGCCTGTTGTGTGCCAATTTTACCCGAATGAGAAAACGCCAAAATTTCCTTTTTATTTCTATCGTAAACGCCTTTAAACTCTTTACCACTGCCTATGGGCCAGTTCATTGGATAAGTTTCAATACCCAAAACTTGCTCTAATTCTTCAAGTAAATCGAAGGTGTTTTGCGCATCTCTATCCATTTTATTAACGAAGGTGAAAATTGGAATCCCTCTCATTGCACAAACTTTAAAAAGCTTTTTCGTCTGTGCCTCAACACCTTTTGCAGCATCGATAACCATAACTGCGCTGTCTGCCGCCATTAAAGTGCGGTAAGTGTCCTCTGAGAAATCCTGATGTCCGGGAGTATCCAAAATATTTATGCAAAATCCGTCATATTCAAACTGCATTACAGATGAAGTTACGGAAATTCCACGTTGTTTTTCAATTTCCATCCAATCGGATACGGCCGCCCTTGCACCTTTTTTGCCTTTGACTATACCGGCTTGTTGAATTGCACCGCCGTATAAAAGCAGTTTTTCGGTAAGCGTGGTTTTGCCGGCATCAGGGTGAGAAATAATTGCGAATGTACGTCTTTTTTCTATTTGCTGTAGGTATTCTTGAAGCATGTTTTTTCCCTTCGTTTTGCTGTTGCAAGCAAAAGCTTGCTGTATTTAAATTGCGCCTTGTGCTGTTAAAAATTCTTTTATTGCATCGGCGGTTATATCTTGCTGTTCTTGTGCGGTTATTGTTGCATCGGGGTCTCCCGGTTGTTTGCCATAGTTGCCAAATTGTGCATGGTTACCACCCTCGATAATCACTATATTATCGGTGTAGTCTATTCCGTTTTCAATATTTGAATTGAAAGTGCCGTAAACTGTAAGTGAGTTTTCTGTTGGAAAATCACCGTAAACATAAGAGCCAAGCACAATAACACCATCTATAATTTCTTCATTATCCGAGGCGAAATCGCTTGCCATGCCGCCGCCTAAAGAGTGTCCTGCCATATACCATTTTTCTATTTCAGGGTTTGCGTCTATGATATCTTGCGCGGCATTTACATCTAAAAATGCTAGATTAAACGGCATATCCACCAGATAGCAAATAGCGTTTGTCTGTTTTGCAACGTTTTCAAAAAGTGGCAGATATGCATTTGCCTCAACTTTTGCACCGGGATAAAAAATTATTCCGGTTGTGCTGTCATTGCCTGTGTCTATTGTGGTCACATTGTTTTCTTCGCTGGTAATCTCACTGCTTTCAAGCAGTTTGAAAACAATATCTTCCTGTTTAAATGGCACAGCTAAATAGATAACACAGCCTATGATTGCTGTTAAAATTAACGCAATAACGCTAAATATCGCGATTCGTAATATTTTCTTTGTTTTATTTGTCATAAATGCACCATAAATCTAGCTTAGGCCATACAAACAACCTTTGCTGTTATGGACTAAAACAATAATTTTTCTTCAATATAATTTTTAAGCTCGCAAATAGGCATACGCACTTGTTGCATTGTGTCTCTTTCGCGCACAGTTACGCAATTGTCCGCCTCTGTTTTGTCATCGCCCACAGTTGTGAAATCGACAGTGATGCAAAATGGTGTGCCAATTTCGTCTTGACGGCGATAACGCTTGCCGATAGAGCCTGCCTCGTCGTAATCCACCATGAAATATTTGGAAAGTTCATCGCGAATTTCCTCTGCTTTTCCGCCCAATTTTTTGCTAAGCGGCAAAACACAAGCCTTAAACGGAGCAAGTGCAGGGTGTAAACGCATAACAACACGTGTATCGTTTTTCTCTTCGTCAACAACTTCTTCATCGTATGCTTCGCATAAAAACGCCAAAGTTACACGGTCTGCGCCAAGGCTTGGCTCGATAACATAAGGAATGTAATGTTCGTTTGTTTCAGGGTCAAAATACTCAAGGCTTTTACCGCTTGCGTCTTGGTGACGTCCCAAATCGTAATTTGTTCTGTCGGCAATGCCCCAAAGTTCGCCCCAACCAAACGGGAACAAATATTCGATATCGGTTGTTGCGGTTGAATAAAATGAAAGTTCTTCTTCGCCATGGTCTCTTAGGCGCATGTTTTCCTCTTTAACGCCAAGGCTTTTTAAGAAGTTTGCGCAAGCATCTTTCCAATAATAGAACCATTCTAAATCTGTGCCGGGTTTGCAGAAAAACTCAAGTTCCATTTGTTCAAATTCACGTGTGCGGAAAATAAAATTGCCCGGAGTGATTTCGTTGCGGAAAGATTTGCCTATTTGACAAACGCCAAACGGTAATTTTTTGCGTGTTGTGCGCTGTACATTAGCATAGTTTACAAAAATGCCTTGTGCTGTTTCAGGGCGAAGGTAAACTTCATTTTTTGCGTCTTCGGTAACGCCCATGAAAGTTTTAAACATAAGGTTAAATTTACGAATATCCGTAAAATTAGCTTTGCCACATTCAGGGCAAACTATGTTATTATTTTCAATATATGCAGACATATCTTCAAATGACATACCTTCTGCAACATCGCCGTTATCCTCTATTAATTTATCTGCACGATGACGAGCTTTACATTCACGGCAATCCATCAATGGGTCTGAAAAGCCGCCAACATGTCCGCTTGTAACCCATGTTTGAGGGTTCATTAAAATTGCGCTATCCAGCCCGACATTGTGGCGAGATTCCTGCACGAATTTTTTCCACCATGCTTTTTTAACATTATTTTTAAACTCGACGCCTAAAGGGCCAAAATCCCACGAATTAGCAAGCCCGCCATAAATTTCGCTACCCGGATAAATAAAGCCTCTATTTTTGCAGAGGGATACAATTTGCTCCATGGTTTTTTCGCTGTTTTTCATAATAAACTCCATTCTACCTTAATAACCTGTAAATGTTTTGACTTATACTTTTTATACTGACACTGTTTTATAAAGCAGCAATTTCACACCAGTGTGCGTCGGTGAATTATAATAATTTCAAAAAAATGATATTTAATACATTATTAAAACATTTTAACGCGAATAGCTAAACAGTGCATAATTATCTTATTATATATTGTAAGTGCAACAAGGTAATTCGTCAAGACAAAAACAGCAAATAATTGATAAATTTTGAAAAAACTTTTTATTTTGAGTTGACAATGCGATTTTATAGTGGTATAATATATAAGCTGTGAGATTGATTATATGTTTTAAATTTGATGTTTTTATTTTTGAATTGGCATAAATTAAAACGCAGTTGAAAATTTAATAATATTTCGAGGTGTAGCGCAATTGGTAGCGCGCCTGCTTTGGGAGCAGGATGCTGCAGGTT
>CAYJGV010000092.1:0-8118 GCA_964369715.1 uncultured Bacteroides sp. | reverse complement strand
ATGAGATTAGAATTCGAATACGGCAATGGCATGATGGCGGCAGAACTGCCTGACACAACAGACGTTTTTATCCCCGGTGAAACAGTGGCAGACCCAGCTTGTATAGCACAAGATTGGGACACACTTTATGCTGAAACTTTAAAAAGCATCCAAAACCCAATCGGTATGGAGCCATTAAAAGATTTAGCAAATGCAAACAGCAAAGTTGTTTTCATTATCCCTGATATCGTTAAAGGTGGCGTACAGCCCACAAGCCACAGAAAAGTTGCAATAACAGCTTGTTTAGACGAGCTTTATGCAAAAGGCGTTAAAAAAGAAAATATCCTTATGCTTATTTCTAACGGTTTGCACTCAAGGGCAACTATTCCTGAAGTTAGGGCTATATTGGGCGAAAAATTGTTCAATGATTTTTATCCATCAGCTCAAGTTGACAGCCACGACAGTGAAAACTATGACGATTTAGTTGACCTTGGCATTGCACCTAACGGCGACCATGTTCTTATGAACAAAAGAGTATATGACGCAGATATCGCTATTTTAATCGGCCACACTAACGGCAACCCATACGGCGGATATTCAGGCGGATACAAACATTGCTCAACTGGCATCACACACTGGAAAAGCATAAGTGCACACCATGTGCCACAAGTTATGCATAAAGAAGATTTCGTTCCTGTTTCAGTTAACAGCGAAATGAGAAGCAAATTTAATGTTCAAGGCATGTACATGGAAGAAAAAATGGGCAAAAAATTCTTCTGCTGTGATGCTGTTTTAGATACAAAATCTCGCCAAATTGAAGTGCACAGCGGCTGGGCAAAAGAAATGCAACCTGTTGCATGGGAATGCGCAGACAAACGCACTTACATACATTGGGCAGAGAAAAAATATGACGTTGTTGTATTTGGTATGCCTCAAGATTTCCACTATGGTGCAGGCATGGGCACAAACCCAATTCAAATGATGCAAGCAATTTCAGCGCAAGTTATCAGACACAAAAGAATTTTAAACGATAATTGCGTATTTATCATTTCTTCTTCTTGCGACGGCTGGTTCCACGACGAGCGCTGGCCTTATGCAAAAGAATTATATGATATGTTCCAAACAGATTATATGAATGTATTGCCAGATTTAAATCGTTATGGCGAATATTTTGCAACAAATGCAGAATATATCAGACAATATAGATATTGCAATGCATTCCACCCATTCCACGGCTTTAGCATGATGAGCTGCGGACACTTAGCCGAAGAGCACACAAGCGCAATTTACATTGTTGGCGCACGTGAACCCGGCGTTGCAAGAGGCATGGGCTTAAAAACAAGAGCAACATTTGAAGAAGCATTGAAAGATGCAAAAAGAAAATATGTTGGCGAAAACCCAAATATTTTGGCATTGCCACTAACATTTAAAACAACTGCTGTTCACCTTTGCATGAAAGATCCATCACAAAACAGCACATCAAGAGATAACGCAAAAGGCGGTTGCTGCGGTTAATAAAACACAATGACTAAACAGTGGTAAGGGATTGCGTTTTCTACAGAAAACACCTTAGCCCTAAGAACCTGAAATTTTTTGAAAAAAATTTAGTAAAGCTTTTGATGATTAATATTTAGCAAACTAAAAAAGCACCAACCTTAACGGTTGGTGCTTTTTATATGTGTTTATTCTTTTGGCAGCAAATTAGCAGTTAATGAAAGCACTATTGCCCCAAAAATTGAAAGTGCTAATTCTAATGCCCACGCATAAACCTGTGGTGATAAGCTATAAATTGTTAACCCACCTATAAGCGAGCCTAAAACAGCCCACAATATGGTATATTGGATTGCTATTCTACCATGCATGAGAATGTTCAAAAAACCACCCACGGCAAAGCCGGCAAAAAGGCATATTGTCAAAGTTAACAACATCTATAACTCCTTAAATATTGATATATGTTAATTTTTGCGTGTGTATTGCAATTAATCAAGCTCGATTAAATCGTTTTGTGCATTATCAAAAAGCTCTTCCTCTTGGCTATCGTCAAAATATAATTCAGGTTCATCCTTAGGAACGCCTGTGCCTGCCGGAATTAATTTACCTATGATAACATTCTCTTTCAAGCCCATTAGAGGATCGGTTTTTCCTTTGATAGCCGCATCTGTCAACACTCTTGTTGTCTCTTGGAACGATGCCGCAGATAGGAATGAATCTGTAGCCAAAGATGCCTTTGTAATACCCATCAAAATTACACTTGCTGTAGGTGCTACATAGTTTTCGCCTTGCTCTTCTTTAGCTGTTGCACAAATTGCTTTAAACTCAAATTTATCCATAGAGCTGCCCGGTATAATTGATGTGCTACCGGCACTTTCTATTTTAAGTTTACGCATCATTTGTAGAACGATAACCTCAATATGTTTATCACAAATGTCAACACCTTGTAGACGATAAACTTTTTGAACTTCGCTTATTAGATAATTTTGTACCGCTATAGGTCCTTTAATTGCCAAGATATCTTGTGGGAACGCAAAGCCTTCTGTTAAGATATCGCCTTGTTCAAGCCTTGCACCGTCTTCAACACGAATGCGTTGGCCAAAAGGTATCAAATAGCTTTTTTCGCAAGGTGCGCCGTTTTCATCAACACCCAAAACAACCACATGGCGGTTCTTTTTGCTGTCGTCAATTTTAACTTGCCCTGCAATTTCTGTCATGATAGCAATATTCTTTGGTCTACGTGCCTCGAACAATTCTTCAACACGAGGCAAACCTTGTGTGATATCCTCAGCCGATGCTATACCACCTGTATGGAAAGTACGCATTGTTAGCTGTGTGCCCGGCTCGCCGATAGATTGCGCCGCAATAATACCAACAGCCTCGCCCATGCCAACCAAACGGCCGTTTGCAAGGTTAGCACCATAGCATTTGCTACAAGCACCGTGTTTTGCATCGCAACAAAGCACGCTTCGAATTTCAACAGATTTAACACCTGCATCAACCACTGCTTGTGCATCAATTGATGTCATCATTTTGTCTTTGCTTACAAGAACTTTTCCTGTTTCAGGGTGTATAATATCGCTAACCGCAAAACGACCTTCAAGGCGTTCTACAAGTTTCTCAATTATCTCATTACCCTCGCGGATATCTGTTACGATAATACCTTGTTCTGCACCGCAATCATCTTCACGAATGATAACATCTTGCGAAACGTCTACAAGCCTACGTGTCAAATAACCCGAGTCAGCTGTTCTAAGCGCTGTATCAGCAAGGCCTTTACGTGCACCTTTACCAGCAATAAAATATTCAAGAATGTTTAGGCCTTCACGATAGTTAGCACGAATAGGAATTTCGATTGTTCTACCGGAAGTATTTGCGATAAGACCACGCATACCTGCAAGCTGCCTAATTTGAGCCATGGAACCACGAGCACCGGAGTTTGCCATCATAAAGATTGGGTTATCCGCTTCAAGGTGAGCGCTAAGTGCTGCGGCAACGTCCTCTGTTGTTTTATTCCAAATTTTGATAACGCTTTCATAGCGTTCTTCGTTTGAAATCAAACCTTTATTATATTGTTTTGTCACTTTTAAAATTTGGTCTTCTGCGCTTTCTAAAAGTTCTTTTTTCTGTGGAGGTATAACCGCGTCACTAACAGCAACAGTAATTGCGCTTAATGTTGAATATTTATAACCTTGTGCTTTAACTCTATCAAGCATTTGGGCTGTTGTTTGTGTTCCGTGAACTTGTATGCAACGGTTAATAACTTGCCCAAGCATTTTAATTGTAACAAGGAAATCAACCTCAAATTGCAATTTGTTTTCTGGGATACTGCGGTCAATAAATCCTAAATCTTGCGGTATTGGGTCATTAAATATAATGCGTCCAACAGTTGTTTCGATAATGCCTGTATAAGTTACATCGTCGATAACTTTTGTTCTGCGCACATTTATTTTAGCGTGAAGTGAAACCACACCGTTTTGGTAAGCCATAATAGCTTCGTTTTCATCACGGAATGATTTGCCCTCGCCAATCTCGCCTTCTCTGACTAAAGTTAGGTAGTAACTACCCAAAACCATATCCTGTGATGGAACTGTAACAGGTTTACCGTCAGATAATTTCAAGAGGTTGCCACTTGCAAGCATTAAAGTGCGTGCCTCGTGTTGTGCCTCTTGTGAAAGAGGTACGTGAACAGCCATTTGGTCGCCGTCAAAGTCAGCATTATAAGCTGTACAAACTAAAGGATGAAGTTTAATCGCACGGCCTTCAACCAAAGTTGGCTCGAAAGCTTGAATACCCAAACGGTGAAGTGTTGGCGCACGGTTTAAAAGAACAGGATGTCCTTTGATAACTGTTTCAAGTGAATCCCACACTTCAGTGCGTGTACGCTCTACCATTTTACGTGCAGATTTAATATTATTTGCTATGCCTTTTTCTACAAGGTCTTTCATAACAAACGGTTTAAATAGCTCAAGTGCCATTTCTTTTGGCAAGCCGCATTGGTACATTTTTAGCTCTGGACCAACAACGATAACGCTACGTCCTGAATAGTCAACACGTTTGCCAAGCAAGTTTTGACGGAAACGTCCTTGTTTACCTTTTAGCATATCTGAAAGGCTTTTTAGCGGACGATTATTTGGCCCTGAAACAGGACGACCACGGCGGCCGTTATCGATTAAAGCATCGACAGCCTCTTGCAACATACGTTTTTCGTTACGAACGATAATATCAGGTGCACCAAGCTCTAACAAACGTTTTAGACGGTTGTTGCGGTTGATAACACGACGATATAAGTCATTCAAATCGGAAGTAGCAAACCTACCACCATCAAGTTGCACCATTGGGCGAATATCAGGTGGGATAACAGGAATACTGTTTAAAATCATCCACTCCGGACGGTTGCCGCTAAGCCTAAATGCATCGACAACTTCCAAACGCTTTAACAAACGCACACGTTTTTGGCCGCCTGCATCTTCAAGCTCTTTATGCAATTGTTCGCTAAGTTTATCAACATCAATTTTAGCCAAAAGCTCTTGTACAGCCTCTGCACCCATTGATGCTTTGAACTCGTCTTCATAATGCTCACGCATATCGCTATATTCTTTTTCGCTAAGCAATTGTTTTTCATCAAGCGGAGTAAATCCCGGATCTGTAACAATATATGCTGCAAAATAAAGAACTTTTTCTAAAAGGCGTGGGCTTATATCTAAAATTAAGCCAATACGTGAAGGTATGCCTTTAAAATACCATATATGTGACACAGGAGCGGCAAGCTCTATGTGTCCCATGCGCTCGCGGCGCACTTTAGAGCGTGTTACTTCAACACCGCATCTGTCGCAAACTTTGCCTTTATAGCGAATGCGTTTATATTTACCGCAATGGCACTCCCAGTCCTTAGTAGGTCCGAAAATCTTCTCACAGAAAAGCCCGTCTCTCTCAGGCTTTAATGTGCGGTAATTTATTGTTTCAGGCTTTTTAACTTCGCCAAAGCTCCACGCATGAATGTGTTCCGGTGAAGCAAGCCCTATTTTTATTGAATCAAAAGCGTTAAATTCCATTAAATGAACCCTTTCTTTCTTATATTATTTATAAGTCACCGTCTGTTGATAAGGCCGCAAATAAATCGTCCTCATCGTCATCCATGCTGAATACATCTTCGTCGTCCAGTTCTTCTAAAACAATCTCTGCGTTTTCGTCTTCAACATCGTTTATGCTGTATTCGTCTTGCAATTCGCTTTCAACCATGACATCTTGCCCAACAGGCATGTCAGACATATCAAAGCCGATATCATCTTCATCATAGTTTTGTTTAATGTCAATTTCATTGCCGTCTTCATCTTGTGCAAAAACAGCAAGGCCAAGCGATTGCAATTCTTTCATTAGAACACGGAATGCCTCCGGAATACCCGGTTTTGGTACATCTTGACCTTTAACGATTGCCTCGTATGTTTTAACACGTCCAACAACGTCATCAGATTTAACTGTAAGGATTTCTTGCAAGGTGTATGCAGCACCGTAAGCCTCAAGCGCCCAAACTTCCATTTCGCCGAAACGTTGGCCGCCAAATTGAGCTTTACCGCCAAGAGGTTGTTGTGTAACAAGGCTGTATGGGCCTGTGCTACGTGCGTGAATTTTATCATCAACCAAGTGGTGAAGTTTTAAATAATACATATAACCAACTGTAACAGGGTTATCGAATTGCTCGCCTGTACGTCCGTCATAAACAATGCTCTTGCCGTCTTCACGTTTACCGCAAGATTTAAACATCTCGCGAATATCGCTCTCGTGGCAGCCATCGAAAACAGGTGTTGCTATTTTCCAGCCCAAAGCCTTCGCTGCAAAAGCAAGATGAACTTCAAGCACTTGTCCGATATTCATACGTGAGGGAACGCCCAGTGGGTTCAAAACGATATCAAGCGGTGTGCCGTCTTCTAAGAAAGGCATATCCTCTTGTGGTAAAATGCGTGATACAACACCTTTATTACCATGACGTCCGGCCATTTTATCGCCAACGCTGATTTTACGTTTTTGCGCTATATAGCAACGAACAACTTGACGAACACCAGGTTGTAATTCATCGCAATTGTCAGGTGTAAACACTTTAACGTCAACTATAATGCCGCTTTCGCCATGTGGTACACGAAGAGAAGTATCGCGAACTTCACGTGCTTTTTCACCGAAAATTGCACGAAGCAAGCGTTCTTCTGCTGTTAATTCTGTCTCGCCTTTAGGTGTAACTTTACCTACTAAAATGTCGCCTGCACCAACTTCGGCACCAATGCGAATAATACCACGGTCGTCCAAATCTTTAAGCGCATCATCGCCAACGTTTGGAATATCACGTGTAATTTCTTCAGGTCCGAGTTTTGTTACACGGCTTTCAATTTCATATTCTTCGATATGAATAGAAGTGTAAACATCTTCACGAACAATGCGTTCGTTAATAAGAACAGCATCTTCGTAGTTATAGCCTTCCCATGTCATAAAGCCGATTAAAGCGTTTTTGCCAAGGCTTATTTCGCCGTTTTGTGTTGCAGGGCCATCAGCAATAACTTGGCCTTTTGTAATTTCTTCGCCTTTGCTTACAATTGGGCGCTGATTAATACACGTGCCCTGGTTAGAGCGCATGAATTTAATTAACTCGTATTCATCTGTTAAGCCGCCTTGAGTGCGAACAATAATTTTGCTTGCCTCAACGTGCTCTACAATGCCGTCATTATTAGCTAAAACGCAAACGCCTGAGTCGCATGCTGCTTTGTATTCCATACCTGTTGCAACAATTGGTTGCTCTGTAACAAGAAGTGGAACTGCTTGACGTTGCATGTTCGAACCCATAAGCGCACGGTTGGCGTCATCGTTTTCAAGGAAGGGTATCATCGCCGTCGCCACCGAAACAAGCTGTTTGGGGGAAACGTCCATCATTTGCACTTCGTCTCTTTGTATTTCGAGAATTTCTTCTTTTATTCTGCACATAACACGGTTGTGAAGCAATCTGCCGTCTTCGCCGATAGGTTCGTTTGCCTGCGCAACAATGTATTTATCTTCCTCGTTTGCGGTCATATATTGAATGTCCTCGGAAACAACGCCGGTTTCGGGGTGGATGACTCTGTAGGGAGATTCGATAAATCCGTATTTGTTTATTCTCGCATACGTGGACAGCGAACCGATAAGACCGATGTTGGGTCCTTCAGGCGTTTCTATGGGGCACATACGTCCGTAATGGGAGTGATGCACATCGCGCACTTCAAAGCTCGCTCTGTCCCTGTTAAGACCGCCGGGTCCCAACGCCGAAAGACGACGCTTGTGCGTAAGTTCCGCCAAGGGGTTTGTCTGATCCATAAACTGCGAAAGCTGCGACGAACCGAAAAACTCTTTAACGGATGCCGTAACCGGTCTAATGTTAATTAAGTTTGAAGGCGTTGCCAAATCCATATCTTGAATTGACATACGCTCCCGAACAACTCTTTCGAGTCTCGAAAGTCCCACTCTTATTTGGTTTTGCAACAACTCGCCCACCGAACGCAACCTTCTGTTGCCCAAATGGTCGATATCGTCAACATATCCCACATCGTATCTCAAGCCCATCAAATAGCTGACCGATGCAAATATATCGTCAACCATTACATGCCTGGGGATTATTACGGCAATGTT
>CAYJGV010000091.1:0-8274 GCA_964369715.1 uncultured Bacteroides sp. | reverse complement strand
AATGCACTTCAGCCGAGAGTATATTATATCGCTGTATATCCACCATCTATTAAAAGCTCTGTGCCTGTGGCATAGCCCGATGCATCACTTGCTAAGTATAAATACGCTCCTGCAATATCCTCAGGGGTTCCCATGCGTTTTTGAGGGGTTCTGTCAATCCAACCTTGAAGTTGATCATTAAAATCTGTAACAACTTCAGTGGCGACATAACCGGGACTAACACAATTTGCCCTAATATTGTATTTTGCAAGTTCCACCGCAAGCGAGCGCGTTAAGTGTACAACTGCCGCTTTGCTTGTGCAATAACTGGAAGTTGTCTGCGGTGTGTTGATTATGCGTGCAGACATTGATGCCATATTAGTTATTGTTCCCGGTTTGTTTTGGGCTATCATAACTTTTGCAGCAGCTTGTGCACATAAAAATGTACCAAATAAATTTACATCAATAATTTTTTTCCAATCCTCAGGCTTTACGCTTTCTATGGGGTAAAAATTAACAATGCCAACATTATTAATTGCAAAATCAATTGTCCCGTAATTTTCTACAACAAAATCTGTCATTTTTGATACTTCTTCCGGATTAGATGTATCACATTTAAAAGCAGTTATGTTTTTATTGTATTCTTTAGACAGTTCACTCGCAACTTGCTGTGCTTTTTCTCCATTTAAATCTACAATGGTGAACTCTGCACCTGCTTGCACAAAAGCTGTTGCAATTGCTTTGCCTATGCCTTGTGCCGCACCTGTTATAAATCCTTTTTTATCGTCCATTCTAAATTTTTGCATTATATCCATTATATCCTCTTTTCATTGAATTGATAAATTCATCTGTTTAATAAAAGCATCCTAAAATTATATTTATTAGGATGCTTTTATCTATTCATCGATTATAACTTAAACAAAATCGATATATTTACATTTATAATATATTTTAGAAATTATAATTTCCTATAGTTTCTGCGTCGAAAGTGAATGTACCGATATAAACACGGTCTTCTTCAACTTTAAGTGTTCCAACACCGGGAACTTCCATGCCATCTGTAATTTCATTGCCCATTGAAAGTTGGTCTAAAACCCAAACAGAAACATAACCTAAGTTTAATGGGTTCCACATAACGCTTTCGCTCATTGTGCCGTCCATAATATATTCTTCTACAAGGCTAGGTATACCCATGCCGCCAACTTTTACTTGGCCTTCTTCAAGTTGTCCTGCTTCAACTGCTTCATTTACTGCTTTGCATGCTGCCGGTGTTTCTGCACCTGCTAAGCATAGTATGCCTGCAAGGTCTGGTGTTGCTTGGATAAAGCTTTTTGCGTTTTCATAAGCTTTTTGCAAATCGTCGTTACTTGCATAAACGCCAACAACTTCTATATCAGGATAATCGCTTTCTATTTTAGCAAGTGCTGCGTCTCTCCATGCAACTATGTTTGCTGCACTTGGTGATGCTATCATAACAGCAACTTTGCCTTTTGGTTCTGGCATTTGGTTAATTAATGCTGCTAAGAATGCTTCGCCTATAGCTTCGTCTGTATCAGGTAAAATGCAATATGCACGTTCTGCATTTTCTGAATCAGAGTCAAAAGTAACAACAGGTATATTAGCTTCTGCCGCTTGTGAAAATACATTTGTTACGCTTGTTGCATCGTTAGGTGCAACTGCCATGCCATCAACTTGACGTGTAAGCATATCTGTGATTAAGTTAATTTGTTTTGCAACGTCAACTTCACTTGTGCCATTCCAAATAACTTCTGCGCCTACATCTTCGCCTGCTTGCAGTGCGCCTTCTTTAGCTGCTTCCCAGTAAGCTGCGCCAACCATTTTAGGGCTTACAAAAAAGGTTTTCATTTCTTCGCCGGTGCTTTCAGTAGATGTTTCGCTCTCAGTTGTTGTTGTCTCTTCTGTTGTGGTTTCCTCTTGTGCGGGTTCTGTGCAAGCTACAAACGATAATGCCATTATTAATGATAAAACTATTATTGCAAACTTTTTCATATTATTTTCTCCTTATAATTATTAATTATTATTAACAAACAATTTGCATTTGCAAAATGTTTATTTTCGAACAAAATTGCATTTAAACTTTTTTCTTTAATTTTGCAACGCTTACAAGTAATAAAACACCAAGAATTATAGATTGATATATTACGCTCATTCCCATTAAATTAAGGCCATTTCGTAATATGCCTATGATTAATATACCTAAGAAAGTGCCTTGTAATTTACCTTTGCCGCCGTTTATATCAATGCCACCAATTAAAGCTGCTGTAATGATATCAAGTTCATAACCTGCACCTAAAGTTGCCTCGGCACTTGAAAGGCGAGTAAGCAAAAAGATTGTTGCCATTGCTGTTACAACACCACAAGTACAAAATAGTAATATTTTTACTTTAACTGTGTTGATTCCGCTAAAACGTGCTGTTGTTTCATTATTACCGGTCGCTTTTATATATCTTCCCAAATATGTTTTTTCAAGCATTAAATAAGCAATAATGTAAAATAAAATCATACATATAACGCTTACCGGTATTCCAATGATATCAGCACCGAATATGTCAAAAAACGATTGAGGGTAACCACTTACCGCCATGCCACCTGTAATGATATAACAAAGGCCTCTAAACAAAACTTGTGTGCCTATAGTAACAACAATAGCTTGTATTTTAAGCTTTGCTACGATTAAGCCATTTATAAGGCCAACACCAAGGCCTATTATAAGTGCAATTATTATACTTAAAAAAACGCTTTGTCCCATTTTTAAAAACGATCCTGCACAAACAGCACTAACACCTATAATAGAGCCTACGGATAAATCCATATTACCGGAAATTAAAAGCAGTGTAATTGGTATGGCTATCATACCTATTTCAGAAACTTGTCGTAAAATGTTTATTAAATTTGATGCAGTTAAAAAGTAGGGAGCAGTGAAGCTGAAAATAATAAACTGTACTAAAATTACAAGCACTAAAAAGATATATCGCATAACATCCGGAGAGATACTTCTTCGATTAGTAAGTGTTTTTTCTTGCATTATTTTGCCCCTCCTTTGCTTTTAGCTTTTTTAAACTTAATTAAATTAGCGCAGAGTGCAAGAAGAATTATTGCGCCTGTAATGAAGTCTAGCCAGTATTCGCTTGCTCTTATTTGTACAAGGCCGTTTCTTAAAATACCCATTAAGAACGAACCAAAAACCGTACCAACAACAGAGCCTGCACCACCGAATATATTTGCACCGCCAATTAATGCTGCGCCCATTGTTTGGAATTGAACTGTTGTTGCAGCTGTAGCAGCTTGTATACTTGCAAAAGTTGATGCAAATAAAATTCCTGCAATAGCCATTAAAAAGCCATTTATAGAGTATACCGAAATTTTAATTCTATTTGTGTTAAGGCCCATAATGTCGGCTGCTTCTCTGTTGCCACCGTATGCGTATAAAAGCCGACCTTGTGGCAAATATTTAAGTGAAAACGCCATAAATATTGCAACAAACGCGTAAACTAAAACTTGAACAGCCATCAAGCCACCTTTTGATGAACCTAAGGCTAAAAATCCCGGTGAAAAATCTGTTAGCCATTGAGATTGAGTTATAATAACCGCTACACCTCTAAATATATTCATATTAGCCAGCGTAACTATTATGTCGGGTATATTTAGTTTTGTAATTAAAAAACCATTTATAAAGCCGCATAATGTACCAAACAATAATGTTAAAAATACATTTATGAAAACGGGAATACCTGCATTGTCCAACATTGCCGCAACCGAACCGCAAAGCGCAAGTAAGCTGCCTACAGATAAATCCATACCGCCTATCATAATAACCATAGTTACGCCAAGAGCAACAATACCATTAATGGATATTTGCTGAATTATAACTGTAACATTTGTAAAATTAGCAAAGTTTTCAGAAGCTACACTAAAAACCAGAAATACAATTGCTGTGAAAAGTATAATCGGCAATTCTTTTATTTTAAAAATAGAGGAACTTTTATTTATATTCATATTGCTTGCCCTCCGTTTTCTTCACCTTGTACTGCCGCGGCTTTTAAAAGAAATTTTTGGTTTGCTTCATTTCTCATAAATTCCTTTTTTACACAGCCTTCATTCAGCACCAAAATCCTATCGGACATTCCCAAAATTTCGCCCATCTCGCACGATGTTAAAATAATTGCCATACCATCTTTTGCAAGGCGGCTTATAAGTGCGTAAATTTCGGCTTTTGCTCCAACATCAACGCCTCGAGTGGGGTCGTTTAAAATCAGCAATTTCGGTTTTAAAGCAAGCCATTTTGCAATTACAACTTTTTGCTGGTTGCCACCGCTAAGTTCGTTAATTATTTGTGTTTCATCATAACATTTAATATTGAGAAGCTTAATATATTCACTTGTAAGCTGTTTTTCTTGTTTAGTGCTAACAAAACCCTTTTTACATAGTTTTTCAATTATAGCAAGCGACATATTAAACTTTAATGTAAGTCTATATATAACCCCTTGGCGCCTTCTATCCGGCGGTACATAAGCAATTTTATGTTTTATGGCATCTTGAGGAGATTTTACTTTAATTTCCTCTCCGTTAATTTTAATTTTGCCGCTGTATTTTTCAAGGCCAAATATAGCATTGGGGCATTCAGTTGCACCCGAACCAATAAGGCCGTACAAGCCTAATATTTCGCCTTGTCTAACGCTGAATGATACATCTTTCATGGTATCATTATCACATAAATTTTGCACTTCAAAAACGACATCTTTTGGCTCAACATCAAGCTTTGGATAAAGCTCTTCAACTTCTTTGCCTATCATTTGCTCTACAACTTGTGTTGGTGTCATGTTTTTAAGCTCATCTACATAGGCAGTTACACCATCTCTTAATACTGTGATTTCGTCACAAATTTCAAAAATTTCATTAAGCCTGTGCGAGACATAAACTATTGCAACATTACGTGCTTTCAAGCCTTTTATTGTGCTAAACAAATTTTGCACTTCATGCTCAGGCAATGCACTTGTGGGCTCATCCATAATAATAATTTGTGCATTTGCGGCCAGTGATTTTGCAATTTCTACAATTTGTTGGTTTTGAACAGTTAAGTTTTTAACCAGCGTGGTAACTAAAAATTTTCCGCCTATAGAATCCACAATTTCTTGTGCTCTTTTTTCCATCTGCTTCCAATCAACCAAATTGTTTTTTAATATGCTTTTATCACCTATAAAAATATTTTCAGCTGCAGATAAGTTTTGAAACAAGTTTAGCTCTTGATGAATTATAGCAATACCGGCCATTTTTGCTTGCATTGCATTTGCAAATTTAATGTTTTCGCCTTTATATATAATTTGTCCGTCATCAAAATTATAAATGCCTGTAAGTATGCGCATTAAAGTTGATTTTCCTGCGCCATTTTCACCTACAAGAGCCATAACTTTTCCTTCTTGTAATGTGAAATTTACGCCTTTAAGCACTTTAACTTTAGAGAATGATTTGTAAATGTTTTCCATTTTTAAAAGTGTTTTATTCAAAAATAACACTCCTTTACTTTAAAGCATTTTTGCAATTAATTTTCTTAATTGCAAATTGCGTATCTGCATAAAAATCATCATTTGGTTTTAAATAAAAAGCCCCATGCTCGTGTGGGTTTTCAAGTGCCATCGCGTTAGAACACCATGTTTGAGGTTCAACTGCCACAAAGCCTTCTTTTGTGGTCTCATTCCAAATAATCCAATATTTAAAAATTTCACTTGCACTATAATGCATTTCGTAACCGGCATTTGCGTCTCGTAAAATTGCAACTCGTTTGCCATTTGTGCCTGTGTAAAGTGAATCTATACATGTTTCAAGTGGATTTGCACCATTCTCGTCAGCAATGAATTTTTCTATTTCGCTTAGTGTTTCTATTTCTCCGTTAGGTAGGCGATCAATTGGGTCATCTACACATTTTGCACTTATTGGCACATGTAATTTTACATCGTCAGTGTTCTGACTGTTGCAAAAATTAACATTTAATGCTGTGTGGTAAGCAAGCCCGAAGGGGAATGTCTTTTCACTTTTGTTATGTACACTAAATCTTTGCCTTAGGCCATCTTTATCAACTCTGCATTCTAATTTAAAACATAAATCTATAGGTATGCTTTTTCTTAAAACTTCGTCTTGAGTGTCGGCTTTTAAAACTACCACAGCATAATCTTCGCCACTATAAGTTTTTTCAACGCTCCAATTATATGTGTGCAAAACACCGTGTATGTGAACTTGATTAGGGTAGTTTTGTACAAACTCATACTTTATGCCATCATACTCATAATAGCCATCTTTAACACGGTTTGCAGGCAATAGCACAGGCACTCCATATGCGTATGGGTCATTAACAAGTGTTTTCTCATCTTTTGGGGTTCGTATAATATCGCATATTTCGCCATTTTCACCTTGCCATATAAGTTTAATGACATTTGCACCAAGCTTTGGTACCACTAAGGCGGTATAATTTTGTGCACTAAATTCAATAGCTTCTAAATTATCCCATTCAACCGGCTTTACATAACCCATTCTCATTCACTCAATTCTAATTCATTTATCGATGAATCGATTCCAAATTTCTAAAAAAAATAATTTCTTCGCCCTAATGGTATTGCTGCTTAATTAAATATCAAAACAGTTTTACGTTATCACGTAATATTTTACATGTGATTTATAGAGAAAAGAAATACATGTTGCTGGAACCGATTCATCGTTATGCTAAAAGTATAGCAAAAAGCAATGTTAGAATCAATATGCAAAATAACTATAAATCAATAGCTTTGTAAAAAGATTATAGTGTAAAACGCATAATTTATTTTAGCTTTGTAAACATGCTCATTTGCTATATAAAGATTATTTTATTTTTTTTACCGTACTGCGTTCAATTAGGCTATGCGACAAAACAATATTTTCGCCAAGGTTTTGTTTGCTATTAATTAACACACACAATTGCTCTATTGCTGTTTTGCCCATATTGTAACGTGGCTGTGCAATTGATGTAAGTGGGGGATATGTATACTCTCCAACTTTAAGATTATCAAAACCAATAATAGAAATATCTTCAGGTATTTTTATGTCTTCTTGCCAAAAAGCTTTCATAGCGCCAATTGCCAAATGATCTGATGAAGCAAAAACAGCGGTAAAAGGCTCTTTTTTGTTAAGTAGTTCTATACCACATCTAAAGCCCTCGTCATAATTATAACCATAAGCATTAACTATAATATTATCATTAATTGCAATTGCGTTTTCTTCTAATGCACTTTTATAACCACTGAAGCGACACAGGCTACTATCTCTATCTTCTTGAGGGCCTGTGATAAGTGCGATTTTTGTGTGGCCTTTTTTTATAAGATACTCTACTGCCATTTTAGCTGCTTTTACATTATCAATATTTATAGTAGCAACTTCTTTATATGGCATATAAGTAGATATAGATACAGTAGGCTTTTTCATTTTTTTAATAAAATCTAAAGTACGCTGAGATATATTGTGTGACATTATAATATAGCCATCAATTTGTTTTCCTTCAAGCTCATTTAAAATTTTACGTTCCTTTTTACTGTTATTATCAGAATTACAAAGTATAATGGAATAATTTTCATTGTGAGCAACGTCTTCGGCACCCCTTACAATTTCACTGTAATATTCATTAGAAATATCGGGTAAGATTATACCTATTGTTTTTGTTTGTCTGCTTTTCAAGCTGCGCGCTACCGCATTAGGATGATAACCTAACTCATGCATTGATTTTAAAACTTTTTGCCTTAATTCATCGCTGACAGAAGATTCGTTGTTAAGCACACGTGATGCAGTGCCTACCCCAACACCTGCATGTTTTGCAACATCTTTTAAACGTATGCTTTTTTGATTATTATACATTTATCATCACCTTCAAGTTTAAATATTTTATATGTTTTATACTTATTAATTTAGGTAATACTAAAACCGCTTTAACAAATAATTATTTTAGCTAATTACTTAACCTTTGTAAATTTTAACACATTATGGGTTTTTTTTCAACAAATGACAGTTGATGTTTTCATATCAATTTTAATTTATATATTTGATAATTATAATTATATTGTAATTATCAGCGTGTCAAAAAAGGTATAGCGTTTCGTCATTATGACAAATATTAAAAGTTTTACTAAATTTTTATCAAAGAATTTTAGGTTCTTAGGGCAAAGCCCTAAGATGGTTTTTGTAGAAAATGTAATCTTTAACTGCTTGATTCCCTGACTTTTATCACAAGTGTGGTAAAGTATCACATAAAGGGTA
>CAYJGV010000090.1:0-8313 GCA_964369715.1 uncultured Bacteroides sp. | reverse complement strand
CAAAAAATTATGGTTTATGACCTTGGCGGCGGTACATTCGACGTTTCAATTATTGAAATGGGCGACGGTGTTACTGAAGTTTTAGCTACTGCAGGCGATACACACCTTGGCGGCGACGACTTTGACGATGCTGTTATTGACTGGATGGCAAGCGAATTTAAAAAGGAAAACGGCGTTGACTTAAAAGCGGACAAAATGGCTGCACAACGTTTAAAAGAAGCTGCTGAAAAAGCTAAAATTGAGCTTAGCGGTGTTGCAAGCACAGCAATTAATCTGCCATTTATCACAGCAGACGCAAGCGGCCCAAAACATCTTGATATGAATTTAACTCGTGCTAAATTTAACGAGCTTACAGCTACACTTGTAGAGCGCACAATGGCGCCAACACGTCAAGCACTTAAAGATGCAGGTTTACAACCTGGCGAACTTCAAAAAGTATTATTAGTTGGTGGTTCAAGCCGTATTCCTGCTGTTCAAGAAGCAGTTAAAGATTTCATGAAAACAGAGCCTAGCAAAGGCATCAACCCTGATGAATGTGTTGCTGTTGGCGCCGGCATTCAAGGCGGCGTTTTAGGCGGAGACGTAAAAGGCGTATTGCTTTTAGACGTTACACCTCTAAGCCTTGGCATTGAAACAATGGGCGGAATAAGCACAAAAATTATTGAGAGAAACACAACTATTCCAACAAAGAAAAGCCAAGTTTTCTCAACTGCTGCTGACAATCAACCTTCTGTTGAGGTTAATGTTCTTCAAGGCGAGCGTGAATTTGCAAGAGACAATAAATCACTAGGTGTTTTCCACCTAGACGGCATTGCACCTGCACCTCGTGGTGTTCCACAAATCGAAGTTACTTTTGACATTGACGCAAACGGCATTGTTAACGTTAGCGCAAAAGATAAAGGCACAGGCAAAGAGCAAACAATTACTATCACATCTTCAACAAATATGAGCAAAGACGATGTTGAAAAAGCTGTTAAAGATGCAGAGCAATATGCAAGCGAAGACAAAATTCGCCGTGAAGAGGTTGATTTACGCAATGGCGCTGACCAAATGGTTTTCCAAACAGAAAAAGCCATGACAGATTTAGGTGATAAAATCAGCGAAGAAGAAAAAACTGATATCACAGCGAAAATTGATGCATTGAAAGAGGCATTAAAAGGCACAGATAATGAAGCCATTAAAGCAAAACAAGATGAATTGCAAAAAGCATTTTATGCTGTAAGTGAAAAAATGTACCAACAAACTGATGCTGCACAAGGCGCTGAACAAGCACCTCCGGCAGACGACAATGTTGTTGACGCAGATTTCAAAGAAGTATAAAATAACGATATATCGGCTAGGCCCCGGCACTTTTAAAAGTGCTGGGCGCTTTGCTGAAAAGAATTTTGTTTAACTTAATAGTTTGCAAAAATTTACTATGCGCATTACATAATTTTGCGCAACAAATAAATTAAGTGGTGAAAAAATGGCTGAAAAAAGAGATTATTATGAATCGCTTGGCATTGCAAAATCCGCAAGCGATGATGAAATAAAAAAAGCATACCGTAAACTTGCAAAAAAATATCACCCAGATTTAAACCCGGGCGATAAAAAAGCCGAGGAATCTTTTAAAGAGGTTAGCGAGGCATATGAAATATTAAGCGATAGTCAAAAACGATCGAGATACGACCAATTCGGCCATGCGGGTGTAGATCCAAATTATGGTGCAGGCGGCGGTTCTTACGGTGGCGGTTTTGGCGGCGTAGATTTAGGCGATTTATTCGGCGATTTGTTCGGTGGCGGCTTTGGTGGCTTTGGCGGTTCTCGCAGAACAGCCAACCCTAATGCACCCAGAAAAGGTGCTGATGTACGCATAAGCCTAGTTTTAAGCTTTATGGAAGCCGCACACGGCTGTAAAAAAACTGTAAATGTCACAAGGCAAGACACATGCGACGTTTGTAGCGGTTCGGGCTCAGCAAAAGGCACAAGCCCTGAAACTTGCTCTGATTGTCGTGGCACAGGTAATGTCACAGTGCAACAGCGCACACCTTTTGGTGTTATGCAATCCACACAACCTTGTCAACGCTGTGGCGGCAAAGGCAAAATTATAAAATCGCCATGCAATAAATGTCACGGCAGTGGTAAAGTTGCGAATAAAAAATCGGTTGAAATTAATGTACCTGCAGGTATTGATGATGACCAAAGCCTAAGAATTTCAGGCATGGGTGATGCAGGCACAAATGGCGGCCCATCCGGTGATTTAATAGTAATTGTCACAGTTCGTCCCGATACATTATTCGAGCGTGACGGCTATGATGTGCATGTTAAAATGCCATTAACCTACAGTCAAGTTGTGCTTGGCGCAGATGTAATTGTGCCCACTATTGACGGTAAAGTTGAATATAAAGTACCGGAAGGAACACAAAGCGGCGCAACATTCAGACTTCGTGGAAAAGGCATACATTATGTTAACGGCAGAAGCCGTGGCGACCAATATGTGCATGTTTATTTAGAAACACCAAAAAAACTAAACAAAACACAAAGAGAAGCTTTAAAAACATTTGAAGATTCCCTAAAAGAAGAAAACTATGAGCAACGCAAAGGCTTTTTCAAAAGTTTAAAAGATATGTTCGATAATTAAAAATTAAATTTATGCGCTGAATTTTATATGTTTTGTAAAAACACATATAAAATTCAGCGCATTTTTTTGTGAATTTTTTCAGTGCTATTGACAATTATTTTTTATTAATTTATAATTAAACCAATAATGAACACGAGGTTATTTTTATGGCACAAAAATTAAAAGAAGAAGTAAAAGACAGAATAATTGACTCTGCATTAGACCTTATGCTTGAAGTTGGCTTTAACAATGCCGACATGCGTTCTATTGCAAAAAAAGCAAATATAACTCACGGCAATTTATACAGATATTTTAAAAATAAGGAAGACTTAATCACTTATATTACACAGCCTTTAATTGATAGTATGAATGAAATTTTAACTAAACAAACAGGCGGAACTTTAAAAGTATTTGATGATGACATACAAAACTTTATCGAAGCAGAAGCACAGAAAAACCCTGATGAAATTTATGAAAGAATTAGCACTTTAGCATTTGAAAATGTACGTGCTTTCTTTGTTAAAGGCAAAGAGCATCCAAAGGCTATGAAAATTGTTTTGCAAGATAATATTATGAAAGAAAACATTACAAACTGGACAAAAAACATAGCTGCAAAAGGTTTTTATGAAATTTATGATATTAACAATATCTCAAATGATAATTTATTTGTATTTGATGTAATTTTAAATGCTTTTGCATGTGGATTTTGCGAGAGCATATCTTCTATATTAAAATCGTGCTTGGAATTATCACCCAATGAATTTGATCTCATTGTCAAAAATTACATAGACATACAATTAAAATGCCTTAAATATGCAGCAGCTGAACAGATAAAAATTGGTACATTTAAATTAAAAAGCGAGGGTTAATTTTGGAAAACATAATTAAAACATTTAATAATAATAGAAAAAAAGCATTTATAATTATAGCGTTACTTTGCGTCATAATTTTAGCGTTAATTGTTTTGCTTGCTTTTAATAAAAATAATGGCGATGACAGCACAGCTGCTAGCACAGATGAAATTGTATATTCTGTACAAGTTTTAGAGGCGCGCAGCACACAAGAAAGCGAGTTTTTAACCTATGCCGGCATTATTCAGCCCGATACAACGCAAGAGGCCACCTTTGCTACTATTGCCGAAATTACACATATTCATGTAAAAGAGGGCGATTTTGTCACAACAGGACAAAAAATTGTCACTATAGATGACGAAACGGCTTCAGAGCAAATTGATGTAAGCGAAAATGCTGTGACAAACTCTGAAAACGCAATTGAAACCGCACAATCAAATTTAACACAAGCTCAAATAGATTTAAACTCTGCGATACAAACAAGAGACAGCAATCCAGATGCTATAGCCGCGCAAAATGATGTTAATATTGCAAAAACCGATGCCGCAGACGCGCAAAAAGATTTAGACGCTATTAATTTATCATTGCAACCTTTTGAAACTGCTGTAACAGATGCTCAAGCAGAATATGACAGCAAAGCAAAGGCTTTATCCGATGCGCAAATAGCATTCAATGATGCAACAAATGCAAAAGCTGCAGCACAAACTGAATATGACACGGCTGTTGCCGAATATAATGCTTTGTCTTCTCTTGATGATTCTGACCCTTTAAAAATAGCCGCTAAAACAAGAGTGGACAATGCTGATATTGCTTTATCGGATACAGGCACAGCGTTGACAAACGCCACAACTGCCCTAGAAACTGCAGAAGATGAATTTGAAGCTGCAGAAACTGATTTAAGAACTGCACAATCACAGCTTTTTGCCGAGGAAACACGCCTTGGTAAAAGCCAAGTAGAATTACGTTTGCAAACCGCAAATGCAAATGTAAGCACAAACGAAGCAAGGTATAATTCAATTATTGCACAGGCGCAATTCGAGGTTGATGCTCGCACCGCAGAAGTAGATGCTGCTCAAATTCAATATGATAGTGCAGTTGAAGCAAACGAAAGAGCCATTGAAGAGCACAATAACAATTTAGCCGCCCTTGATGATTTAACATATTATGCAACAGCACCGGGAACAGTGCTTATGATTACAGGCAAGGTTGGCTCTGTTGCCACTCCCCTTGCGCCTGTTGTCGTGATTGGTTCTGAGGGTATGGTTGCAGAATTTGGCGTTTCGGCACAAGATGTTGAAAAAATCAAAGCAGGCGATAACACAAAAATAACAGTTAAAGGTGTGGAATATGCAGGGCAAATTTTAGAAGTTGCCGTTATACCTGATGAAGAAACAAGAACATATTTGACAAGGGCATTAATAAATATGGCACCCGATGATTTGCTTATAGGCGAACTTGTTTCGGTTGATATTCAAGTTGGTGATAGTCAAGGCGTATGGCTTCCAATACAAATCATATTAAACGATGGTTTCAGCTATGTTTTTGCAGTTGAAAACGGCAGAGCCATTAGAAAAGATATCGAAATTTTACAAATTGATAATGACATGGTTTTAGTAAACGGACTTTTAAATGGTGAAATGATTATTTCACAGGGAATGAAAACAATTAAAAGCGGTTATAATGTTTTGGTGGTAGAATGAATAAATTTATTGAACAAATTTTAAAAAACAGATTATTTGTTGTTTTAATTTGCATATTTATAATAATTGTAGGCTTATACAGTTATTATGTTATACCAAAGCAAGAAAACCCAAATACATCTGTCGCTGCGGCAGTTATAGTAACAACTTACCCCGGTGCCTCACCCGAAGAGGTTGAAAAAAACGTAACCAATGTATTAGAAGAAGAAATAAGAACACTTGCAAATATTGATTATTACATAAGCCAAAGCATGAATAATGTCAGTGTTATTTCAATTATTTACGATTTAAGCCTTACTATAGATGCAGTTGAGGACGATTTGCGCAAAACTATTGAAGACGCACAAAGCAAATTGCCTGAGCTTGCCGATGAAAGTGTTATAAACACAAACCTTGTTGATGAAAACCAGTTTATTATAAGCCTTTCAGGTGAAAATTACACCGATAAAGAACTTTCAAATTATGCCGAAATTGTAAAGAGCACAATTGAAAAAGTAGAGGGTATTGAAAGAGTACTTATTGAAGGGTTAAGGCCGAATCAAATTGAAATAATAACCGACCCTCAAAAAATGCAAAGTTATGGAATAAGTATAGAAAACATTTTACAGCTTATGCAAGCGCAAAATTTATCTATCCCCTCCGGCAGTATAAATTATGACAACGGCGAAATAAATGTTGTATCACCGTCAATTTTTGAAAATATCTCCGATATTGAAAACCTTGTTATTGGTGGAAGTGAAAATTCACTTAGCTTTGTAAAATTAAAAGATGTTGCTGCAATTGAAATAACACAAGAGGAAGACTTTTATTTTTCTCAAAATGGCAACGATGCAATTTTAATTACAGGCACTATTGCAGAAGGAGAAAATGCTATTAATGTTGGTGCCTCTTTACGCACTGCGATAGAAAATTCAAAAGCCGCTGTTCCAAAAGATATTGTATTCCATGAAGTTTTATATGCACCAACTGACATTGAAAATTCTATAAATAATTTCATTATAAATTTACTACAAAGTATCGGTCTTATAATGTTTGTTGTAATGCTTGGCGTAAACTTAAGAAATGGTATTATTGTTTCAATAGCACTACCTATAAGCATTTTATTTACATTTATTGTCATGAATTTACTTGACATGCAATTCCATTTTATAACAATTTCAGGACTTATTGTTTCACTTGGCATACTTGTAGATAACGCCATTGTAATTAGTGAAGCGATACAACATCATTTAGATAATGGCATAGATAAAACTAATGCAATTATAAACGCAGTTAAAGAAACCGCAGTGCCTGTTTTGACATCTACTTTAACAACAATAGTAACTTTTTCAATTATTTATTTTGTACCTGGTGCTGTTGGCCAAGTTGCAGGAGACATCCCTACCGTTGTTATAACTGCTTTAATTGCAAGTTATTTTGTGGCGATGTTCGTTATACCGGTTTTTGCATTTTGGTTTTTTAAGCCAGAGCAAATAAAGAAAAAACGAAAAAAAACACTTTTGGCACATGGTTTTATGACAATGCTTAAAATTGCTTTAAATCACAGAATTTCAACCGTTTTAAGCGCATTTTTAACATTAGGGCTCGCCGCATTTTTAGCTATGCAATTGGGCATGCAGTTTTTCCCTGTTGCAAGCAAGCCCATAAATTACATTACATTTGAAGGCGAAAACATCTCCTTAAATTCTTCTGAGGAAATAAGCCTGCAAATAAACGAAGTTTTAAACTCTGAGTCTGTTATAGAAAACTATACTTATGCTGTAGGCAGTGATTTACCAAGCTTTTTCATGACAGTTCCCTCCTTAGCTAGTGCACCGAATATAGGGCAATATATGCTGCAATTAAATGAAGATGAAATGGAAAATTTAGGCGGACCTGAGGCAACTTCAAAACATTTACAAAGTATAATGGATTCGACCATTGTTGGCGCAAGTGTCACAGTTAAAAGCCTTGAATATTCCATACCAACCGAGGCAAAAATTGCCTTAATTGTATCGGGCGATGACATTGACAAAATACAACAAACAGCAGATGAACTTGTTCATGCACTGAATAATATTGAGGGAACAAGCCGTGTACAAAGCACAACTATCAGTTCTCAGTATGAGTATAATGTAAATTTAGACAGTGAAGTTTTATCTTCATATGGTTTGCTAAAATATGACGTAGTTAAGCAAATTAACACTGCTTTAATGGGTGCAGATGCAGGTGTTTTTCAAACAGATGACACCAATATGAATATTATTTTACGCAGTGATATTACAAGCCTTGAAGATTTACAAAACTTGCAAATAGTGGGAAGTGTAGCACAAACAAAAGTGCTTTTAAGTCAGATATCAACTATTGATTTACAGCCATCTATCCCTGTGATAGAACATTATAACGGTGAATATTATGTAAGTGTATTAAGTAATGTTTTACCGGGATACAGTTCTTTTACAATAGAAAACGAACTTAATAGCGAGCATTTACCCAATATTGACTTGCAAGGTGTTTCAATATACAGCAAAGGCGAAGTTAGCAATATGTTAGACCTTGTTGGCGCTTTAGTGCTTAGCTCCGGCCTTGCCGTTATGTTAATTTACATAATATTACTGTTCCAGTTTAAAACACTTAAAAAACCACTTATTGTTTTAGCAAGTATACCCCTTAGCTTTATCGGTTGTGGTTTTGGTTTATGGATTTTCCAAATGGATATTCAAGCCATGGCTTTGCTTGGACTTGTAAGTTTATTTGGAATTGTTGTAAACAATAGTATACTTTTAATTGAAGTTATGGATACACAAATTAAAGTGGGTGACGCAGTTGAAACTGCATGCATAAAAGCGGTTAAGCTTCGCTTTAGGCCGATTATGCTTTCAACAATAACGACATGCATAGGTTTAGTGCCACTTATTATTTCTGCCGACCCGATGAGCGCACCTATGGCATCAGTTTTATTGTTTGGCTTACTGTTTTCAACGATATTGACTATGGTTGTTGTTCCTACAATTTATGCGATTGTGATTGATAAATCAAAGAAAAAACCAAAGTAATTTATTCTAAATAACAAATATGATACATTCTATTAAAAACCATTTATAAATAATCTGCATTTAACTTACCTGTCATTTCGAGGCAGCACCGATAAGCACCGCAGTGCAATGCAAGCGAGCAAATGCCG
>CAYJGV010000089.1:0-8591 GCA_964369715.1 uncultured Bacteroides sp. | reverse complement strand
GCAATTTTAAGTTCTTGCCCCATAGTGTTGATAGATGAAATAGAAAACGCAGGAATTGATCGAAAAAAAGCTTTAAGCTTGCTTTTAAGTGAAGAAAAAATTGTTCTTATAGCAACACACGACCCACTGCTGTGCTTAATGGCAGATAAGAGAATTGTAATTGAAAACGGTGGTATAAAAGATGTTTTGATTACATCTCAAGAAGAAAAAGAAACCTTAGATAAACTGTGGCAAATGGATAATATAATCAGTGATATAAGAACAAAATTACGTGTGGGCAAAAGGGCGGTATCGGAGGTGTAAAATGCTGTTTGACAATATTCCAAAAAACGAATTAGAAAAAATTCATTCAAATTCAATTAGCATACAATATCAAAGAGGCGAAACTATATTCGATACTAAAGATAGTCCAAAATGCATTAATCTTCTATTAGAGGGTGATGTTAATATTTGTGACTATGACGAAAACGGAAATAGGAAAATAATTAACAATATAAAAAAAGAAGGCGATATATTCGGCGAGATTTTTTTATTTATCAATGCTCCTTATTATGAACATTGCGCTGAAGCAGCAAGTGCTTCAAAAGTGCTTAAAATACCCAAAAATATTATATATGAAAACGCAGGGCTTATGCTCAACTTAACATCTATCTTTGCATCAAAAGCATATTTGTTAAATAAAAAAATCAGCTTATTGTCTTGCTCTACGTTAAGAGAGAAAATATTGTTATATATCAATCAGAATAAAGATGCGAGTGGTGTTTTTTATTTAAGTCAAACAAAAGATGAATTAGCTGATTTTTTAAATGTTGCAAGACCTTCTCTTTCAAGGGAGATGATTAAAATGAAAGACGAAGGAATTATAAACATAGATGGCAAAAAAATAAATATAAATTGACAGGTGGTGTTTTTGCCAAGCGCAATGCGTTTAACAAAGTTTTCATCATATGTTTTTAAACTGTGAATATATTTATGTATAAAAAAGCACCATTGAAAATTAATTCAATGGTGCTTTTTAATTGTTAACGAAATTGCCCTTAAACTAAAAAGTTTAAATTCCGTAGCTTAGCGAAAAAGCTATTATGCTTCTTCTTTCATTTTTGCAAAGCATTCGCTGCAGTAAACTGGGCGATCTTCGCGAGGTTTGAAAGGAATGCGTGCTTCTTGTCCACAAGATGCGCACTCTGCTGTGTGCATTTCACGTGCGCCACGAACTGCGTTTTTGCGAGCGTCACGGCAAGATTTGCAACGTTGTGGTTCATTTTCAAAGCCACGGCTTGAATAAAATTCTTGCTCACCTGCTGTGAAAGTGAATTCATTTGTGCAATCTTTGCACACTAGTGTTTTGTCTTCGTACATTGTTTTTTCTCCTATCGGATTATAAAGATTTGCCCGCGGCAGGATTTAAACCGACACCTTTGATCTTGGACCAACGCTCTGTTTTAAGCTACTTGGGGCATGTATATTATGGTGCCCATGCACCGGGGAAACAATTTAGTTTTGCGCAATTATCGCAATTTTGCTCTAATGCGCTGTAGGGCATTATCTACTGCCTTTTCTGTAATGTTAAGATGTTTTGCAATTTGCATATAGGAACTTCCGTCTAAAAAGGCAAATAGAACATTTTTTTCAAGGGTGGATAGCCTGTTTTGTATATCCTTTAAAGCATTGTTATAACTTTCACTTGTAAAAACAATTTCTTCAGCCGATTGCTCTTTAATGCTTTCATGTGCCTCGGTTAAAGGTACAGCACTATTTAAAAACAAATGTTTTTGTCTGTTTGCACTTCGCACAGCAGAAACAGCGGCGTTTTCTATACAAGTATTTGAATAAGTTAAAAACGATGCGCCTTTGGTTTCGTCATAAGATATTATAGCATGAAAAACCGCAATCATACATTCTTGCACAATATCATCATATTCAAGGCCTGTGCAAACATGTTTTGCCGCAATAATTTTTATTGTTGGCATTAAAGCAGCCATGATATTAGATAAAGCAAGTTCATCACCTTGCTTTGCCGCAGATATTTTATTAGCGATATTTTCTTGCATAAACGTCACCTTTTAAAATGGTTACATCTTAGTTTACCCTTTATTTATCGCAAAGTCAAGTTTTCTTTAAAAAAACATCATAAAATGTGAAATTTATACGTTTTACACAAAAATTCGACAAAAGGCTTGACTTGTTATAAAGTTTCAGATATTGCCGATTTTGTGAAAAAATTAATCAACACATCGATATGCTAATCTGTTACATTTCTTATCCACTTACCGGAGCGTATTCTAAAGAGAGATAAAATTGCTTTAATGGGGGTATCTAATTTTAAACAAATATATACAAAGGGAACAGGGACGCCTAGTATAAGCCCCGAAATAACACCTGCTGGCAAACCTATAAGCCAAAGTGCGCCACAATCCACCATAAATGAATATCTGGTGTCACCGCCGCCGCGCAAAATGCCCACAATGCAGGTAACGTCTATGCATAAAACCAATTGTATAACCGCCATTACTGCGGTTATGCTCACTGCGGCGTCATAGGTTTCTTGTGTGATATTATAAAAGCTTAAGAAAGGATAACGCAACAATAAAATTAAAATGCAGTTCCAAATTCCAACCATAAACGAAAATAAAAGCATACTGTTTGCGATTTTTTTTGCCTTTGGAATATTACCTTCGCCGATAGTTTTACCTGTTAAAACAGCGGCGGCATTGGCTACTCCGATTATGCTTACAAATGCCAATTGATTTAATATGCCAGCTATACTGTTTGCCGCCACAAAAACACTGCCTATGCGTCCTATTATGGCAGTTGTCAGCGAAAAACCAATGCCCCACAAAATTTCGTTGCCAACAACAGGCATTGAATGTTTTATATATTGTCTAACAAGGCTGAAATCTAGTTTAAAGCAATAGTGTATTTTAAATTTAACACGTTTTTCCACAAAATAGCTGTAAATTATAACGAGCAATAACTCGGAGCATCTTGCCAAAATTGTACCGACAGCGGCACCCCGAACGCCTAGCGCAGGTGCGCCAAATGCACCGAAAATAAAGGTGTAATTAAAGAACACATTTACAAAAAAACTTACGATATAAATACCGGTCGACAGAAAAACTTGCTCTACAGCGCGCAAACTCATCATGTAGTTGTTGGAAAGCGCAAACGGAATATACGAAAAAGCAACTAAGCTCAAATAAGAAACAGCCGTTGTAATAACGTCTTCTTCTGTTGTGAAAATGCTCATAATTTGCCGTGGGAATAAAAGGCAAAGTAATGTTATGATAGTTGATACTAAAAAGACCAATTGCATACTCATACGCATAACTTTTTTTATGCTTTCAATGTCTTTTTTGCCCCAAAACTGCGCAATTAAAACGCCACCACCGCTTGAAAAACCAAAACATATTGCCATGAGAATAGAAAACGGTTGCGTGCCAAGGTTTGCTGAAGAAATTGCGATGTCGCCTAAACTGCCAAGCATTACGCTATCGGCAACATTAACGCCAAAACTTATCATGTTTTGCAGAGCTATTGGTACAGCAATTGCAAAAACTGATTTTATAAAGGCTTTATCTAAAATTAATTTGTTTTTTATTGTTTGTATCATTTTTACCTCATAGCAAAATGTTGAATTAAAATAAGTTAAAACGCATTAAACTGGTGTGTTTAATGCGTTAAACAGCTTTGATGTAAATGCTATTGATAATTTATATTATTCAAAAGCAAATAATATAAAGCCGAAATTTTACTTATTATAATAATTTAAAAGGTTAATCGGTGCATTAAGTTTCAACGGCTTTTGGCTCTTTCATGGTTAAGGCAATGCGTTTTTTTGCGATATCTACGCTTATAACCCACACTTTAACCACATCGCCAACTTTTAAAACTTCACCCGGATGTTTTATATACCTGTTGCAAATTTGGCTTATATGCACAAGTCCGTCTTGGTGCACACCAATGTCAATAAATGCGCCAAAATCTATTACATTACGCACTGTTCCTATCAATTCCATGCCTGCTTTCAAGTCTTTCATATCCATTACATCTGTGCGTAAAAGCGGCTTTGGTAAATTGTCACGCATGTCTCTGCCCGGACGTAGAAGTTCTTCTATCATGTCAAGCAAAGTCGGCTCGCCCACGCCAATTTGATTAGATAAATTTTTAAGTCCTTCTTTTTCTGCTTGCTCTTTTAAGCTTGCAATTTTATCTGTGCCGATATCACTTGTTTTAAAACCGCAAAGCTCTAATAATTTTTCAGCGGCAGTATAGCTTTCAGGGTGAACTGCGGTTGTGTCTAATTTGTTTTTTGCGCCGGGTACACGTAAAAAGCCTGCACATTGTTCAAAAGCTTTTGGCCCAAGTTTTGCAACTTTTAAAAGTTGTTTGCGTGTTTTAAATTCACCATTTTCCTCACGGTAAACAACAATGTTTTTGGCAGTTGCGGCACTTACGCCCGCAACCCTCGTTAAAAGGGGCGCGCTTGCCGTGTTAAGGTCGACACCAACAGTGTTAACGCAATATTCTACAACGCCGTCAAGGGCACTGCTAAGCTGTGCTGTGGGCATGTCGTGTTGATATTGTCCAACGCCTACAGCTTTTGGGTCAATTTTAACAAGCTCTGCAAGAGGGTCTTGCAAACGGCGTGCAATTGAAACCGCACTGCGCAAATTAACGTCATATTCAGGGAATTCTTCCGCCGCAAGCTTACTTGCAGAATAAACGCTTGCGCCTGCTTCGCTTACAACCATATATTGAACTTCGGCATCAATTTCTTTAAGTACATCTGCGGCAAAAATCTCTGTTTCTTTGCCGGCTGTTCCGTTACCTATTGCAATTATTTCGACACCGTGTTTTTTAATCATGTCTTTAACTTTACGCTTTGCCTCGTCCACACGTTTAAACTCGGGCACAGGGAAAATAACCGCTGTATCAAGCACTTTGCCTGTAGAATCCACAACCGCTGTTTTACAGCCCATGCGATAGCCTGGGTCTAAGCCCATTGCTATTTTGCCTTTTATAGGGGGCGCAAGCAAAAGTTGTTGTAAATTTTTGCTGAACACTTTAATTGCACCATCACATGCTTTTTCGGTTAAATCATTGCGCATTTCACGCTGTAGGCTGGGCTCTATTAAACGCTTGAAGCTGTCGTCTGCGGCAGCTTTTACAATTTGCCCACATTCGCTGTCATTTTCAACATAGCGTTTGTATATCATTTCAAGGGCTTTTGTTTCTTCAACAACAACATTCACCTTTAAAAAGCCCTCACGCTCGCCCCTGTCAATTGCTAAAATGCGGTGGCCTGCCATTTTAGAAAGCTGTTCTTCATATTCATAATAAGTGCTGTATACACTGTCTTCTTCTGCCTTTGCGGCTTTGCTTTGCACTGCGCTTGCAACACGATATAAACTGCGCAAAACTGTCCTTACGCCGGCATCATCGCTTATGTTTTCTGCAATTATATCCTGAGCACCGTTAAGCGCTTGTTCTATAGTTAAAACTTCTTTTTCTTCGTTTATGTATTCTTTTGCCATTTCTGATGGAATATCGCTTTTGTTTTGCTCTAAAATAGCAATTGCAAGCGGTTCAAGGCCTTTTGCTTTAGCGATGCTTGCTCTTGTTTTGCGTTTTGGCTTATATGGGCGGTAAATATCCTCAAGTTCTGCAAGGGTTTTAGCGTTTTCAATAGACGCATTAAGCTCGTCTGTCATTTTTTCTTGTTCAGTAATAGAATTAATTACAGTTTGCTTTTGTTCATCTAATTTGCGAAGATATATAAGCCTATCTGCTAGGTCGCGTAAAGTTTGGTCGTCCATACTACCGGTAACTTCCTTGCGGTAACGTGCGATAAACGGTATTGTGTTGCCCTCATCTATAAGCGCAATAGTGTCTGCGACATGCTTTGCGTTTAAATTAAATTCACCTGCTAATATTTTTGCATATTCAGTCATTTTGATGCTCCGTTTCTTTGTTTTTTAATCAATATAATATAAATTCCAAATATAATTAAGGCGATAATCGTAATTAAAAGTGCAATATTAAAGCCCGGTGTAACATAAGTGAAAACTATTTCATTGTAGCCGGCTTCGCATTGTATAGCCATCAGTCCATTGCTCACTTTTTCAATTTGCACTTCATTGCCGTTAACAATTGCTGTAAAACCTGTTTCAAAAGGCACCGCAAAAAACACTAAAGAGGTATCTTCAAGCGTTATATTTGCCGTAAATCCATCAGAAGTTGCATTGAAATCTTGCACAGCTTTTGCACGTATATTTTCGATATCTTGAACATAATGTTCATAAGTTAAATCCATTTGTTCATCAGGCAATAAAGGCTGTAAAATCGATGAATACTTCGCAATTTGTTCTTCGTCAAGCCCAATTGCACGCACGAGTATTTCAGCCCTGCTTTCTACAGCAATAGATTCTAAATCAGTTAAAGAAATATATTTTTCATACGCAAAACCCATTCCGTAATAATTTGTGTTTTCGTAAATTTTATAATCATCGTTTTCAAAGGCAAATTCATGGCCGTATTGCAGATAATTTTCTTCGAATGAATCGCTTTCATGTTTAGGTACAATGGTATATTTTACACCTAAAAGCCCTCGTAAAGCATAAATATCATGCTCGGGCTTACTGGAAACATCACGCTTTACATCTACACTAGGGTAAAACTCCATAATCGAGGGAGTTACAACGCTGTTGAAAAATTGCAAATTGCCTGTATTTGCCCAAAGGCCAATATTGTCGTGTGTTTTATAGCTGTCCGTGCGGAAAAACTGCTCGTCATAAGGAAATTCAAGTTCTATTGCACTGACATAAGTTTCTTGTCTGTAATTGGCATCATTATCTATTTGTGGGAATTTACCAAGTGCAATATGCATTCCACCATAAAAAGAGCTGTAAATTAAAATTGTTATAAGCAATGCATTTACAAAAGATTTTTTACCGCCTTTGAACCTAATTATACAATAAAAAAGCCCGATGCCAAACATTGCAGTCAGCCATAAAAGCCAAAATTGTTCCGGCTCATTGGCTGTTCCAATTTGCCATTCGCCATCAATTTTGGTTGGAATAAGCCCAAAAACAGAAAAAACAGCTGTAAAAATAAAGGTTTTTTTAAGTGCGCTTTCAATGTTAAACTCTTTTGAGTTTTCGTCTTTTTCTTTTGCCTGCTCTTCTATTACAGGCAAAGTAACAGCACACATAATTAAAATTGGCATGTAAAACCAACGTGCATAATAGCTTGAATTTAACATGTAAAATGCACTGTTTAAAGCGGGAACCATCGCCATGAAAAAACAAAGCCATAATATTTTGGTAAAGGCAGATTTTTTCTTGGCACATAAAAACGCAATTACGCCACTGGCGCTTACAACGGGCAAGAATGCAGACATACTTGTCCATTTTATATTACCCTCGGTGTAAATCGATGGCAAATATGCGGGATCCGGCGGCATGAAAATTGAGGAAAACACAGCAAAATATTGTTGGACACTATAATACATTATAAGTGAAAAACCACTTGAGATTTCAGAAGTTCTGGGGTTGTTTTGCAAACTTAATGCCGCAGGAATTAAAAGCAAACACCCCATCGCAACCCCTAAAAGAGATTCAAATGCAAGTAAGGCAAAGTTTTTAAAGGTGATTTTATATTCTTTGGTGATAATTTTAAAAATAAAATAAATAAATAAAAATAAAATTTGTCCGGCAAAGAAAAAATAATTATTTAAGCAGTTGATTGCAACGGTAAATGCAAAAAATGCCTTTTTTCCATCAAGCACATATGCATCTAAAGCCGCAAGCATGAAAGGGAATAGCGCGGCACAATCAACAAAATGGTTGAAAAAAATATTGTATACATTAAAGCCGCTAAGCGCATAAAGACATGCGCCGATAATAGCGATGTTTTGCGTTTTTGTATAGCGTTTTAAATATGCAAATGCCCCAATGCCCATAACACCGAATTTTATAATTAAAATAGGCACCATTAAATAAGCTTGCCATGATGCAGGGAAAATTGATGAAAGCCAAAAGAACGGCGAGCCTAAAAGATAAAAAGCAAATGTGTTTATAAAAGAACCACCAAGGTCGGATTGCCAGCTAAAGTGTCCTAGTTGATTATCAATAAAATCGGTAGCATAAGTATAAAATGGTATTTGCTGGCTGTTGAAATCGCCTGCAAAAAGAAAAAAACCTTGGTCCATTATTAAAAATGGCAAAAACATGACAAAGGAACTTAAAGCACAAAAAATAAAGGATAATAAATATCCGTTAGTTTTAAATTTTGGACTTTGTAATATCATTTCAGCAACCTCAAAAACATGATTATATTAAATTAAAAATAATATTGTGCCTGTTATTTAAAGCAGTACAATATTATATTATATATCATTATTTATAAAAGCACAACAGTATAATATATAATTATTGTGAAAAGCTAGGGTTTTTAAACAAAAACAAAAAGCCCCCAAAAATTGGGGACTTTGAAAAAACGATAATTAACGTTTTGAGAATTGTGGTGCACGACGTGCAGCTTTAAGACCGTATTTTTTACGTTCTTTCATACGTGGGTCACGTGTTAAAAAG
>CAYJGV010000088.1:0-8593 GCA_964369715.1 uncultured Bacteroides sp. | reverse complement strand
GTTGCTCGCTTGCATTGCACTGCGGTGCTTATCGGCTACGCTCGGAATGACAAGCAAGTTAAATTCAGATTATTTATATAACCTGAATGTAAAGAGTAATAAAATATAAATTTACTTTTTTCAATTTTGTTATTAAAAAGTAATTGATTATAATATCTTATAAATTTAAACTTTTTTTACCTGTTTTGCAAATATCCGCAATACAACATTTATCACACATGGCTTTTCTAGCAGTGCAAACAGCCCTTCCGTGAATTACACATCGGTGGCAATAATCATTGCTTTCTTCTGGCGGTAAAACTTTCACAAGGGCTTTTTCTACCTTTAAGGGGTCTTTTGTGTCTGTTACAAAACCAATTCTATTCGCTATGCGTATACAATGTGTATCAGCAACAACTGCAGGCAAACCGTATACATCTCCACGAATTAAGTTTGCGCTTTTTCTACCTATTCCGGGCAGAGATAAAAGTTCGTCCATCTCTTTAGGTACTTCGCTGTTAAAATCATTTATAAGCTTTTTAGCCATACCGTTTAAATCTTTCGATTTGCTTTTACCAAGGCCACATGGGCGAATAATTTCTTCAATTTCTGCCTCGCTTGCAGCGGCAAGCGCTTTTAAAGTTGGATATTTTACAAATAAGTCTTTCGTTACAATATTAACTCTTGCATCGGTACATTGTGCCGATAGTCTAACGCTTACAAGCAATTGCCATGCAATTTCATAATTAAGTGAGCAAATTGCATCGGGATATTCACTTTTTAACCGCTGTACAATTATGGCGGCATCTTTTTTTGTGCGCATAAGTTCTCCTTAAAAACATAATAAAAACACTATAACATATTTTTATATTATTTGCTATACCCCTTGTTTATATTTTAAATTTGCTCTATAATATAAGTAGTTGTATAAATTTATAATATGAAAATTTTGGGGGTATAAATAAATGTTTAATGATATGATGGACACCATTGGTTTTGTTACAAAACAAGACCCTGAAGTTGGGAACGCTATGAATGAAGAGCTGAAACGCTTGCAAAATAATATCGAGCTTATTGCATCAGAAAATGTCGTTTCTCCCGCTGTTTTAGCAGCAATGGGCAGTGTGCTTACAAATAAATATGCAGAGGGTTATCCTTCACGCAGATATTACGGCGGCTGCAAATGTGTTGACGTAGTTGAAAATATTGCAATTGAAAGAGCATGTAAAATTTTTGGTGCAGAGCACGCTAATGTACAGCCTCATTCAGGCGCAAATGCAAATTTAGCAGTTTATTTTGCTATGCTTGAAATTGGCGACACTGTTTTAGGTATGGATTTATCTAACGGTGGACATTTAACACACGGTAGCCCTGTTAATATGAGCGGAAAAAATTACAATTTTATCGCATATGGCGTTGATGACAACGGCTTTTTAGATTATGAAGATCTTGAGCAAAAAGCAAGGGAAAATAACCCCAAAATGATAGTTGCCGGTGCATCTGCATATTCTCGTGCAATTGATTTTGAACGCATTGCGAAAATTTCAAAAGAAGTTAATGCTATTTTCATGGTGGATATGGCGCATATCGCAGGGCTTGTTGCCGCAGGTGTACATGCATCGCCGTTCCCACATGCGGACATAGTGACAACAACAACACACAAAACATTGCGTGGCCCTCGTGGCGGCATGATTTTGTGTAAAGAAGAATTTGCAAAACAAATTGATAAAGCGATTTTTCCCGGAACACAAGGCGGCCCTCTAGAGCATATTATCGCGGCAAAAGCTGTTTGTTTTGGTGAAGCATTACAAGATGATTTTAAAATTTATCAACAAAATATTGTTAAAAATGCGAGTGCTCTTTCAAAAGCATTGCAAGACAATGGTGTTAAAATTGTTTCTGGTGGAACAGATAACCATTTGATGACAATTGACCTTCGTGGCACAGATGTAACAGGAAAAGTGCTTGAAGCAAGGCTTGATGAAGTTAATATTACAACAAATAAAAATACAGTGCCAAATGACCCACAAACACCGTTTGTTACAAGTGGTGTAAGAATTGGCACACCGGCAGTTACAACTCGTGGATTTGGCGAAGGAGAAATGGTTGTTATTGCTAAATTAATTGCAGATACTATTTTTGATTTCGAAAATACAAAAGAACAAACAATTAAAGCGGTAGCCGAGTTAATTTCACGTTTTCCGCTATATGAATAAAATTTAGGCTTTTAAAAGGGGGCATTTATGTCGTTGATTGATTGTCATGTGTTTAGTAATTCATTAAACACTAATGTACTTATAAAGGTTTATATGCCGCATGATTTACCGCAAGAGGTTGGCAACGAGGCAAAAGGCACAATAACTTTATTGCATGGTTATAAAGGCTCGGGCAATGATTGGTTTAGCATGACATCGGCACAAAGGTATGCGGCTGATAATGGGCTTGTTTTAATTTGCCCTTCATGCCAAAACTATTTTTATCAAGATTCAATTTTTGGTGCATATAAAACTTTTGTAACAGAGGAAATGCCGGAGTTGCTTTCAAAAAGCCTTAATTTCCCCCGTGAAAGAGAAAAAAATTATATAGCAGGTCTTTCTATGGGCGGTTACGGCGCTTTATACTTAGGGCTTTCCAGGCCGGATTTATATGCGGGTATTGCTTCTTTTTCAGGTGCTGTGGATATTCAGCAACTTATGGATAAAATGCAAGACCCGGACATGAAAATGTTCAGTAAGTTTTTATTTAAGACAGAAGAAAAAATCCCTGATAATATTAATATAATTAAATTGCTTGAAAAAACAAGTGAGATGCCAAAAGAAAAACAGCCCAAAATTTTGTTAACATGCGGATATGAAGACAATGAAATATATTTTATTAAAGAACAAAATGATGCTGTTTTTGATTGCATGAGAAAACTTAATCTTAATAATGCAAAAAGAATAGAGTGGACAGGTGGCCATTTGTGGGCGTTTTGGGATAGAAGTCTAGTTTACGGAATTGACTTTTTCTTAGAAAACAACTATGCAAAAGCAAAGCATGATGATTGGTCGCATATACCGGACATTGAACAGTTTTAGAAATTCTACGCTTAAAAGGAGAAAAAAATGCAACCATTGGCAGATCGCCTTCGCCCAAATACATTAGACGAAGTTTGTGGACAACAGCATTTATTGGGTGAAAATATGGTTTTTCGTCGTACGATTGATAACGGACGAATACCTAATATGATTTTTTACGGGCCTTCGGGTGTAGGAAAAACAACGGTAGCACGCATTATTGCTGAAAACAGTAATATGAGTTTGCATAAATTAAATGGCACTAATGCGGGCACTGCCGACATAAAATCTGTTTTGGCTGAAATTGGTACATTTTCAAGCCAAAACGGAATTTTACTGTATTTAGATGAAATTCAATATTTAAATAAAAAGCAACAACAAAGTTTGCTTGAGTGTATAGAAAATGGCAGTGTTACATTAATCGCATCTACTACAGAAAACCCATATTTTTATATTTATAATGCGCTTTTAAGTCGTTCAACAGTGTTTGAGTTTAAGCCGCTTAAACCTAAGGACATTACAATAGGCTTAAAACGCGCATTATTGCGTGTGAATGAAAATAAAACAACACCAATAACAATTGAAGACAGCGCCTTAAATATGCTTACAATAGCATGTGGCGGCGATATGAGAAAAGCACTTTCAAGCCTTGAATTTGTCGTTAGTGCAGCAGAAAACAGCGATGATTTACACATAAGTGAAGAAATGGTAAAACAGGTGGCACAGCGTTCTAGCCAGCATTATGATAGAAATGCAGACATGCACTACGACAGTATATCTGCGCTACAAAAAAGCATTAGAGGCTCTGATGCAAATGCAGCTGTACATTATTTGGCTCGTATTTTAGAGGGTGGAGACATGTTAAGTGCATGTAGGCGCCTTTTAGTTATTGCTTCGGAGGATATAGGCCTTGCTTATCCACAGGCTATCGTAATAACAAAAGCATGTGTTGACAGCGCCTTACAATTAGGTATGCCCGAAGCGAGAATACCTCTTGCAGAGGCCGCTGTTTTGCTAGCAACTTCGCCAAAAAGCAATAGTGCATATGTTGCTATGAGCAATGCAATGTCAGATTTGCAAAAGGGTATAAATGGTGAAATTCCTAGGACACTTCAAAATAAACATTTTGACGGTGAAGATGCAAAAATAAAGGGTCAATTTTATAAATATCCTCATGATTTTCAAGATAATTGGGTGGCACAACAATATTTGCCTGATGAAATAAAAAACGCTAAGTATTATGAATTTGGCAATAATAAAATTGAGCAAGCAGCAAAAGCATATTGGGAGAAAATTAAAGATAATAAATAAATTAAACTATATTTTAAAAGAGGTGAACACATTGCAAGGCAAAATCAGCGTTATAATACCAATTTATAACACTCAAAAATATCTTGATCAATGCCTGCAAAGTGTATTAAATCAAAAATATAAAAATGTGCAAATTATTTTAATAAATGATGGGTCGACAGATAATAGCTTATCTATTGCAAAAAAATATAGTGAAAATAATGATGATATTATTTTAATAGATAAGGAAAATGGTGGGCTTTCTTCTGCGAGAAATGCTGCATTAAAGTATTTAAAAGGTGAATTCACTGTTTTTTTAGATAGCGATGATTTTTACTGTGATGATGATTTTTTATTTAATTTGATAAATTATTCAAAAGAAAATCATTGTGATATAGTGTGCACAAATTGTGCAAGATATATAGATGAAAAAAATATTTTAACAAAGCCACTACATGGTATATTAAAAGAAAACAATCTAGAAAATATAATAAAATATAATATTTATACATCAAGTGCATGTCATAAATTAATTAGAACAGAGCTAATAACTAGCAATAATTTAATGTTTGAATATGGAGTTCACAGCGAAGACATCGAGTTTAGCGCTAGATTGTTACTATATGCAAAAAATATCGGCTATTGCGAAAAAGCGCTGTATGCCTATAGATATAGAGCGAATTCAATAACAACAAGCATTAAATATAAAAATGTGAAGGATTTGTTTTATATAATTGAAAAATTAGCAAAACAATGCAGTGATAATATTTATTTTAATAATTACCTTGCGTTTCAATATTCAACATTATTAATAAATATGCATTTTGTTGATTTAGATTTAGCCTTTAAAAACAAAATTTTTAAATATGAGTATTTATTAAAATATAATCTTATAAAACAAGTTAAACTAATTTATCATGTTAAAAAAATATTTGGAATAAATTTAACTTCAAAATTATTATATCGGTATTTTTTACTGGTTTTGCCGAAATGAGATCTTGTTTATAATTATTTTTTAAATGGGGAAATAAATGAAATTATTATTTGTGCTTGACAATATAGGTAAAAAAAATGATGTTACAATTGGTATTGTAAATTCTGTATGCAAGCATTTATCAAAAGAAAATGAAATAATTTTTTTAGGGCATTTAACAGATGAAAATGAAACAATTTTTTTGCAAAATGATTTTAAATTAGAGCATTTTATTTATAAAACTGATGAAAAAGTTAGAAAATTATATTTTTCATTAGAGCATAAAACAAAATTTAAAAAAATCATTAAATTATTGTCGCATCCAATATTAAGTTTTTTTGGATTATTTAAATATTTTAAAATTGATTTAATAAATATTTTATATGTGAAAAATATTTATAATATTTATAATGAGTTTAAACCGGATGCAATAATTTCTGTATCTGCACCTTTTTATACGGCAAAGGCTGTTTCAAAAATTAAAACAGACGAAAATTGCAAAAAAATTGCATGGATGTTTGACCCATATTCAATGCACTATATTTACGGTGGAAAAATAGCGCAATATCAAGAAAAAACTTGTTTTAATAAATTAGATTTTATTTTAATTCCTGTTCAATTAAGTCAATATTATAATGATAAAAAAATAATACCTATGGAATTTGCTACATTTGAGCCCGATGTTTTTTCTTATGATAAAAACAACATGTGTTTAAGTAATAATGAGTTTAATTTGCTTTTTGCCGGTTCTCTTTATTCAAATATACGAAGTCCTGAATATCTTTTTAAGCTTATTAAAATTGTGCAACAGAAATGTTCTTACAAAATAAATATAAAAATTTTAGGTAATATGTATGGGGAATTCTCCGATGAATTTTATAAAGAATTTGATGATTTTATTAAAAGTAATGTGAATTTTATCAAACCTGTGCCAAGAGAAGAGGTAAAAAAATATTTTAATGATGCAGATGTTTTAATTAATATAGGCAATAAGGAAAAAGACTTATTACCCAGTAAAATATTTGAATATTTTTCAACATATAAACCAATTTTAAACCTAAAACAAACTGACAATTGTCCTGTTGATGAATACATGAATAAATATTCAAATGGCATAACTATAGATACAAATAAAGATTTAACTGACAATATTGCCAATGATGTGCTTAGATTTTTAAATAATTCCAGAGAGTTAACAGTAGATAAAGACATAATTAATAAATTATTTTACGATAACACTCCAAAAGCAGTTGCAGATAAATTTACTAATATTTTAAAAGGGGAAAAGTAATGAAAGTATTATGGCTAATTAATATAATTATGCCTGCTGTTGCAAAAAAGCTTAATTTACCTGCCAATAATACAGGTGGGTGGCTTTTAGGTCAACTTTTTTCCTTAAAAGACGCTAATATTGACCTTGTTGTTTGTCACGCAAGTGCCCTTGTGAATGAAATCGTAACAATTGAGGACAATGGCGTAAAATATATCACAGTACCGTTAAATATGGATACTTTAAAAAGTGATTTTAAAAATATTACAGAAACTGAAAAACCGGATGTAGTTCATATTTTTGGCACAGAATTTATTCATACAGATGTAATGGTAAATGTATGCGATGAAAAAAAATGTGTTGTATCATTGCAGGGAATCATAAGTGAATACGCAAAGCATTATAAAGATGGTCTACCGCCAAAAAAATATGATAAAACGCCTATTTTAAAGGAGATTGTTCGAAAAACATATTATGCAGAGCCCATAAATGCAGGTGAAAAGCAATTTTTCGAAAGAGCAAAATGTGAAGAAAAAACGCTTAAAAACATTAAGCATGTCATTGGCAGAACCCATTGGGATAAAGCATGTGCTCAAAAACTATGCAAAAATGCAACGTACTACAAAGTTAATGAAAATTTAAGGCAAGAATTTTACACCGGTGAAGAGTGGGGTATAAATAATTCTGAAAGACATACAATTTTTGTAAGTCAAGCTCTTTACCCGATTAAAGGTTTACATCAACTGGTGAAGGCTTTGCCTAAAATAGCACAAAAATATCCTGATGTTAAAGTTTATATTGGTGGAAGAAAACCGTATTCATTAAATAATATTTTGCTTGATAAATTCGTTGATTATTTTTTTGAATATCAAACTTATATAAAAAAATTAAGTAAAAAATTAGATGTTAAAGATAAACTTTATTATTTAGGCTCGTTAAATGCAACACAAATGAAAGAACAATATTTAAAGGCAAATGTTTTTGTTTCACCGGCCAGCATAGAAAACAGTCCAAATTCTGTTGGAGAGGCTATGATTTTAGGTGTTCCGATAGTTTCGTCTGATGTTGGGGGTGTTTCCACAATGCTTGATGATTGTAAAGATGGTTTACTTTACAGCTTTGATGATGTGGATAAGTTAGCGAATAGTATAATAAATGTCTTTGAAAATGATGATTTTGCGTTTAAATTGGGACAAAGTGCAAAGAAGCATGCCTTAATAACGCATGATAGAAGCAAAAACACAGAAGATTTACTAAATGTGTATAATAAAATTTTAAATTTATAAATGAGGTGAACACAGTGACAATTGCATTTTTTTCAAATTTTTTAAATCATCATCAACTGCCACTGTGTGAAGAATTTTATAAAGAAATTGGTGATAAATTTACCTTTGTTGCAATGGAGAAATTCAGCTATAATGATGTATCAAAAAGCTATGAGGATATGAATAAGGCATATCCTTTTTGTTTGGAATATTATGAAAATGAAAGCAATGCAATTAAGGCAAAAAAACTTGCAATTAATGCAGACATTGTGATTTTTGCTTGTGTACCTCCTTCTTTTTTTAAAGAGAGAATTAAACAAAATAAAATTACTTTTAGGTATAGTGAGCGTGTTTTTAAACCTGCATACATTAAAAATTATTTGTATACTTATCTTTGTACAATTTATGAAAATTTATTTTTTAATAATAAAAAAAATGTATATTTATTAAGTAATGGAGCATTTACAGCGCACGATTTTAAAATTTCATTAGGGTTAAATTTAAAAGCATTTAAATGGGGATATTTTCCACAGGTATCTTGTGAAAATGAGAATAATGAAATTGAAAAATTAATTACAGATGAATGTGATGAAGTTAGAATTTTATGGGTTGGTCGCATGTTGGGGTTAAAACATGCCGAAAGAGTTTTACCATTATTAAACGAGCTTAATAAACAAAATATTAATTTTAAATTTACTTTTGTTGGTGATGGCCCAATGCGAGAAGAACTTGAGAAAATATTTGAACATTTATCATCATA
>CAYJGV010000087.1:0-8721 GCA_964369715.1 uncultured Bacteroides sp. | reverse complement strand
GATTGCAATTCTTCTTTTTTCGGGTTTACCCCAACTATTGACAAAGAGCCTAATTTTTTTACAATTAAAAAGACCTGTGACTAACAAATATCACAGGTCTTTTATTTTATATTGTTTATTTTTTGTATATTTTCACATATTAGTGTTTATACATTATTAGCTTTTTTATCATAAACTCTTACGGCTTTAACCAGTAAAACCAACAAAATACAAATTAAAAATATAACAATATTAAGTATAAACGGATATCTTGGGTTAATTGTAAACAACAAACCTATTATATACCCAAATGGTGAAGATATTGCTATCATTCCGGTGTTGAATAGTGCAAATATTCTTGAACGCTCTTCAAGCAAGACATAAAAGGCCATTAGTGCATCTTTTCGTGGAAAAATTATTGCATAAGCACCGGCTTCTAAAACAGTGTAAAGCATTACAAATAATAAATTTTCTTTAGGTGATGCCAACAATAGCACATGGCTTAAAATATAAAGCACAAAACCAATTAATAAAGAACGTTTCATTTTCAACCTATTAAACACATTTTGAAGTGCAATTACAAAAACAAGCATTATCAATGTTCTAACCATAGGAAAGACAGCAACAAGCTCCTCACTAAGTGATAAATGCTTTGTAATATATAGTGAAAAAAAGCTATTTGTGCAAATACCAATTATATTTGTTAATGCCATAAAAACTACAACAAAAACCATTTCTTTACTTTTTAAAATTATTTTAAAAACGTCTTTATAACCTTTAAACAGTGTAAAATATGATATATTTTTTGTGTCCTGTATTCGTTTTTCACCAACTTTAGTTTCGCCACCATAAATATAAAGCAATAAAAATTTCATAGACATAGAAACGCCTGAAATAAAATATAACACTCTTACAACACTAATAACCGAATATACATCTACAAAGTGAATTGCTATAGGCGAAGCAAAGACAGAAAGCATTCCACAAATTTGTATAAGTGTAAATGCATTTGTCAAATGTTTTGGCGGACAGTCTTCAACAAAAAGACAATTCCATGAAGCATTTGTAATTTGGTAAGCAGCATTAATTATTGCTGCTGCTAAAAACCAATAAAAATTTTGCGCAAATGCCCATACAAAACATGGTATGCTCCACGAAATAAAATCAAAGATAAAAGTAGTTTTTCTTCTTCCAAGTTTATCTGTTATAATTCCGCCTAAAAGCGAAAACACAATTTGCAAGATTAAACCTATTGATATTATTAATCCTATTTGCTGGCCATTTAGCCCAAGCTCTGCCATATAAAGTGTTGCAAAGGGCGCAAAAAGCGAATATGGTATAAACCATAAAGGCTCGGTTATTATAGACATTTTCGGGTTGCCTTTTAATTCTGTAAATGTCGCTATTAGGTCATGATTACCCCACTGGCTCATAAATTCTCTCCATTTATCACATTTAATTGATAGTATTGACACAGTGTTTACAAGGTAATTTAAAGCATTTTTACACACAATATAATTATGTGAATACATATTTCGACAAAAAGTATTTTTCTTTCTTGTCGAATAAATACACCAATATTTAAAACTTAAGCGTCTACACTATTTAACATATTTTGTTCATCGATTAAAGCATCCCACTGGGTGAATGCATTTTCTTGCTCTGTTCGCTTTTTATCAAGAACTTCACATATTTCGTTAACTTTAACATGGTCTTTTAAATTATCAGGCTCGTTTAAATCTGCCTCTAATTTTTCTATATCTATTTCAATTTTACTTAAAAAATCTTCAAGATTTCTTATCTGTTCTCTTAATTGAGCTTTTTTCTTTCTTTGCTCTTTTCCATAGTTTTGCTTTTGCGCTTTGTCCTCTTCATTGCCTTTTACATTGATAATACTTGCAGGCTGTGAATTAATTAATTTATCATAATTTTCAAATAAAGCAATATTTGCATTTTCTACATATAAAATTGGGCATTGTAACTGATTCATTAAGTATCTATCGTGAGTGACAATTAAAAGCGTGCCCTCGTATGCACTTAGCGTTTGGCCAAGAGATTCACGTGTGTATATATCTAAATGGTTGGTCGGTTCATCCATAAAAAGCAAATTGGGCCTGTCGATAACCATCTCAGCAAGGCGCAACCTTGCAAGTTCACCACCACTTAAAGTGTTGCACGCTTTTTCAACTTCACTTGCCCTAAAATTAAACCTTGCAAGATAAGAACGTGCCTTAAAATTATCAAATGAGGGATTTTTATCCCAAATTGTGCTTAACACTGTACCGGAGCGCCTTAATTGCTGTTGCTCAAACACAGAAGGTTTTGCGCCTGCGCCAAGTCTTACGCTTCCACTGTCTGGCTTTAGACCACCGTATAATATGCGAAGCAAGGTGGATTTTCCCGCACCATTAGGCCCTGCAATAACAAGGCGTTCGCCCCTTAACACAGTGCAATCAAAATTTTCAACCAATTGTTTTCCGCCTAAATTTATCGAAATATTTTTGGCAGTCAAAATTTCTTTATATGGTTCGACATCAAACAAAAATTCAAATTTCAGTTCATTTACATGATTTTTCGGTTTTTCAGTAATCTCCATTTTTTCAAGCTGTTTTCTACGGCTTTGTGCCATCTTTGTGGTGCTTGCCCTAACTAAATTTCGTGCAATATAATCCTCAAGTTTAGCTGCTTTTTGCAAGTCTTCCTCATGTTTTTTTTCTTGTAAAGCAACAGCCTCTTCTTTTTGCGGAACATATGCTGTGTAATTGCCTTTATAAATTTTCGCATTACAATCTTCAACTTCAAGTATTCTATTGCAAACTTCATCGAGAAAAAACCTATCATGGCTAATTACAAAAACAGCGCCATCATAGCTTTGTAAATATTTTTCAAGCCATTCCATTGTTTTAAAATCCAGGTGATTTGTAGGCTCATCCAAAAATAGAATATCAGGATTTTTAAGCAATAATTTTGCCAAACAAAGCCTTGTATGCTCACCACCTGAAAGCACACTTACTTGTTTATCATATGTTTCCTGCGTGAAAGACATGCCGTTTAAAACTTTTTTAATCTGCGTGTCAATAGAGTATACGTCAGAGGCATCTACTAAAGCATTTAAAGCTTCAAGCTCTTTTAAAAGCTGTTCATCATGCATGTTTTCGCTTAAAGATAAATTAATCTCTTTAATTCGTTTAAGCGCTTTTAAAGGCTTTTCAAAAACTGTCTTCATTTCCTCGTATATTGTGTTGTTTTTACCCAAAATACTATTTTGCTCTAAATATCCAACATTTGTGTTTTTGGCAAATATTATTTCGCCTGTATCAGGCTGTAATTGCCCTATTAACATTTTAATAAGTGTTGTTTTACCGGCACCATTTTGCCCTATAACGCCAATTCTGTCCTGCCTGTTCACAACAAAGCCGACATCTTTTAAAATGATGTCAGCTGCAAAAGATTTAGTGATTTTATCTACAGTTAATAACATAAAAAATTTAGTTTTCCTTTTTATTTTGCAAGTTTATATTGCACCAATTTAATATATATTTATATGCTTCTTCTTTATTAAGTTCGTTTAACATTTCGTGGCGTGCATCATCGTATAGTTTAAGCTCGATGTTTTTAGCACCCTTATTTTTAAGTTCATTATACAAATATCGGGGCCCTTTTCCATAATTACCAACGGCATCTTCTTTGCCACTAATTACAAGCATAGGCATGTTTTTATTCGTATTATCAATAGTTTTTTGACTGTTACTCAATTGCAAAACATTAAACAATGTTAAAAATCCATTTACCGTAAAAACATAAGTGCATTTTTTATCAACACTGTAATTGTAAACGATTTGCTCGTCTCTTGATAACCAATCGTATTGGGTTTTTGGGTTTTGTAATTTACTTGTATATTGTTTAAAAACCAAATTATGTATAAATGCCGAGCGATGTTTATCCCCTTTTGCATTTTTTATCATTTTTGTTAAAAATATGCCGGGTGCACCCATTGGATTTGGGCCTGCAGTTCCGCTAATAATAAATGCATCGATGTCATTTTTATTTTTAGCAACATATAAACGTGAAAAAAAGCTGCCCATACTATGCCCCAATAATACAAAAGGTAAATCGGGATATCTTGCCTTTATATCATTATAAAAACACTTCATATCATCAAGTGTTGTAATTATTCCATCGTTTTCTCCAAAATAGCCATCACAGCCGCCCTCTTCATCACTGCTTTTTCCATGCCCTAAATGGTCATATCCGCACACGATAAAATTATTTTGCACCATATAATTCGCAAAATCATCATAGCGTTCAATATATTCGCACATACCATGGCTAATCATTAAAACTGCTTTTGGCACGATATCATTTGATGAATAAATATAACCAACTAATGTATTTTTTTTATTTGTCGAGGGAAATTTGATGACGTTTTTGTTTACTTCCGACATTTTGTAATTCCTCATCTTCCATAACTATTTTTAATAATTCTTCAAAATGAAAAATTGTATGCGTAGGCTTTGCGGCATCTTCTGGCAAATCTACATTATTAAAATTACACCAGCAAGAATCAATATTTGCATTTTTGGCACCTTGAATATCAGCCTTTAATGAATCTCCCACCATTAAAACACGTTTTCTGTTTTCAATATCAAGCTTTTTAATCGCAATATCAAATATTTTTCTCGATGGTTTAGAAACGCCTACACTTTCTGAAATAATAACTTCATCGATATAATTAATTATACCGCTTTTCTCAAGCTTTGGCTTTTGCACCCTTGCTACGCCATTTGTAATTATAACTAAAGTTGCAACATCCGCAAGTTCTTTAAGCGTATCTATTACTCCGTCGTATAAATCAGCGCTTGTTGATAAACTCGTCAAATAAAAATTATTTATTTGCACAGCATTACCTTTTAGGTTTAACTCATTTAAAAGTCTTTCAAATCTTTTAACAACAAGACTTTCTTGCTTGATTTCACCTTTTTCAAAACTAGCCCATAGTTTTTTATTTATAGTTTTATATTTTTCAACATTTTCATTATTATAAGGTATATTAAATTTTTCAAATGTCTCTTTAATCGCACCGCTTTCAGCGGCCTCAAAATCCAGCATAGTGCCGTCTAAATCTAAGAACAAACAATAATAATGTGCCAAAATTGCACTCTCCTCTATTTATAAAATAATTATATTTAATCTTTATATTACTTAATATTATCTAACATTTTTTAGCATTCGTCAATATATTGCCAAAACTTTATTTTATATATATAATTAATATAACTTAATATTAAAAACAAATTATATAAATACAATATGATATAAACAGAAAGGCATGTAAAATGAGCACATATATTGATGCAAGAAATCCAAACAAACATGATGCATATGATAATTGCCCTAAGCTCGTAAGTGAATATTTAAAAAACATGGAGGCTATACGAGGGCTTTCTGCAAGGAGTGTAAACGGATATTATATCGACTTAACAACATTCTTTCGATTTATTAAAAAAAGCCGAAATGAAGTTGACGAAAACACAGACGATAAAGATATAAATTTACTTACAATTGACCTTGACTATATAAGCAGTGTTTCACGTAATGAAATTTATGAATTTTTATATTATGTAACCAACGAGCGAAATAATGCGCCTTCAACAAGGGCAAGAAAACTATCGAGCATAAAAGGGTTTTACAAATATTTATGCAATAAAATGAAGCTTATCGATACAAATCCAACAGATGATGTCGAAGCACCTGTAAATAAAAAATCTTTACCCAAATATTTAAATTTGAGCGAAAGCATGAAATTATTACAAAGTGTAAATTCAGATTTTTATGAAAGAGATTTTTGCATTTTACTTTTATTTTTAAGTTGTGGTATGCGCCTTAGCGAACTTGTTAATATAAATATAATTAACATAAATTTTGACGATTCAACGATAAGAATAATTGGCAAAGGCAATAAAGAAAGGCTTGTTTATTTAAGCCAATCTTGCCTAGAGGCTATAATCCAATTACAAAACGAGCTTAAAAATCTAAAAAACCTTAAAGACAAAAAAGCACTTTTTGTTTCAAAACGCACAGGAAACCGACTTAGCGCAAGAAGAATCCAGCAAATTATCAATGATTGCCTTAGTGCAGCCGGGCTCTCCGGAAGAGGTTTTTCTGCACATAAACTGCGCCATACAGCCGCAACAATGATGTATCAAGAAGGCGGTGTCGATATGCTTGCACTAAAGGAAATATTGGGGCATGCACATGTATCCACAACCGAAATTTACACACATTTAGGCGCAAAAGAACTAAAAAAAGCTGCAGAGGCATCTCCATTTTCAAAAGTTACTTCACAAAAAAGTAAAGGCTAATTTTGTTTGGATTGTATCAATATTATATAAAATCATCCTTATCTAATTCTTAAAAACAGATTTGTTGCAAATAGTGGCAAAGTAAAAATTCCTTTTGAAATTATTTTCAATGCAATTTTTCCGTGTATTGGCTGTGTGTTTGCAAATCTCACTATATAATTTTTATCATCTATCTCATTAAAAACAAGTGATATCACTTGTTTTTTTTCATTATAAGATATTTCTGACATTAATATTTGTAAAAGTAAAACACAGTAAAGTTCATTTTTTCTTTTTTTAAGCGCAGCGGTATTTTCAAAATTATATTTATGTGCGATTTTATGTAATGTTTCAAACATAAATTCATATTGATTAAATTTTTTTATGTTCATGCTTCGAGTGGCAGAGCCTTGCTCGTCTTTATAAGCATAACCGCTGTAGTTTACCATAGCAATGCATTTACAATGCATTAATGCATGTAAATTCATTGCCATATCCTCACCCATTGTTTGTGCAGGGTTTATTTCAGGTAAAATTTCTTTCAATAATGCAGTTTTATATAATTTATTCCACCGTGCTGCTGAACAAAAATTATTTAAATCTGTCTTTATAGCAAAAAAATCATTAAGTGAATTTTTAATATCATCAACACTGTATAGTTTATTTTCATTGCATGTAAAACCATCAGTGATTTCGTTGTTTGAATTTATATTTTCATATCCACAAAAAGCTATATCTGCATTCGACTTTCTTGCACTATTAAACAATTTTTTTAAAAATTCATTTCTAAATTCATCATCGGCATCAATAAACGCACAATAATCACTTTTTGCGTTTTCAATCCCTTTTATAATGGCTGTTTGAACGCCGCCGTTTTCTTTATTAATTATTTTAATTCGGCTGTCTTTTTGTGACAGTTGTGTGCATATTTTTAATGTTTCATCTGTGCTTCCGTCATTTACAAGCAGCAGTTCAAAATCGGTAAAACTTTGATTTAAAACACTGTTTACACAGTTTATAATAAATTTTTGGGCATTGTGCATCGGAACAATAACGCTGATTTCAGGCATTATTTTACTCCCCCATTGTTACTAAAAAGTTTTTTTACTATATGCTTAATGCTTCCAAAAAAACCGTAGGTAAAAATCATTGAATGTGGCCAAAAAATTATATCACCAAGTTTTTTCCCAAATATTTTATGATATTTTAGCATAATTTCAACATATTTTTTTTGCTTTTCGTCCATCCATGATGCATCATACCAATGAATTGTGAATGTATTATCATTTTTATGAAGTTTGCCTTCTTTTCCACCCTCAAATGGGTCGAAATATTGCCATGGAAAAACTGCAATATTATTTTTAATTTGTAGAGTACCATCAAAATCAAACAAATTCAAATCTTCAATTGTTTTTGTGTTTAACACCGGTGATGGAACTAAATTTAAACTTCCATCACTGTATTTAAACTTTAAATCGTCATAACTTTCCATTAATTCTTTCATTAAACAATTTTTGGGAACAGCGCCAAAACCCAAGCCCAGTGCTATGTGATTTGCTTTGTCAAAACCAAAAAACGCATCATATTTCAGCAGTTCATCAAGATTTTTTACAATTTCTACATCGGTATCAAGGTAAATTCCGCCATGTTGATATATTATATCAAGTCTTGCATAATCGGGTACAAAACCCCATTTTTTTTCATTATATGCTTGTGCCATATATTTATTTTTAAAAAAATCATAATTACTTTCGTCCCAACGAATTATTTCATAATCTGGACAAAATTTCTTCCAGCTTTCTATGCATTTTAGATTATTTTCCGGTATTGGTGAATTACCAACCCAACAATAATGTATTTTTTTAGGTATCAATATTGCGCATCTCCAATTGTTTTTTAAGTGTTTTAATCGATATAGCAGTATCTTTACTGCAAGGCCCGTTATCATAAATTGGCAATTCTTCATTATTTAATAAAGCTTTTGCAATAGATAAAAATCTTTTAACAGCAGTTTTTGCACACCATAATTCTCTCATTGTTTTTGCTGCATTTTTGCTTAAAGTTTGCCTTATATTAATATCTTGCACAAGTCTTGTGCCCAATTTAACAAAATCATTTATACCTTTTTCTGTAGTAAAATCTGCTAAAACTCCATTTTTTCCATCTTCAATTAAAAAGCAACTAGCACCTGCCTCACAACTGGCAATAACAGCACATCCATCTGACATTGCTTCGCTTAAAACTGCACCCCAGCCCTCATTAACATCACTCGTAAATATAAAAATATCATTATTGCACATAAATTTTCTTGTTTCTTCTATAGTTGCAGTTCCAACAAATTCAACGTATGATGATAAATGTTCAAATATTTTCTCAAGTTCTTCTCGCATTGGGCCATCAC
>CAYJGV010000086.1:0-8785 GCA_964369715.1 uncultured Bacteroides sp. | reverse complement strand
TAAAAACCGGAAGCCTTTTAAATGTTTTAAGAGGTAAAAGTTAATTAGCATTTTACATAGGTAAACATTATTAACTTTTGCTATAAAATAGTTTGAGATAGTTTCAAAACATTTTCTAACGTGAATATATCGCCACTGCCGCCGGCAAAAGTAACTGTTAACGCTCCTGCAGCGTTGGCAATATTTAAACTTTCTTGCATATCTAAATTGTTTAGGAAACCATATAAAAGCCCTGCTCCAAACGCATCACCCGCGCCTGTTGTATCTACAACATCTATATTCTTAATTCCTTCGGATTTGTATATGGTGTCTTGTGATTTTGCAATGCAGCCTTTTGCTCCAAGTTTAATAACAGTGTTTTCTGCGTGTTTTGCAAATAAATCAAGGGCAAAATAAGGGTCTTTTTGGTTTGTTATGTGCTGGGCTTCTAAATCATTAACAGTAAAAAGAAAACAATTATCAAGAACTTTGCATGCTTTTTCTAAGTTGAAATTTTCACCCCAACTGGCATCGATAATAAGCTTTGCACCTGCGTCTTTTGCGATTTGGTCAATGCCATCATTCATGCAATGCTCAAGGTCTGTATATAAATACTCAGTTTTATTTATTGCATTTTTAATATTCGCAGTAGTAAACCAGTTTCCACATTCAGCATAAGTTGCAAAGCCGCGCTCTGTAGTTGTGCTCAAAACAGCAGATACACAAGTGTTAAAGCCGTCAATTTGTTTAACAAAAGTAGTGTCTATATTTTCCTTTTTCAATTCGTTCATTAAAAAGGTGCCCAATAAATCGTTGCCTATTTCGGTAAAAAGTTTAGCGTTTACTCCAAGTCGCCTGGCGGCTATAGGTGTATTTGCGCTACCTCCAATTTTAATATCAAACTGGTTGCAAAAAGTTTCTTGTCCTGATAATGGCATGTGCGGCAGACCGGAAAAAATTAAATCGCAACCCGTCATTCGGCCTAAAAATAACACATCATTCATATAATTAGCTCCATGTACCTACATAAGGCTCAAAGGCTTTTAGATAATCGTCTACTAAATTGCTGGCAGTTTCATAACTGCTTACAAGCGGATGTGCAAGTAAAGCTTGTTTTGCCAAATCTTTGCTGCGTTTTTCTATAGCCTTTACAGTCAATTTTTCGTATAATTTAACTTGTTGAATTAATAATTTGTTTGCAAGCGGTATGCTGCCTAGTGGAATTTGCTCAGGGGTAGCACCGTTTTTGTCTACCTTACAAGTTATTTCAATTATATCATCATCTTCTAAGAAAGGTATAGCCCCTTTATTTGGCACATTTAAGGGTAAATCTATCCCGGTGTTATTTCTAACGGCTTCTATGTAGTTAAAGGCTACTCCCGAGTAGCCCTCTAATATGAAATTGCGCTCTTGTGAAAGTTGCAACTCATTAAGCCCAAATTCCGCTTTGAAATCTACATTGCAAACTGCATTTTTTGATTGTGTAGTTTCAATTGACATATAGCTGCTTTCTCTTTGCTTAATAAAATTATAATAAGCATCAGCGCCAATTTGTAGGTCTGCTTTCATTTCAGGTTTGTTCAGCTCTTTAAGCATAGTTTCATTTAATGCCAATATTGTTTCGCCGCGTGTTAAATCAGAATTTTTTATATTAGCAAGTGCAGAATGCCTATAGTAATAATAATATAAATATTCATTTGGCAAGCCCTCAAGCGTGCGAATTAAATCCGGGCTAAAAACTTTAAATTCATTTAATTGCTCTAAAAATAAATTGCTATTTAATATTTGTGGTAATATCTCGACACCTTTAACTTTCACGCTGTTAGTGAAAGACAGGTGATTTAGCCCATAAATTCGTAAAAAAAGTTCGTTAACATCAACATCTAACGCTTGAGCAATTTCAGATTTCATGTGTGTTGGTCCATCGCATATGCCTATAACGTTTTTATAACCTGCGCTGTGCATAGCTTGTGTTACAAGCCCTGATGGGTTAGTAAAGTTAAAGATAATGGGATTATCGCTTATTTTTTCAGCCAGCGCGCAATATTCAAGCATTGCCGGAATAGAGCGAAGCGCAAATGAAAAACCACCGGGACCTGTTGTTTCTTGCCCGATAACTCCATGCTTTAGTGCAATTCTCTCATCAAGCACACGGCCTTTATCTTCTCCAACTCTTAAGGTTGTAACTATTATATTTGCATGCTTTAAAGCAATAGTTGCATCTTTTGTTAGTGTAATAGTAAGTTTTGGGTTTACTTTTTTCGCTTCAAAAACAGCTAAATCCCCATAAGTGCTTAAATGTTTTTCATTCACATCAAGAACTGCCAATTCTTCAACACCTAAATTGCCGGCATACTTGGCAACTGCTTTGGCAAAAAAAACTGTGCGAACGCCTGCGCCGATTAAAGTTAATTTCACAAAAAAACCTACTTTCAGTAAAATATAAATAATATGTAGTATTATTTGTTGGTGTGTTTGGCACTTGCCACCAGTAAGCAGCGAGCCAAAAGCCATATTAAATTATTATGGCATTAAACATTTTGTGCTCGCCGTTTTGAACGGCGAGACACAATAATATAGATAATTAGAATTACTTATTAGGTAAGCACTCTATACCTTCATTTGCTTTTTCATAAGTCCATAATCTTTGATAAACTTCTGCATATTTGCATTTGCCACCTGCAACATTCATTGCCCAACGTGCATTAGCTGTAAGTATTGGATACATCCATTTATCTAAATCACCGTTTGTGTCAACGTCTAAGTGCAATTGTAATGTTTTAACCGCGGCATATTTTTCGTCAACTCTGTTAGTAACATCTACATAGTAATCGGGTTTAAAGTTTTGTGTGTGGCCGGGCATATCAAAAGCAAAAACTCCGTTTGGTGCATGTGCATCGTATTTTTTTGCCCATTTTCCTTGTGTTAATAGCGCAAAGAATAGGCAATCTTCAACTAATTTTGCGGTTTCGCGCACATCAGGGTGAGTATCATCTTTCCAGTGTGTAATGATGATATCAGGTTTAATTTCTCTTATTTGGTTAGAGAGTTCAAGTTTTAACTCGTTAGTTATATTAATTGATGTATCTTCTTCGCCCATATAACGAACTTCTTTTATACCCATTAATTTAGCTGCATCTTCCATTTCTTTAACATTTATGTCTGCAACTTTTTGCTCAGGGTAAACATCAGTAACTTTTTCGCCTTTTGTCATTGAAACAACATAAACCTCATCTCCTTTTGAAACGTGGTTTGCAACTGTGCCTGCCATATAGCAAGCTGGGTAATGAGGGTGTGCAACAATAAATAGAATTTTCATAATAAGCCTCCAAAATTTAAAATAAAACATTTATATGTTATGTAATAATTATCATAAAAAACAGTATATATTACTAGAACAAAATCGTTTGTAACTTGCATTAATTTATTTACTTTTCGCCACCTGATGTTAAGCCCATAACAATATAGCGTTGGAAAAATAATGATAAAAACAATGGGATTAGTGACGCAATACAACCACCGGCCATTAACATAGGATAATCAATACCACCACTTTTTGTGCTAAACTCTGATAGTGCGACAGTTACTGTTTTGCTGGTTTGTGAATTTGTAAATACAAGCGCATATAAAAATTCATCCCAGCACATCAAAAACGACAAAGCACCAACAGCAACAAAACCGGGTTTTGCAAGTGGAAAAACTATGCGTAAAAATGCCTGAAAGTAGCTGCAACCATCTATGCGTGCAGCCGATTCCAAATCGGGCGGGATAGTGCTGTAATAGCCGTTTAAAACCCAAACAACATACGCAATAACAGCAGATAAATTTACAATTATAAGTGTGTATAAATTATCTATCATTCCAAGTGATTGAACTATTTTATAAAGTGGGATTATTAATGTTACACTTGGGAGCAGTTGCACAAAAAGAATTGCAAGTAAAAGAGGGCTTTTACCTTTGAACTTTAAGCGTGAAAAAGCATAAGCGGCAAGGCCACCAAAGAAAAGAGCCAGTACAGTTGTTGATACAGTTACAAAAATACTGTTAAACAAGCCGTTTAAAAATACTTCTGCTGAGGTTGATATTCTACCGCCAAAAAGAGCTTTTTCGAATGCTGAAAAAATTTCAATGTAGCGCTCAAAGGTAATATTATCGGGCATAGCTAAAGGGTCATCTACAAGCAATTCTAATTTTGGTGTAATAGAAGAAATGAACATCCATACTACAGGAGCGATTGTCCATACTAAGAGGAGTAAAACAGCCGTGTAAATAAGAATATATTTAATTAAGTTTTTAGTTTTTTTGTTCATTTTACCCTCCTACGCTTAACAGTTTTGTCGCTACTGTTTAATATTTTGTTGTACACAAGTGCAATGGCCATTACTAAAACAGACATTATTATAGACAGAGCAGCGCCTCTTCCGAAGTCCATGTTTCGGAAAATTTCATAATAAGTATAGAAACTTATAACCATTGTTCCGTTTGACGGGCCACCATGGGTCGTCATATATATAATATCAAATACTTTTAGTGTTTGAGTTGTTCTCATAATTAACAAAACTAACAAAAGAGGGCGCATTACAGGCATTTTAATATACCAAAATCTTTGAAATGCGTTTGCACCATCAATTAGTGAAGCTTGAATTGCACTTTCATCAACTGTTTGTAAAGCGGCAAGCATCATGATAATTGAAAGTGGAAGCATGTGCCAGGAGTCTGCAATTATTAGCATATTGAGTGCAAGTGTAGCTTCAGACATCCAAAGAACAGGCTCATCTACAATATTAAATTGAAGCAAAAGCCTATTTAATACACCGTAATTTGCGTTAAAAATCCAGTTCCACAATGAAGCGTTTACTAAAGTGGGGATTGCCCAAGGTACTATAATTATGCCTCTAACAAATTTTCTTCCTTTAAAGTCTATGTTTAAAAGAAGCGCTATAAGTATTCCAAAAAACACCTGAATAACTATTGAAGCTATAGCAAAGTACAATGTTATAGAAAGTGAATTCCAAAACGATGGCGACATAAATATATCTATATAATTATATAAGCCCGCAAAGCCGCTTTTAGAAGAATCTAATAAATTTTCGTGCTGTAAGCTAATAAAAACAGTATTTAAAATAGGGTACATATTAACAATGGCAATAACAATAAGTGCTGGTGCAAGGAATGCCATTGCGGTTTGTTTCTCGCTTAGCTCTCTGCGTGGTTGTAATGGCTTTTTCATCATGAATAAAGCTCCTTTATAATAAATTAGTGGGCAGCCTATGGTGATTTGTATACCACAGGCCACCCACATGAGCTTAAATTAATTAGCTGTATTTTTCAACAGACATGTCTTGCATAATTTGCAATGCCTCTTCAGGTGTAGTATCGCCTACAAGAGCTTGGCTTAAGTAGCCTTGCATTTCAAGCGACCACTCACTGTAATTTGTAACGCTTGGGCGTGAGCCGGCATATTGATATTGCTCTGCCATTACAGCAAAATGTGGGCTTGCTTCAAGAAGCTCTGGGTCTTCAAGTACAGATTTCAAAATAGGCATGTATCCTAATTCTGATAATGCGCGTTCTTGAATTTGCATGCTTACTGTAAGTTTAAGCAATTCTGCAGCATATGCAGGGCTTGTGCATGATGTTGTTATACCCATACCGCCGCCACCTGTTACAGAACCTGAAGTAACGCCATCGGTACCGGGCATTAACGTAATGCCAACATGTTCTGCAATTGCACTTTCGTCAGGGTTGCGAGTTAAGTTGTATGCATAAGACCAGTTAGGAACAAACGCCATGTCGCCTGCCATAAATGGGTCAAGAACTGTTCTGTCATTAAAAGTTACAGATGCAGGGTCGGCAACACCGCTTGCCATAGTGTCGATAAGTGTGTTTAGGGCAAAAAGGCCGGCTTCTGTGTTAAAATCCCATTCGCCGCTGTCGTTTTGCCAAGAGCCACCTGCAGCTGTCATAAGAGCAGTAAATTCGCAAACTAAGCCTTCAGCTTGGGTGCCTGCCCAGCCCAAACCTGTTTTTGCTATGCCTTGCTCCATCATCGAGTTGCTCATTTCAATAAGCTCGTCCCATGTTGTAGGTGGTGCATCATAGCCTGCCTCGGCAAGCATTGCCTCGTTATAATAAAGCCATTTAGAGTCTGTTTGGAAAGGAAGGACGTAAATGTCGTCTTCAACATACATGCTTTGAACAAAAGAATCATACAATAAAGATAATTCGTCTTCGGTGAAATACTCTTTTAATCCGATAGTTATGCCGCCCTTAGCATATTCTGCGGCCCATACACCGTCAACATTAACTATATCTAATTGACTACCGCCATTTACCATAGTAACAGTTTTGTCATGCATGCTTTCGTAAGCTGTTGGGATAATTTCAACATCAATTTCATACTCTTCATAGAATACGTCTGCTGCTGCATTCATTAAGTCTGCAAGTTCGGGTGTTACTATAACTACAAGTTTTTCCGGTTTTTCGCCAAGGTCTGATGCGTCTTGCGACGTTTCCTGTGTTTGCTCAGAAGTTGTTTGCTCGGTGTCTGTTGTTTGCTCAGATTGCGGTTCGCTTGGAGTTGAGCATCCTACAAGCATTGTTGCGAACATAAAACAAACTAGCATTAGTGAAATTAACTTTTTCATTTTTTTCCTCCGTAATAGTAATTTGAAGAACAAATTTGTTCTTACTACACATAATATACTTCTAAAACAGTATAATTTCTAGAACTATTGTGCACAAAACTTATACTAAATTATCTTTGTACTTATTACGAAACGAAGAAGGTGAAATTTTATGTATATTGCGGAAAACTCTGTTAAAGTAGGTTACATTGGCATACCCTACTGCATTTGCAATATTTGTTATAGGTTCTGAAGTGGTAACTAACAGCCGTTTTGCTTCCGAAATTCTATATTCGTTTAAGTATTCTTTGAATGGCATACCTGTAGAACTTTTAAAAAGTTTGCAAACTGTAGATTTGCTTAAAAATGTTAAATCTGATATTTCTTGTAATGTGATGTCTTGGGTATAGTTTGCTTTTATATGTTCAAGTGCAGGGCCAATAAGTTCAAGTTCTGAAGTTTTCAACTTCATATTATCGTTTAGCGAAATGTGCTTATTGCGAATTAATTGTGAAAGAATAAGTAAAACATAAGCAACACATTCAAGTTCAAACGCATGTTCTTGGTCTTTGAATTCGTTAAATAGTTTGTGTAGTAAAGCAGTTATTTCGGATTCGCGAGAATAATGCTTGCGTGTAAGTTTAATAGTTCCGCTTAAAAATGCTGTGTAAAACCATAAATAAGAGTCGTTATTGAGGTAAGAGTAAAGAAGTGAAACAGGTATGTGTAAAACTGTCATTTCAGAGTCTTCTTCTTGAACAATTGTTGCATGCGGTTCTTTTGCGTTAATAAGAACTAAATCACCTGTTTCACAAGAAAAGGATTCATCGCTTACAGTTATACCGTATTTGCCTTTTTCACAATAAAGAATTTCTAAAAAGTCATGCCAGTGCATAGAGCTGTTACCTTGAACAGTGAAGATATTGAGCGGTAAATGTGAGCCTTCAATTCGGTGACATTCATTAAGTTTTTCTTCGTATAGCATTTAAGAATTACCTCTATTTATATAGTGTGAATTTATCTTTAACAAGTGCGAAATATAGGTAATATTATAACATAATACAAATATGTTTGCAATTTTATTGCTTTTTATGTATTATTAGTGAGTACAATAATTGAATTATACATAATTCCAGCTTAAGGCTATATATTTGCTGTAATAAATTGTAAATTTATTACGAATAAGGAGCATAGTTTATGAAATGTTTGATAGTAAATGGAAGTCCACGCAAAAAAGGAAATACAGCTTTTGCAGTAGGATGTATAAAAAATGGATTTAGCCAAAACAGAAAAGATATTAACGTAGAAGTAATTAACATAGCGGACTATAAAATGTCCGGTTGTTTGGGGTGCAACTATTGCAGGAAAAATAATAATAAATGTTGTGTAAATGACGAGGCTAATATTTTTGTAAATGCTGTATATCATGCGGATATTATTATATTTGCAACGCCTGTTTATTTTTGGGGTATAAGTGGCCAATTAAAGATTGCGATAGATAGATTGCAAGCAATTGGTAAAGAGTTGATAGGTTCAAAAAAACAAATTGGCATAATTGCCATTGGTGCAGATGAGATTGATGAGAGCCCACAATACGATTTAATTAGACAGCAATTTGAATGTATATGTGATTTTATGAAATGGGATTTAAAATGCATTTTACCTGCACAGGCTTTAAATATTGGAGATTTGGAAAAAAACTCGTGCGCCCCTGATTATAATTGTGCATGGCAAATGTTTGATTTTTAATATGTGTTACTTATAATAAGTGCATACATAGCTATAAACCTATATTTATATTTGCACTGTGATAATAAACCGCAGAAAGCGAATGTAAGTTTTAGTTGCCAACAAGTTAATTGTTGTTGATACGGGAAAGCTTTAATAAATTAAAAACTTTATAAGTGTGTTACTGTGAAATTTTAACTAATGATAAAATATTATGATTTTTATAATTGAAATTTGTTTGACAAAAGCAGAAATATTTGATAATATATACTAGGTATAAAATTTGATTTGATTATTAATTTATGTTGCGTTGAGTTTATTGAGTAGTAATATAATTTTGTGTATTTTAATAGCTTTTTTATAATGGCTGAAACTACAAAAATCACGATAAAACGAGAGAAAATAAAATACGGGGGTGTAGCTCACCTGGGAGGGCGAGTTAGCGGTAAAAC
>CAYJGV010000085.1:0-8974 GCA_964369715.1 uncultured Bacteroides sp. | reverse complement strand
ACCTGTCATTCCGAGCGTAGCCGATAAGCACCGCAGTGCAATGCAAGCGAGCAACCGCCGTAAGGCGGCTCTTGGCGAGTCGTAGGAATCCGCCCCCTTTTTTCAAGCTCGATATAACTGCGATTCTTCGTCGTACCTCCTCAGAATGACAATGTGCTTATGGTATCGTGCACTGCACTATAAATCACCATAAACTTTAGTAGCAAATTGCTGTCATGCAATGACCATCACGCACTCAAATCATACTCTCTTTCAGGTAAAATGCTTATTTCATCGCCTGTTATTCCCATAACTATATTGCCGTTTACGTTCGTGCCGTAAACTGCCGCATTAACACTCTCAAAACTTTGCAGTGATTCCTCGTGTGGGTGTCCATAACTATTATCAATAGCACAACTGATAAGCACATATTCCGGCATTATTAATTGTAAAAATTGCATTGAATTAGAACTTGAAGAACCGTGATGTGCCGCTTTATATATCTGGGCGCTTACGTCAGCGCCATTTGCAAGCATGTCATCAATTTGCTCTTGCTCTGCATCTCCGCACGATAAAAACTCAATTTCACCTATTGTAAACATTGTTGTGATAGATGTGTTATTAGCATTGTTTTCATCGTGCAATCCATTGTGTAAAACTTCAATTTCACCATCGCCTAATGCAAACACTTCGCCAACTTGTGGCGTTTTATTATAAAGTGCTTGCGTATCAATATATTCAAGCGTCCTCAACACAGTGTAATTGTCAGGCCTGCCTGCTTTTTCATAATCGAACACCCAAATTTCGCCTATATCAAAACTTTGCATAATATCCACCGCACCGCCTATATGGTCGGCGTGATGGTGCGTCAATATAAGCAAATCAATCTCGTTTACATTAACCGATTTTAAGTAATTTATCAGTTCTTCGGCATCGCCTGTGCCGGTGTCAATAAGGCAAAAGTCTCCGCTTTGCTCAATTAAAGTTGCATCGGCTTGACCCACATCTATAAAATGTATATTTGTTTCAAATAAACTCGTTTGTAAATTTTCAGGTGCACTGATAACCCATTGAAACTCGGTGTTAAAACTATATGCACCAATTAACATAACAAGCATTGATGTGACAAAAGCAAATAAAAGCCTAATTTTGCCACTAAACGTCAATTTCTTTATTTTCTTTTTTGCTTTTTTACCTTTGTAGGTTTTGCGCCTTGCCATTTTTTCGCTCCTTTTTGTGCACTATGCTTTTTGCTAAAAGCATTATTGTTTACATTCACTTTTTGTGCATTATGTGTGCGTTTAGCCGATGGAATCAAAAGAGGCAATAAATCCATGCGGTTTGTTATTTTAAGCGCTTTTGTTACAAGCGCTGTATTTTTAATATTATAATATTGTAACAAAGCACGTTGCATCGCTTTTTCTTCAGAGGTTTTAGCAACATAAACCGGCTTTAATGTATAAGGGTTAAGCCCTGTGTAAAACATACATGTTGAAATAGTCCCCGGTGTTGGGTAAAAATCTTGCACTTGTTCAGGGCGCATATTATTTTTATATAAATATTCTGCCAAAACAACTGCATCTTTTAAGGTTGAACCAGGGTGACTGCTCATTAAATAAGGCACAAGATATTGCTTTTTACCTGCACTTTTTGAATAAGCATAGAATTTTTTTGCAAACTTATCAAATACATCGATGGACGGCTTACCCATGCTTGCCAATGTTTGTGGCGCACAATGTTCCGGCGCAACCTTTAATTGTCCGCTTACATGGTGCTGTGTAAGCTCTTTTATAAAGCTTTCATCTTTATCGCAAACTAAATAATCATAGCGTATGCCGCTTCGCACAAACACTTTTTTTACGCCTTTAAGCTCCCTTATTTTACGCAGTATCGAAAGATATTCACTATGGTCGACAATTAATTCTTTGCATGGCTTTGGCGCAAGACAAAATTTATTTCCCTTGCACATTCCCTCTTTCATCTGCTTTTTACAGCTGATTTTCCTAAAATTAGCTGTAGGGCCGCCAACGTCGTGTATATAACCTTTGAAATTAGGCGATTTTGTTATAATCTTCGCCTCTTCAACAACGCTTTCCACGCTTCTGCTTGTTACTCTGCGCCCTTGGTGCATTTGAATTGCGCAAAAATTACAACCGCCAAAGCAACCCCTGTTGTGAATAATCGAAAACTCAACTTCCTCAATTGCTGGTATCCCCCCAAATTTTTCATAAGAGGGATGATAAGCCCTTGTGAACGGCAAAGCGTAAACTTCATCAAGCTTTTTTGTTGTAAGCGGTGTGGCAGGCAAATTTTGCACCAAATAAAGCTCGCTTTGTTTTTGCACAATTGGCAAAGAGCTTACACAATCTTGGTTATCAGCTTGCAAAGCGCAAGATTTCGCATATGCAATTTTATCATTTGTGATTTTGTGAAAAGAGCCACATCTTACATGTTTTGGGGGCAAATCCTCAAAACTGCACATATAACACGTGCCATTAACATCACGTATATTTTTAATATCTTCTTTGTTTACAAGACGCTTTGCAATTTCCTTTGTCTGGCTTTCACTCATGCCAAAACTAAGCAAATCCGCACCGCTATCCTGCATAATCGAGGGCATAACGCTCTCGTTCCAATAATCATAATGGGCAAAACGGCGCAAAGAAACCTCTAGCCCTCCGATTATTACAGGTGTGTTTGGGTATGCCTGTTTTGCAAGTTTTGTGTAAACTGTTACACATCTATCGGGCCTTTTGCCTATTTTGCCACCGGGGGTATATTCGTCAATTTTTCTGCGCACTTTCGCAACGCTATAGTGCGCCACCATGCTATCCACATTACCGCCACCTATAAAAAATCCATAGCGTGGCATCCCAAATTCTTTAAATCCGTTTTGTGCATTAATATCGTTGAAATTCGGTTGCGATAAAATAGCAACCTTATAGCCCTCGCTCTCCAAAAGGCGTGCTATTATTGCGCAACCAAAACTTGGGTGGTCTACATAAGCATCACCCGTCACGACAACAAAGTCAACATATTGCCAACCTTTTAAAAGCATATCTTCCTTACAAATCGGCAAATATTCGCTGTGCATTATTATTACCTATATCTTTCTGCTAAGAAAAGTCTAATCCTCTTCACTTTGTGTATTTTCTCTCATGCTCATTTCAATCCACTGTTGGCGTGAAATTAAAATTTGCCTTGGTTTCGAGCCCTCCGACGGGCCTATAATTCCCGCCTGCTCCATCTCGTCCATAATTCTTGCCGCCCTTGCATAGCCGAGTTTGCAACGCCTTTGCAACAATGATGTGCTTGCTTGCCCTGCATCGATTATAACCTCGACAGCTGTTTTAAACATTGGATCCTCGCTGTCATCATCACGAGACTGCGCTGCGCCTTTTTCTGCTGTTGCACGTTTTTCCATCTCGGCAATCATATCCTCGTTGTAATCGCTGTCGCTGTTCTTTTTAAGGAAATCAATAACGCCCCTTATCTCACTCGAGCGTATAAAAGCGCCTTGAACACGCACAGGCTTATTTGTGCCGACAGGCATATAAAGCATATCACCATTGCCAAGCAATTTTTCAGCGCCGCCTGTGTCTAAAATAGTGCGGCTATCAATTTGGCTCATTACCGAAAGCCCTATACGGCTTGGTATATTCGCTTTAATTAAACCTGTGATAACATCAACCGATGGCCTTTGTGTCGCAATTATCAAATGCATACCTGCCGCCCTTGCCTTTTGTGCGATACGGCAAATATACTCCTCAACTTCCTTGCTTGCAACCATCATTAAATCGGCAAGCTCGTCAATAACAATAACTATATAAGGCAATTTTTCAAGGGTTTCGTCCTCCTCGGCAAGAAGGTTAAATTCCTCTATATTAGGCACACCGTTTTGCGCCAAAAGCAAATAGCGTTTTTCCATTTCTGCAACGGCACTGCCAAGTGCGCCCGCCGCTTTTCTGGGCTCTGTTACAACAGGCATTAAAAGGTGTGGTATGCCGTTATATTGTGCAAATTCAACCATTTTAGGGTCGATTAAAATCATGCGCATCATCTCTGGCGCACAGCGGTATAAAAAGCTCATTATAATTGCGTTTGTGCAAACAGATTTACCACTACCTGTTGTGCCGGCAATAAGTAAATGCGGCATTTTTGCAAGGTTGCCCACTATAACTTGCCCTGCAATATCTTTGCCGACAGCAAAAGTCAACGGCTCTTTTTTCGATTTAAAAGCCTTATCCTCTAAAATACTCCTAAAATTAACAGCGGTACGGTTTTCGTTGGGGATTTCGATACCAACTGCCGCTTTGCCCGGTATAGGCGCTTCTATACGTACACCCATAGTGGCAAGGTTAAGCGCAATATCATCGCTTAGCCCTGTGATACGGCTTATTTTAACACCTGCAAGCGGTTGCAATTCATATCTTGTTACACTGGGGCCTCGGCTGATATCCAAAATTTTGGTTTGTACACCAAAACTTGCAAGCGTTTTTACAAGCAAATCGCCTTTATAAGTTAGCTCTGAATGCATATTGTCGTCATTTGTCTTAGGCTGTTTTTGGAATAGCGTGATAGGCGGAAAAACATAATTGCCAATAGGGGTATCAACTAATGTTTGTATATCTTCAGCCATGGTGCTTTTTGCGGCACTTACAGCCTTTTGTGCCATTAATTCAAGTGTGTTTTCGGTCTTTTCATTTGTGTTCACAGCAAGCGGTACAATTTCTTCTTTTTCAGCACTTGTGCTTGCGCTTTGCACTGTTTCTTCAACAGCACCTGAACTTGCATGCGAAATAATGCTTCCAAAAGCGTAATCCGGCCTTATAAATTTAGATTTACTTGCATTTGGGTCAAGCCCAAAAGTGCCACCGGGGCCAATTACAATTTCATCTTCTGTTATAACATTAAGCGTTACGTCAGGTGGCGGCTCAATATCTATATCAATACTGCTGTTTTGTCTTGCCGCTTTTGCCTTGTTAAATGCGGCAGTGTCCGGCACTACCCCACCATTTACAATATGCATAACTTGACTATTTGCATATTCTTCATCAATTTTGTTTCTGTTTTGCTCGCTTTGCATCATATTGGCAAGGGTTTCTTCCTCTTGCCTATCTCGTTCAATTTGGCGCTGTCTTTCAATTTCTTGCAATTTAATTTTGCGATCTTCTATCCTTTTTTGGTTGCTTTTATCAATATCACCGATTGTATTTTTAACCTTGCCTGCATTGCCCATTACAAAATGGTAAACTTCTGCAGGTGTAATTCCAAAAACAATCATAATGCTTATAATAATAAAAATTATAAAAATTATATTTGCGGCAGGTCTGCCGCAAAGCAACACCAAAGGCCAGCCCAAAAAGCCACCCACAACACCGGGAGCAATACCAAAATCTAAATTGCTGACACTATGCAAATGTGCAATGCCATCAAAAAGGCCATAAGATGCTATATCGATATCACTAAACACCAATAAGGCGGAACTTAACACAATTACCGCCAAAACACATTTTAATATATTTAAAGTTAATTTTTTTTCAAGCGCCATTATTGTCGCAATATACAAAACACACGGCGCAATAATATACGAGCTTATGCCAAAAATACCAAACAATATATTTTGCCTTACAAAGGCCCAAACAGATGCACCTTCAACAAAAGTTAAGGCAAGCAAAAATATGCCAATACCAAAAAGCACAATGCTGTATTTAGCTGTGCTATTTGCGGCTTTTTTTGCCGAAGATGTTGTTTTTTTTCTTGAATTTGAAGATGAGCTCGAGCTCGTTTTTGTGGTTTTTCGCGTTGCCATTAATTTAAAACTTCCTTTTTCAAATATAATTTATGATATATCGCACCGTTAACAGCACAAAAATATATCAATTTTAATTTGCCGCATTACAAAAGGCCTTGGCGATGCTGTCCCTTGCCTGTTTGCAATAAAACAGGTTTGGATTACATCAGTTTAGCTAAAACAGCATAAAGCTATTTTGCAAGTTTTTTTCTAAAAGCCAAAAAGCCTATGAACAAAACAAAACTTATAAAGCTTACAATTTCACTCGCTTTAAAATACCATGGATATTTAAAGCCTACTGTAATTGTTCCACTTGTCACGCCCTTTGGTATAACGACAAAATATTCATCATAATCACTGCTTTGAACTTCAATTTCGCCATAATTTTCAAGTTGCGCATATGCATTTGGGTGACAATATAACGGCACACGTATAATTTGTTCGTTCCCCGATGTATTATCAAAGCTGAATGTAATTTCAGTTAAATTGTCAGGGTTTCTTTGTGCGTTTGAAAAAACAACGCTTTCGTCTTCGCAATACAGCGCCGAATTTTGAGGAATAGTTGAATCGAGAACATTCACTGATTCAAAATAAAGAAAATCTCCCGTGCCTGCAACAACTGCATTTGGGCCTATATCTTTTATTCCGATATCCTGCGAAAGCGAATCTGTGTAAGGCATCGAAAACAAAACAGGCAAGAACACAATTATAAATATTATATTATTTGATATTATATTTTTCTTTATCAGCGGAACAAATGCAAGTGCTGTTAAAACACACGCAAAAAGCGTGGAGTATGCCAAAAACCTAAAGGGTAGTTGAATTACACTTATAAAACTAAGTATAGGAATTTGTGAGATTAGATTATATGGTGCAGACGTTGTTGATGCAAATATAGTTAACACAAACAAAACTAAGCTAAAGTTGCCTATGCTAAGCATTTGTTTATTGTTGCAAAGTTCAGGACATTTGGAATAAAACCGCCTGAACACATAAAACAAAACGCCAATTGCACAAAGCACACCTATGGTAAGAGGCATTTCGTTTGATACTCCATCGGAATACGGCATTGATATGCTTGCCGCATTTAATGAAAACAAGCTGAATAATTGTGAAAACTGCACACCGTGAGCAGATAAATCGTAAGCCTCATTATAGGCGATTGTAGGATATTGCGAATAAGCGATAAAGGGAACCGCCCACCATGCACTAAGCGCGGTGGTTAAACCAATTGCTTTTAAAAAGGCAAATATGGTATTTTTTATTAATACTTTTTTATAATTATAAATGCAATATAATAAAAGAATTCCGCAAACTAATAACACAGATAAAACATGGCTTGCAATTATGCATGTCATTGCGACAGCAAGCGTAACCCAAGGTTTTTTTTCTTTAAAAAGAATAGCATGCAAGGCATAAAACGCTAGCGGAATAAATATCATTGCAAGGGCTTCACCCATTGCGCCCCTTGTGTGCACATTTATTAAACGGTAGACACTAAACGTGTAAAACATCGTAAATATTATTGCACATTTGCGTGATTTTGTTAATTTGTGCGCACTGTAAAAAGCAATTAAAGCTGTGGCAATATTTATTGCAATATACATCGCCTTATATGCAGTTGAAAGCGAAATATTGAGTGCCCTTAAAAGTCCGGGGAAATATATAAATAGATTGGGGTAATAAATAGGGTCTGTATATCCGAAATTATGGTGCACAAATGTATTCATACGAAATGGTATATCGCCGCCTGAAATTGCCAAAAACGCAGACTCTATTCTGCCTAAATGGAACATTATATCGTGAGAGCGCAATAAATCGTAGTTCAAGAAAGGCACGCTTACCGCTGCACCTATTAGATAGCAAATGCAAATATTGACAAGGAATTTTTTGTGTTTTTCTTTTTCTTTCATATTGAAGATTAAGAAAAGTGCAGCCGCTAATAAATCTGTTAAAAACAATGCTTTTAACAATGCGTCATTGTAAAAAACACTTGTGCTTGTAAACGCACTTTCGTAAATATTGACAACACCGCCTTGTGGCACATAGATTTTTGCCACTGCATTTGTGGTGTAATAATTTGCTGAAAAAATATTTTCTGTGTTTGTGCTATCGGGCGAAAGTTCTATGCTTGTAATTTCTACTCCGGCATTACCGTCATCATTAAGCATATTATCATCGATTATAAACATAATTGCATTTTCATTGCCGCTATAAGCATACTCTGTTTTTATATTATACTCTGTGGCATTTAATATAAAATACGATGATTGCAATAAAAAACCCTCGAATTGGCTTTCACCGTTTAAAAGCATTTCTTTTGTAATATCGTCATTATCTGCTAGGTAATTTTCAGCTTCTTGAGTTAATTCCAGTGCCGGGTTTGCAATATTATAATTAATATGCGCATCGCTAATTCTAAATTGAAAATAAGATGCTATAAAAAAGGCTAAGAAAAATAGTGCTACACCCGCATATTTTATTTTATTTTTTTTAGTTAAACTTGAATTCATCGCATTTCCTTTTTATTTTATATGAATTGTTTTAGTTTATTACACAGCTTTATTTTAGGCTGATTTTACTTTGTTTTTTAAGTTTGCTTTTTAAAAGACATTATATATCATCTTACATTATAACAGAAAAAAGCAAAAAAACAAAGAGATATTGTAAAATGGATAATATAAATTGACGTGGACTGTTCTCAGTCCACGTCAATAAAATCGTGTTTTTAACATTATTTATATTTGGTGTGGTAAGCTTTACTACGTGTCATTCCGAGCGTAAGCGAGGAATCCGCCTCCCTATGCAAGCCGCACCCTGTCATTCTGAGCGTAGCCGAGGAATCCGTTCCCCTGGGCAAGCCGTACCCTGTCATTCCGAGTGGAGCGAGGAATCCGTTCCCCTGGGCAAGCCGCACCCTGTCATTCCGAGTGGAGCGAGGAATCCGTTCTTTTAGTCGGTTGTGTCTATCGTAAACTTTCCCACGAGGAGAAGCCCTTCTTTTCGGCGGGAAAAGAAGCAAAACCGCCGGGGGTTGCGATTCCCCCGGACCCCTAAACGCTGTGCTCTTAGGACCGCAACAAAGAACAATCACAATCGCTCGCTAACAATAAGATTGACATACGCTCACGATTACATTGTTCTAGTTGTTGCTAGTGGGTGCTGGTTTAAAAATCCGCTTATCTATCTATCGTTTTATTT
>CAYJGV010000084.1:0-9018 GCA_964369715.1 uncultured Bacteroides sp. | reverse complement strand
AAACACCTTACGAAATGCCGGTTAATAATCAAGTTTCACTCACCCCGTGGAAACACCGCTATACATTCAGTGGCTTTGTAATTTTTATTATGCTCTCTATGTATGTTGTTTTTTCAGAGCTTGGCATCGCACGTGCAAGTGGTTTTGGCATAGATTCACTTCTTGCAATATTAGGTATTGGTGCAGTTTGCGGTGTTTCATCTGTTATGTTACAAAAGAACGCTAATAAAAACGAACCAAGCAACGCAAATAACGAAAAAGGAAAAGCAAGTTCAAAATAAATATATATTTATAAAAGGTACAAATATGATTAACTTTAATGGTAAAAATACATTTCATCTTCACAACAATAAAATAAGCTATATATTACAAATTATGCAAAACAATCAGCTTGGTCAGCTATACTTTGGCAAAAAATTACGTCATAATGATAATTTTGACCATATGTTTGTGCAGAGAAGTGCAGTACTTGCGCCTTGCACTTTTGAGGGCAATCTTAACTTCTCACTTGAGCTTTTAAAGCAAGAATATCCCTCATACGGCACAGGAGATTACCGTGAGCCTGCCTATCAATTAGAGCTATTAAACGGTAGCAGAATAACAAGTTTTTTGTATAAGTCACACCGTATTTATAATGGCAAACCGCATATAAACGATTTGCCGCAAACACATGGCGATGAAAACAATGTGCAAACACTTGAAATTACATTACATGATGATTTGATAAACGCACAAATTGTGCTGAATTATCATATTTTTGATGATATGTCTTGCATTGTGCGCAGTGCTAATTTTATCAATAACGGTGATGGCAGCATTAAAATTAATAGGGCAATGTCTTGCAGTTTAGATTTACCCGATTGCGATTTTGAAATGCTTACGCTTGACGGAGCATGGAGCCGTGAGCGACATATTACAACACGCAAACTTGCAAAAGGTGTGCAGAGCGTTGCAAGTACACGTGGCGCAAGCAGTGCAATGCATAACCCGTTTTTAGCATTAAAGCGCCCAACTACAGATGAGCAAAATGGCGAAGTTTATGGTTTTTCACTAATTTACAGCGGCAATTTTCTTGCCCAGGCAGAGGTTGACTGCTATGATGTAACACGTGTTATTATGGGCATAAATCCATTTGAATTTGAATGGACACTTAAAAGTGGTGAAAACTTCCACACACCTGAGGCTGTAATGGTTTACAGTGACAGCGGTCTAAACGCTATGAGTCAAACTTTTCACAATTTGTTCCGCAATAATTTAATAAACAAGCGCTATTTAAATAAAACCCGCCCTGTTTTAATAAACAATTGGGAGGCAACTTATTTTGATTTCACTCACGAGAGCATTGTAAAAATTGCAACAAAGGCAAAAGAGCTTGGCGTTGAACTTTTTGTGCTGGACGATGGCTGGTTTGGCAAGCGTGACAACGACTCCACCTCTTTAGGTGACTGGACAGAGTACCTTGAAAAACTGCCCTACGGCATTGAGGGACTTTCAAAAGATATTCGCGCGCTTGGCTTGCAGTTTGGGCTTTGGTTCGAGCCTGAAATGGTAAACGAAATAAGTGATTTATACAAAACACACCCTAACTTTGTTATAAAAACGCCCGACCGTGCAATGAGCTACGGTAGAAACCAATTTGTGCTTGATTTTTCAAGAGATGACGTTGTAGAGCATATTTTTAACGCAATGTGCAAAATTTTAGACAAGGCAAATTTAAGCTATATCAAATGGGACATGAACAGAAACATAACCGAAGCTTATAGCTTAGCACTTGAGCCAAACAGGCAAAAAGAGTTTTTCCACCGATATATTTTAGGTGTGTATAAGCTTTATGAGATGCTAACCTCTAAATATCCCGACATTTTGTTTGAGTCTTGCGCCTCGGGTGGTGCACGTTTTGACGCAGGTATGCTATACTATGCACCGCAAGCGTGGTGCTCTGATGATACAGACGCTATTGAGCGCTTGCACATACAATATGGCACATCTATGGTATACCCTATTTCATCAATTGGTAGCCATATTGCGGCAATACCCAACCACCAGGTTATGCGCAAAACAAGCTTAAAAACACGTGCAGACGTTGCATATTTTGGCACATTCGGGTACGAGCTAGATTTTAACAAAATAACAGATGACGAAAAACAAGCTGTAAAGCAACAAATTATATTTTTCAAAAAGTATAGAGATATTATTCATAGCGGAGATTTTTACCGCTTACAATCTGGCAATTATTATTCATGGGCTATTGTTTCAAAAGATAAAAAGACAGCTATTTTAGGCTATTACAAAATTTTGGCTGTGCCAAACACTAGCCTTAAAAAAGTTAAACTAAGCGGACTATGTGATGATTTTATTTATACATGCAACGGCAAAACTTACTATGGCGATGAACTGATGAATTATGGTTTTAATGTAGAAACAGAGTTTACAGGCCTTTTACAAGGCGAAGATTTTAAAGGTGAATATACACCCGGCACTGATAAGGGTGATTTTACTTCACAGGTGTATGTATTCAATGCACAATAATTTTACAGTTTTTTCTGCAATTTATTTCTGCAAAAAACCACTAACTTAGGGCAGTTAGTGGTTTTTTTATATTACATATAGTTTTTGTGGTTTTGCCTTTTATTCTTTGTTGATGTATCAATTTCTACTTAGGTCTGCTTTACCGCTAATTCGCTCTATCCCTAGGGGTGAGCTACACCCCCGTATTATTAATCGGCACATAAAATCAATATTTATGCAACGTTATTTTTTCAAATTATTAATAAATTGTCAAGCTAAATTACAACACAACTATATCTAACCGCATAAGTGTATAACATGTAATTACAACTTATATTTTCACATTCACCCTTTATTTTTGTTGCTTCATAATCCTAGTACTGCACTCAAGTACCAAAGCATTATAATGCTCAAAAAAAGTTTGATTATATGCAAATCTCATCCGACTATTTAAACAAAATCTAAATTCTTGTTGATATATTATTTTTAAAAAATTCTACACCCAATCAGCAAATGAATTAGCTTAATGAGTATATTTACCTAAATAACACACATACTCTTTAAATCAAATAAATTAAGTACTCAATAGAGATTTTATGCTTTATAACGATTTTAAAACATTTTTAGCAAAACAAACTCAGGGCATTTTAACAGTAACTTTTAATAATCCACCCGTGAACATTCAAGGCAAGCCCATGATAAAAGACCTTGACATTTTGCGAAAAAATTGGAACAAGACAGCAGTGTGAAAGTGGTAATTTTTGAGTCTGCAAATGCTGACTTTTTTATTGCGCATGCCGACGTTACTATGCTACAAAATATGTCTACAACACCTGTTGAGAGAAGTGTTGTGCAAATGGAAGAGCTTGCTTGTGTACTTGAGCGCATTAGCAAAGTGCCACAGGCCACTATTGCAAAAATAGAGGGCTATGCACGTGGCGGTGGGCATGAGTTTGCACTTGCTTGCGACATGCGCTTTGCAGCAAGAGGAAAGGCTGTTTTTATGCAAATGGAAGTGGGTATGGGCATACTGCCAAGTGGTGGCGGTGCCGCACGCATGGCACGGCAAGTTGGGCTTGGCAAGGCGCTTGAAATTATTTTAAGTGCAAGAGATTTTAATGCTGATGAAGCCGAAAGACCGGGAACAATAAATAAGGCATTAGATGCCGACAAAATTGGCATTTATGTTTACGAACTTGCAAACAGAATTGCACAGTTCCCTGCCGAGGCTATAACAGCTTGCAAACAAACAATTTATGCTTCAGTTGATTTGCCTATTGAAGAAGCGCTTAAAGAAGAAACGTATTGGCTGTACCAAGCAACAAGCAAAACACCTGCTGTTAAACGTTTTGCAACTGCCGCAAAAACTAAACTTCAAGACGATTTGCACAACCAAAAAAACTTTGAAACACTATTAATGGGTATGCAAGAAATTCAATAAGTGTATTTGCAAAATTTAAACAAAAATGGCAGGCTCTCATTCAAACAAATAGCTTATATTTAATACAGCTTAATATGTAATAATACATCTTGAAACTACAATGCATTTTTTGTTATAATATAATAAATACTTGATAATTTCAATAACAGTATTTTTATTTATCGGTGGCTATTTATATTGTGCGAAGAACGAGCACAATATAAATTGGCATGTGCGTAGCACCACCATAAAATTAACTATAAATAATCCGTAAAGAATATGGAGATTATTTTTATAACAGGATGTGATGCATATGAGCAATACAAGAGTATTTAACTGCAATATGGAGCTTACCCTTGATATAATCGGCGGAAAATGGAAACCACTTATTATATTTCATATAGGAAACAGCACAAAGCTTCGCTATGGGGAAATTGATAGGCTTATCCCAGATATAAGCAAGCGAGTGTTATCCCGTGAGCTTAAAGAGCTTGAGGGCAAAGGGATAATATCAAGGCAAGAATTTAAAGAAAAAGTGCTACGGGTGGAATATTCCCTAACCGAAATAGGAAATGAAGTTTTGCCGCTATTAAACGCACTTACCCAGTGGGGAAATAAATACAACAACATACACAACTATGCAAAAATAATATGCGAATAGGGACAAATTTGTCCATAGGGATAAAAATATCCATAATTGATAAAGCTAAAACTATTGATTATACTAATATTATCGAAAGATAAATAATCAATTAATTTTTGGAGGTATCAGTTATGGATATTTTAAATGCACTAAAAACACGTTACAGCACAAAGGAGTTTGACTCTACAAAGAAATTATCAGATGAACAAATCACACAGCTTGAAGATTTACTACAGCTTTCCCCTTCTTCAACCAATATTCAGCCTTGGCATTTTGTTATTGCAACAACGGGCGAGGGCAAAAAGAGAATTACAAAAGGCTCACAAGGTTTTTTCTCTTTTAATGAACAAAAAGTTTTGGATGCAAGCGCTGTTGTGATTTTTGCTTCACAGGTGGATTTAACAGACGAACATCTAAACAAAGTTCTTGAAAAAGAAGATAAAGACGGCAGATTTCCACAGAGTGAGTTCAAAGCACAAAACCACGGAGCAAGAAGCATTTTTGCAAATATGCACAAGCTCGACTACAAAGATTTTCAGCACTGGGCTGATAAGCAAGTCTACCTAAACTTAGGAAATTTCCTGCTTGGCGTTGCCGCTTTAGGTTTGGACGCCATTGCAATGGAAGGCTTCGACTTAAAAGCACTTGATGAAGAATTCGGTCTTCGTGAAAAAGGCTTTACATCATCTATTGTTGTAGCTGTTGGCTACCACAGCGAAAACGACTTCAACAAAAATCTACCAAAATCAAGACTTCCCAAAGAAGATATTATCGAAAGGGTTTAATCAATGCACTACACAGGTCAAGTCTACAGACATCCAATCGAAGCCACAACGCCTCTGCTTGAGGTGACTGCCGGTTGCTCGCACAATAAATGCTCCTTTTGCACAATGTATAGGGAAACACCGTTTAAGGTGTCACCACTTGCGCATGTCGAGGAAGATTTACAGGAGCTTGCGGCACATAACGCAAGCATAAACCGCATTTTCTTGGTAAATGGCGAGCCGTTTATTTTAGCGACAAACAAACTGATTGAAATAGGCAAGCTAATTCGCAAGTATCTTCCGAAAGTTGAAACTATAACTTGTTATGCCTCTGTTAAAAGCCTAAAAAATAAGAGCTTAAGTGAATTAAAAGAGCTTAGGAAACTTGGCTACAACGAGCTTCACATAGGGCTTGAGTCTGCCTATGAGCCGGCTGTTACCCAGATGAACAAAGGCTTTACAACAAAAGAAGCGTATGAAAATATCGAAAAGCTTGTGAGCGCCGGTTTTGATTGGGATGCTATAATTATGACAGGTGTAGCCGGCAAGGGTAAAGGCAAAATCCATATCGAAGAAACAGCAAAACTGCTAAATAATTTCCCGCCTTATTTAGTTTCTCTTATGACAACCTCTGTTTCAACAGGCACGCCACTTGAACAAATGGTTGACGAGGGTGATTTTATAGAATGCACCGAACTCGAAAAGATTGAAGAGGAAAAAATGCTTATAAAGCTACTCGACTTTGATGCATACTTTTTTGGTGGGCACAACTATAATCTCATACCGATTAATGCGCCACTATCTAAAAAAGAGGAAATTTTGCAGTATATAGATAAAAAGCTCACCGAAATAGACCCCACGCTTTTAAATTCATCATACAGACGAGCTAATATTTAGAGAGGAAATTATCATATTTATGAAAACAATTTTACTCACAGGTGCTACCGACGGAATAGGGCTTGAAACCGCTAAAGATTTGGCGAAAGACGGTCATAAGTTAATATTGCACGGCAGAAGCGACGAGAAACTGCAAAACCTTAAAAATATGCTTTTAAGCATAAATAAAAATGCTGATATTACATTAATTAAAGCGGACTTCTCTATTATGGCGGAAGTTCATAAGATGGCCGATGAACTTTTAGCTTTAGGGATAAAGCTAGATGTGATAATCAACAATGCCGGCATTTTTGTGACGAAAAACCCTAAAACGGTCGACAACATAGATGTCCGCTTTGCAGTAAACACTATTGCACCATATATTTTAACAAAAAAATTACTGCCAATATTAAATGCAGGCGGTAGAGTTGTCAATGTATCTTCTGCGGCTCAGACGGATATCAATCTCAACTCTTTTGATGTTAGAAGTTCTGACAGTGAAGCATATGCCCAGAGTAAACTTGCGATTATTATGTGGTCAATAGAGCTTGCAAAAGCCACGGGAATTAACATAATATCGGTAAATCCTAAGTCTTTTTTAGGCAGTAAAATGGTTCGTGAGGCGTATGGCAGACAGGGTTATGACTTAAAAATTGGTGCAGATATTTTAAAACGAGCGGCACTCTCGGATGAGTTTAATAATGCCGGCGGAAAATATTTTGACAATGATTATGGTATTTTTGCAGAGCCTCACCCTTTTGCTATGAATGAAAGTAACCGTAAAGCGCTAATAAAAGCATTAAATATTTTTTTATAAAAATTATCGCTAATATTTAAAACTAAATTTTTTGAGCTAATTTAAGCAAAATTATAAGCAAAATTCGAATAAATTAAACCAAATCACAAAGCGCCCACATATAACCAAAATTATGGCTAAATGTGGGCGCTAATAGTTTAATTATACACACCTGTCAGAGGTGATAGTGCAGGGTTGGGTGCCGGTGTTTGTTCAGGTATCATTCTGTAAAAAGAGAAAGGGGACAAACTTGTTGGCGAAATGCTAAAGCCGTTGTCAATTGCGGTAATGTTTGTTTTTTCATAGCTTTTTGTTCCATCTGTGCCTGTAATTTCATGGACAAATACAATATTATCGCCTGCTTTTATTTGAGGCATATCAAAGTGTATAATAGTGCCAGGCGTAGGCTCAACCTCAATATCGTTGCTTAACAGTTTTATATCCACAAAAAGTGTCGGCATTGATGTATCAATAGCACCATTCATTTGGCTTTGCAAACGTTTTGTTGTTTCTTCGTCAAGCGGTGTTAACACAAGCTTTGTGTCGCTGGGCAATGTGGATTTTTCAGCATTAAACCTTGCAAAGGATATGCCAATTGATGAACCGCTGAAATTTGTGTTGCCACTAATTTGTGGCATTGGGCTATAATATGGTGTTATTGTTGGCGTTTGGCTAAATGCGGCGCTGCTGCCCACAAAGCTTTGTTTGCCGCCTGTTATAATTGCATTACCATTTACAGCGTAACTGCTAACTGTTCCGCTTTTTGCGTTTAAAACACCCTCGCCTATAATTGTAAATTGGCTTGTAGAGCTTATTGCATCGCTGTTTGCAGTGTTATTATTTGTGTTTGTAATAGTGTTTGTGCCATTAATTTCTAAAGTTACGCCATCTAGCGATATATCTATTATACCTTTGCCTGCAATATTTTTCTCAAGCACAACATTGTCTAAACTTAGTGTTTTTGTGTCAGAATTGTATTTTGCTTTACCGGCATTTATGCCATTTGGAAATATGTCGTTTTTATTATAAGGTGTAACCAGTTCACCGCCAACAGATATTGGATAGCCTAGCTCAACTCTTGCATATTTACTGTTTGTGTAGCTGTTTATATCTGTTGTTGTTATATTATCTACAGAATCTCCTGCTTTAAAATCAAGCACAGCCCCATCTGTTAATTGGGAGATACTCGCATAAGGACGATTATATGAAAACAAGGCTGTATCAAGCATTTAAGCGAGATATAGCCTTGTGATTTATTAGTTAGATAATCTTTAGTAGGAGCGAAATGGTTTGTGTCAAACGAAAATGCTTCTAATAGTTACATACCAACCTCTGAAAAAACACCTTTTTCAATGTTTAATTCATATTCAATGTTAGCTTCGTCAGCAGCTACAAGTTTAATTCTGTTAGTTCCCTTTTCTATTGGCAATGTAAAGAGAGTTGCTTCGTTAATGTCTTCTTCCGTTGTTGTTTCAAATATTTCTGTTAGTGTGCCATCAGGTGCTATGAATACTAACTTTGCTTTTCCGGCTGTAACATTTAATGATACTGATATTTCAAGTTCGATATCTTCTGTGCTTTCATACGACCACAAGGTATCCATTCCCTCTAATTCAACAGTTCCTTTACAAACTGATCCGTCAACTTCTTGCTCTTGTGAAAACATATTATATGAATTGTTTTCACTGGCTATTTGCTCATCATTATCATAAATATTGTTCATAGATATTACAGAACTAATACTACACCCTGAGAGAAGTGTTACAAAGGCTACAATAATACATAAAAACTTTTTCATTTTAACCTCATTTCCATTATATAAATTCGCTCTACCGAGCCATCTTTTAACCACCACACATTCGCAGAAGTTTTACGAAGTCGGTAAGTTCTAATATAAATATTATACCATAAACAAAAAACAAGTTTTAACAAAAATATATATAAATCTGTGAATAACTATATTCCTTTTTCTGTGATATAGTGTTTGACTTAGGAGAGGAGGTTTTAAAAT
>CAYJGV010000083.1:0-9082 GCA_964369715.1 uncultured Bacteroides sp. | reverse complement strand
AACTTTAAGCCCTAATTTTATGCAATGTGTCATAAGATTAGGGCTTTTTCTGTTTAAAAAACAAACCTGTAACACCAAGGGGTTAGTGCGCCCTTTTGCTGACTACACTTTCACTGCAACTCTATTTTGCATTAAAATAATCAACCTTATTAATTACCAGTCTGGTAAAAGAGTATAAACTAACTTATAAAATATCAGCTATATACATTATATATAAGGGCGAATACTGCGAAATAAAAACCACTCTTTCAGCACAGTAATTACACCGTTATGCAATAGGTCAAAAAGCAGCACCATTTAATACAAAATCTTTGTGTGGATATCGTTGCAAATTAAGACTTATATTTTTCATTTACTATTTAGTTAATATGTTTTAATAGAATGTCCAAAATTTTATATAATTTGTAGATTCCCCCAATATTGCTGTTACTGCACTTGACATATTTTGCTTTTTGACTCATAATACAAAGTGGTGAATTTTAATAAATGCATGTTTATGCATTTATGCAAACCGTCAAATATATAAAAAGGGGTTTAGCTTTGAAAACAAAAAAAGAAAGGTATGGCCTCAATGCAGAAGATACCATTATTTTTACAAACAATTTATCAAAATTGTTTAAGTTCAAAAAATTTTCAGCAAGAGTATTATACTTTGACACACTTAATAACAACGATTATAATAACGCAGTAAATGATATTGAAAACCGCAAAGAATTGAGTATAAGAATTTACAGCAATATAAATAATGAAGCATTTATTATTTTAAAAAATGTTATGGGCAACTATGAAGAAATTCAAAAATTAAAAATTTCTAAAGAAGATGCCATTTTAATTTGTAAAAGAATCTATACCCCTTTACTTGCATACAAAGAAGAATTTGCAGAACAATTATATGTACTTTTTAGCACAATGCTTTATACCCCAAAATGTGTCATAGAGTATGACAGAATCAAATTTTACGATATAGTCGACCAAACCGAAATTAGCATAGACAGCAATGTAAAAATTTCAAAACATTGTTGCGATTTACATGCCGATAATTTACCGTTTGTTCCACTATTAGAACTTAACAGCCACATGCTGGAATTAACAATTAATAAAGTACTATTAAACTATATCAAAGATATTTTTTCAAGTTCTAGCATGTTTAAAACAAATAAAACAAAATTTATGTTAGCGTTAAAATAAAAATTAATTACATATTTTATTAATTTGTGTCATTTTAAATATATTTATTATATACAATTTTTACATTACATAATGAGAGGGAATTACAATGAACGAAGCATTACTAACTTTATTAGAAAACGGCAAATCTTTAACAGTAGAGGACATAAGTGTACGTATAATCATGAGCGTGGTTTTAGGTGTAATTATTTATGTTTCTTATTTTCTGTCACACACAGGCACAGTTTACAGCAAAAAATTTAATGTATCTTTAATTATGTTAACTGTTTTAACAACTACAGCTATGGCTGTAATTGGCAATAATGTCGCAATTTCTCTTGGTATGGTTGGTGCATTATCTTTTGTTAGGTTTCGCACAGCAATTAAAGACACAAGAGATACTTCCTATATTTTCTGGGCAATTGTTGCCGGCATAAGCTGTGGTACAGGGGAATATTTAATTGGCGCTTCGGGAAGCGTGATTGTCCTTGTTCTGCTTTTGCTTTTTGGCAGGGTAAAAAACGACAACAGGTTAATGCTTGTTATAAAAGCATCACGTGAAAAAGATAGTGAAATAACATCGGCTATTTTTATAAAATTTAACCATAAAGCGGTTTTAAAAGTTAAAAACACAACTGCGGAATCAGTTGAATTTATATACGAAATCTCTCGCAGACATTATTATAAAGTTGCAAACAGCACAGCTGATATAACAACCGAATTATATGAAATTGGAAGCATTGAATATATTAACGTTATATCACAAACTGACGAAATTGTATAATTATGAGAATTGATAAAAGATTAATAACAGTTTTTATTATTTTTTGCTTATTATTTCTTCCCGGCATTGCTTTTTATGCTGAAAATATTAATGAAGCAAGGGTGCATCAACATCTTACAGCACAAAGTGTTTTAGAAACTGTAAACGACGAAGATAAGTTTAGCACTTATTTACCTCTGATTGAAATTAATACTGCTAAAGACACAAATATTGCTGACATTAAAATTTTCGATGGTGATAACGGTAATAATATGCTTACTAATGATGCATCGATATCCCAAAATGCTATTTTAAGAAAAGGCGAAATACATGACGAAACATTAACCGATTTGATTTCATATCAATTTAATTTTATTGATAGTGAAAACAATGAAAATAATGTAGACCTTATGGGTATGGGTGCACACAGCGAATGGGTTCTTCGTGGGCCACTTAAAGATGAAAGATTAATAATGGATTATGTGCAGTTTAATGTTGCCGGTGAAATTATGGAAGAATCACCTGATGTAAGGTTTTGTGAAGTGTTTGAAGACGGAGAATATAAAGGCATTTACCTTGCTATGGAAAGCATTTCTGTAGGAGAAGACAGAATTGATATAACACCTTATGGCGGTGTTGGCGGTGCATCTTCTTATATATTAGAACTTGATACCTACAGCCCTGTTGAAACAGAACTTGATACTTATAGCTCTTATAACAAGAAAATTTTCTTAGATTCTGGCATCCAAATTTTTTACCCTTTACAAGCTTATGAAAACGAAGAACATTATAACTTTATCGAAGATGATTTTATGATATTTGAAAAAAATATGTTTTCATATGATTTTTCAGACCACGAAAAAGGATATAACCAATATATAGACACAAAATCTTTTGTTGATTATTTTGTTGTTAATGAATTTTTTTACAATGAAAAAGCAGGGTTTTCTTCTACTTATATTTATAAAGATTTTTACGGCAAACTTAATATAGCCCCAATATGGGATTTTGGAAAAACCGCAACAAGTGAACACGCAAAAGCTGTTGGTGGGTTTTCTCTTGTTAAATTTGACCAAACTTGGTATTTTATGCTTTTAAAAGATATGCCTTTTGCAGAATTTATTATAGATAGATATGAAATATTAAGCGAAGACATTTTAAATAAAGACTATGTTAACAATTATATAGATGAAACAGTTTTGTTTTTAACACCTTTACTTGAAAGAAACGGCATAAACGTTGAAGACGAAATTAAAGAATGCAAAAAATATGTAGCTATGAGAAGCGGGTGGCTTGATAACAATATTGATATTGTTAAACGTTTTGCTCATGAGACAAAAGCAAAAGAATACCACCATTAATGTTTAATTTAGGATTATAATTTATGAAGAAATTTTTGATAGCATGCGCAATTTTAATTGCAGCATATCTTAGTTTTGACTATATTTACAATGTTAGCGGTTTTTATCTTTTTAAAAAAGATGAAACAACTACTGTAATGCATGTTGAAGGCAAAGATATGTTTATTACAGACGAAAATGGTGAGCACACCCTTTTTGAAATGAAAGGTGTAGACATTGGCCTTGGCATTCCGGCACATTTTGCAACAGATTATGCCATAGATAAAGAAACATATTTGCGCTGGTTTGAACTTATACAAGAAATGGGTGCAAACTGTATAAGAGTTTATACAATTTTACAAGCAGATTTCTACGAGGCTGTTTATGAATATAATATAGACAATGAAAACCCACTTTATGTTGTACATGGAATATGGGTAGATGACTATATTCACAACGCAAGTGTTGATGCATTTGATGAAACTTTTATAGACCCTTTTATTCAGGAAAGCCTAGACCTTGTTGATGTTTTACACGGAAGAAAGAAGTTCTATTTTGATGACGAGCACGGATATGAAAGTTATAAATGGGATATTTCTCCTTGGGTTGTGGGCTATATAACAGGTGTTGAATGGGAAACATCAATTGTTTCTTTCACAAACCACTTTAGCGAAGATAAGGCACAGTTTAGCGGTAATTATCTTTACACAGGTGAAGATGCCGCACCTTTTGAAGCATTTTTAACCCAATCTGCCGATGCTTTAATGACGTATGAAGCAGAAAAATACGGCCAACAAAAAATGATTGCTTTTTCAAACTGGCCAACTACCGACCCGTTTGAATATGAGGAAAAAATTGCCACACAATTCAGTAAAACCGCAGTAATTGACGTTGAAAATATATATCCTACAGATTTAAATAAATCCGGCATGTTTGCCTCTTATCATATCTATGCATATTTTCCGGACTTTTTAAATTATGAAGATGGTGTAGAAGAATATGTTGATGAAACCGGTGAAGTCAATACATATTACACATATTTAAAAAGAATTAACGATTATCACACTATTCCTGTTGTGATAAGTGAATTTGGCATACCTTCTTCCAGAGGTATGGCAAGGCAAGATGCAAACGGAAACCGCAGTCAGGGATTTATGTCTGAGCAAGAGCAGGCTGAGGGTATAGTTGAATCTTACAATGATATAAAAGCCGCTGGGTGTTCAGGCGCAATATTGTTTTCATGGCAAGATGAATGGTTTAAACGCACATGGAACACAATGAATGCTGTAGATTTAACAAAAACTCCTTATTGGAGCGATTACCAAACAAACGAACAGTTTTTTGGAATTTTAGCTTTTGACCCCGGTGAAACCGAAAGCATTTGTTATATTGACGGAGATTTAAGCGAGTGGACACAAGATGATATAGTTTATGAAAGCGAAACCGCGTCAATTTCTGCAAAATATGATCAACGCTTTTTATATTTACTTGCAAGCACCGAAGATTTTGCACAAACACAACAATTATATGTTTCTTTAGATACTACACCAAATTCCGGCGCAACATACTCGGAAAATTATGATATAAATTTTGATGGCGGTACTGATTTTATAATTGCAATAGATGGCGAAGATAACAGCCGTATTGTTGTTCAAGAGCGCTATGAAATTTTACGTGCAATGTATGGCGAACTTGTTTACGGAATAGAGCCATTTGAGGAAATTCCGGCTGTGGATTCTACACTGTTTAAACCAATTTTGTTAAGAATGCAAACCGCAAAAAACCTTGTAGATGCACAGGACGAAGTTGATGGCGAAAGACGCGTTGAAACTTATGAAACAGGTTTGCTAATTTATGCAAACAGCAACCCTAAAGCAGAAGATTTTAATTCTCTTGGTGATATTTATTTTAATGAGAACTATGTCGAAATAAGAATACCATGGCAACTTATTAACTTTTCAAACCCATCTCAAATGCAAATTCATGATGATTATTACGAGCATTTCGGAGTTGAAAATTTAACCATAGGTTCCATTGATATTGGTGTAGGTAATGGCGATGAAACTATAGAATTTACAAATTTTAATTTAACACCTTGGAAAAATATTTTTGATTATCACGAAAGACTTAAAGAGAGCTATTATGCTGTACAGGAAATATGGAGTGAGGAAAAATAAATGGATTTAATTCTTGTTATCATAGCATATATTTACATTTTATTGTGTTTTTTTGTGTTTGCAAACGGTTTAAGTTTTTTCGAAGATTGGCGAATGAAACTAGAGATTAACTCCTTGATGAAAATAAACAATATACTAAAAGAGCAACTTGTTTCACTTCATGAAAAAAAAGAATTAAACCCAAAACACACAAAAAAATTATATAACAAATTATTAGATCCCAATAATTTGTGTCATTTTCATTATATTGTTCAAAGATTATCTTCATCAAATAAAAATGAAATGGATTTATTTTTTAAAGAATTTGCACCCGAATATTTAAAACTTGCAAAAATTTACAGTACCAAAGAAGATGAGCTTAAAGCTCTATTTGCGTATTCAGTTTCAGAATTAAAATTAGGTGAAAACCAATATATAACCGATAAAAAAACAAGTATTCAATTTGCACAGCTTAGAAATATAGTAAATAATTTTTTGTTAAATGGTTCGCTGTATTTGCAGGAAAACACAATTAAGGCTATTGTTAGTTTTAACAGCACAGAAAACATAATCTCAATGCTTAATAGTTTAAATGAACACAAGATAGAAGTTAACGCCAAGCTTTTATCAGACAACTTGCTTAAATTTCCGGGTGATATGCAAGAATTAGCAGATGCTTTGGTAGAACATTTAACTGAATTTTCACCATCTATAACATGTGGAATTATTGATATGCTACGTTATATTCCACAACAAGGTAATTATGAAAAATGGAATAAAACACTTCTAAAAGTCATGGATAATAACACAGAAAATAAAGATGTTTATATTTCTGTGCTTAGATATTATAAAAAATATCCGAGTGAAACAATTTACAAAATTTTAATAACTATTATGAATAATCATAATGTTATACCTTGGGAATATGTTGCCGTTGTGGCAAGCACACTTTCTGCTTATAAAAGAGACGAAACAATCGAAGTGCTTAAAAAAACTTTGCAAACACCAAACTGGCATGTGAGATATAATTCTGCAACAAGTTTAATTTCACTTGGGCAAAGTTCAAGCAGCATTTCGCAAACAATTAACGATAAATATGCAAAAGAAGTTATGCTATTTTGTGAAAACAAACAATCGCACATGAAATCCTATGCACTTTCTTAAGTGTTATAATTCAAAACATTAATTATATTTGGTTTTTATACCATTATGTCAACTTTAAAGGGGATACCATTTTGGACGCTATACTTTACTTTTTCGCAATATTTTTTATAGTATATTTGTGTGTTTACATGACATTTTTATTAGTTTCTGTTGTCGTTGGCGCATTTGATTTATATCATCAAAAAAGACGTAAAAAATATTATAATTATGTTTCACATGATTATTATTTGCCAATATCTGTTTTGGTGCCGGCATACAATGAAAGTGTAACTGTGGTTAGTTCTATAAAATCACTTTTAAACTTAGACTATCAATTATACGAAATTGTTGTTGTAGACGACGGCTCTAAAGATGATACAGCACAACAAATTATTGATGCATTTAATCTTATGAAAATAGAACGCCCAATTAGAAGAAGAATTAACTGCAAGCAAGAAGTTGCCATTTATGTAAGTTACGATTACAAAGTGCCTATCACACTTGTTATAAAAGAAAACGGCGGTAAAGCCGATGCATTAAACATGGGCATAAATGTTAGCGAATACCCTTATTTTATTTGTGTAGATGCCGATTCGCTTTTGGCTAAAGATTCATTACAAAACATCATTAGGCCAATGCTAGAAGAAAAAGATGTTGTTGCCTGTGGTGGTATTATACGTTTAAGCAACGAAATTATAATGAAAGATGGCGAAGTTGTAGATTATAAAATGCCTAACAACATCGTTGAATGCATGCAAGTTTTAGAATATGACAGAAGCTTTCTTGCGGCTAGAGTTTTATTTGATAAATTTAATGGAAACTTAATTATTTCAGGTGCATTCGGCATATTTAAAAAAGATACAGTAATTGAAGCAGGTGGCTATAAAACAGGCTCTATCGGCGAAGATATGGAACTTGTTGTTCGTTTGCACTCTTATTGTAGGGCAAATAGGCTATCTTATAAAATACGTTATGTTACAGATGCAATATGTTACAGCCAAGCACCGGCAAACCTCAAAGATTTAAGCGTGCAAAGAAGACGCTGGCATATTGGCCTATTTCAAAGCATTTTCGAGCATAAACATGTTTTGCTTCGCCCTCAATATGGTGTAATGGGAACAATTCCGTTTATTTACTATATTATTTATGAATTGTTTTCGCCAATAATTGAAGTTTTTGGCATGGCAGTTATACTTTATCAACTATATTTCAATATATTTGACACGTTTGTAATTTTACAATTTCTACTTACTTATATAGCGTTTTGCGGGCTTATGTCAATTACAGCATTTGCCTCAAGGGTTCACCTTTTAAACATTAAATTAAAATTATCAGATTTAATTCGTTCTGTTTTGTTATGTTTAATTGAAAATGTTTTTATGAGAATTTATTTATTGGGTGTAAGATTAATGGCGCTTATAACTTATCGTTCAAACAAAGACCGTTGGGGTAAAATTAAAAGAAAAACATTTAACAATGAGGAGAATTCATCAAATTGAAAAAGCAAACAAATAAAACAAATAATAGCAAAATTACTATAATTGCATTAATTTTGCTTATTGTGTGCACCAGTGGGATATTATTTATCGTTTTTAATGATATTTTTGTGCAATCCCCTTTAGATACAACTGAAGATGAAAACACATCACATATAGTAACACAAGATCATGATGAGGCTTTTCAGCCTCTTACAAGCGAAAATAATGTTATTGGAACAGATGCACAATATGAAACAAGCATGTTTTCATGGAGCCGAGAGGTGTTTTTAAATAATCAATCTTTTACTTTTTTAGGTGTTATGGAATACCTTGGGATTGATAGAATTTATCAAAGCATGATACCGCAAGATTTGCAAACAGATGAATTTAAGCAGTTTATGAAAATACTTAACCAACAGGATATGGAAGTTTATTACCTTTGTGGCGACAGAAGTTGGGGCGTTGAGCCAAATGCAACCACATTGCTTAATGAAATTTCGATTGCAGATACTTATAATAAATCTGTAGAAGAAGAATATAGATTTAAAGGTGTTCATATTGATGTAGAGCCTTTTTTAACTGATGAATGGGACGAAGATGAATATGCAACAATGGATCAATTTGTAGAAAATATGAAAGCTGCATACGATTATGCAAAAGAATGTGGTTTTGAAGTTGTAATTTCGTTGCCATATTGGTTTGACAATAACCATATAGAAGATTTAGAATATTTAATTGCAGAATGCTCTGATGTTGTTTCTATAATGAACTATAATAAAACCGATGAAACAGAGCAAATGAAAAATGAGACTGAACTTGCGCAAAAGCATGGAAAAGAAATTGAGTGTATATATGAATATCAAGCTGTTGGAGTTTATGAGTTAAAAGAAATAGAAACTTATGCAAATGATGGTTTACAGGCTTCGCTTGACAGTTTTGCAAATGTTTACAACAATTTTCAAGATGAAGAATTAGATTTTTCATATCATTATTATAATTCTGTTTATGACATGTTGTTGCAGAATAAATAATTTT
>CAYJGV010000082.1:0-9323 GCA_964369715.1 uncultured Bacteroides sp. | reverse complement strand
GCTGTGACAATTGCCCTGTGAATGGCGCATGCGGACTTAAAGACGAAGCCGCTAAAATAGAAAGCGTGACGGCTGCGCCTCAAAATGAGAATGCACAGGTGCAAAGCAAAACCACCCCACCGCAAAGTGAAGTGGCAGTGCCGCAAGGTGAAGTGTCAGCGGCACAAAGTGAAATTGCGCCGCCGCAAAATGAAACTACTCCTCAGCAGAATGATGTTGCTCAAGAGCAAAGCGAAACGATAGCACCAGAAAACGAAGCGACACTACCGCAAAGCGAAGTGGCTACATCTTCACAAGGTGAAGCGACACTACCGCAAGGCGAAGTGGCTACATCTTCACAAGGTGAAGCGACACTACCACAAAGCGAAGTGGCTACATCTTCACAAGGTGAAGCAACCACCCCACCGCAAGGCGAAGCAACCCCACCGCAAAGTGAAAACGGCAAGGAGGACAAAAGCATATGAATATGACAGAACTCGGTGCAATTTTCTTTGCGATGATACTTGTAAATAACTATGTTTTAGTACAATTTTTAGGCATTTGTCCATTTTTGGGTGTAAGTAAAAAATTAAACAGTGCTGTGGGAATGTCCGGCGCAGTTATATTTGTTATGTTCTTGGCAACGCTTGTGACATGGCCTGTTTATACCTATGTTTTGGCGCCAAATGGCTTTGAATATTTGCAAACAATAGTATTTATTTTAACAATAGCTGTGCTTGTGCAAGTTGTTGAATTAACAGTTAAAAAATTAATGCCACCGCTTTATAAGGCACTTGGCGTTTATTTGCCGCTTATAACAACAAACTGTGCGGTTTTGGGTGTTACTATTTTAAATATAGATAGCAATTACTCTTATGCAGAAAGTCTTGTTTCCGCACTGGGTGCAGGCATTGGCTTTATGATAGCAATGGTGCTTTTTGCAGGCGTTCGTGGCAGACTTGAAAGTGCAAAACCACCCAAAAGCTTCGAGGGTTTGCCTTTAACTTTAATTGCGGCCGCAATGGTAAGTTTGTCGTTCATGGGCTTTGGCGGCATAATTGAAACACTGTTTGCGTAAAGCGTGGAGGATGAAATAATGATGATTTTAACACCTGTTTTAATAGTTACAGGTATAGGGCTTGTCGGTGCGGCTGTGCTTGTCGTAATTGCACATGTTATGCATGTGCCTGAAGATGAGCGCATTGCAAAGGTGCTTGATATAATGCCCGGCGCAAACTGTGGCGCATGTGGCTATGCCGGCTGTGCTGATTATGCAAAAGCGGTAGTTGAAGGCGCACCCACAAATAAATGTATACCGGGCGGAAAAAAATGCGCCGAGGAAGCCTCTGCAATTATGGGCGTTGAAGCAGGGGAAATACAGCGCAGAACCGCTGTTGTTTCGTGCCAAGGCAATTATAACAACACACAGGATAAATATAATTATCAGGGTATAAACAGCTGTAAGGCAAATGCGGCTTATTACGGCGGCAGGGCAACATGTCCATATGGTTGTTTGGGCTACGGCGATTGCAAAATTGCGTGTGAATTTGGCGCGATAACAGTGGAAAACGGCGTTGCTTTAATTGACCAAGAGCTTTGCACAGGTTGCGGTGCATGCGAAAAAGCATGTCCGAAAAACATAATCGATGTTATGCCGGAGTGTGATATTCCTGTAGTTTTATGCGCCAATAAGGACAGAGGCGCAATGACAAGAAAAGCTTGCACCGCCGGTTGCATAGGCTGTATGAAATGCCAAAAAACATGCGAATTTGATGCAATTCATGTTAAAGACAATGTTGCGATAATAGATGCAGAAAAATGCACAGGCTGTAAACAATGTGTAGGCGTCTGCCCTGTTAAAGCAATTGCACTGCCACGCTCAAGCAATCTTTTGGGTGTGGAAAAGGTAAACGAGCCGATAAACCAATTTGATATTTAAGTAATTGCGAGAATAATAAATTAAAACAGCTGTAATGAATTTGATTCATTACAGCTGTTTTTGTAAGATTTTCGTTTTATCAATTTATGCGCTTTTAGGCGGGTCTGTATTTCACCGGCTTAGCTAAGCAATTTACAAAAACAATTGCTTAAACAAGATTTCAAATTTATGTTAGCCATTAAACAAATAAGTGTAGTTATCACCTTAAAGGCGAATGGGCAAGATTACTTAAATTAAAACTTACGCTGTCCACAATTTGTCCCATTATATTATCATAAACTGTTATAATTAGGCTGTCGCCTTCAAAATCGGGTGTTATATCGTCATATTCAAATTTGACGCCAAATATATTAGATGCTTTGTCTGCGCTTATAGAATAGGCATTGCCATTATAATTTAAATGCTGTGTCAATTTGTCCCAAGTTTCTATCGTGCCATCGTTTTGCACTGCTAAATTTTGCAATGCCAACAATGCACCAAGGCCATAATCGCTCATGCTTTCTATAATAGCAACGTCCATGTTTTCTGTTTGAGGATGTTCTGTTCGCACAAAGCATACGGTGTAAGCTTCGTTATTTAAAAGTGGTAAATATTCCTCTAAATTTTGTGCGTTTTTCAGTTTTATTGCATTTATATGTTGGTTATAAAAAGCACGGTGTGCTTGCCACTCTTCATCATCTTCTTGAGTGTTATTTGTATCAATTTCGAAATTATCAATTAAAAAATTGCCTAAATATGAACTGGTTTTGTGTGCACCTATGTAATTTAGGTGCTTGTCATCGTCAAAATCATGTTTAGAATTAAACGAAAATTCATCAGAAAGCATATTAAAATCTATAAAATGCAAATCGTTTTGATTTGCATAAAAATGGCAATTAGAAGAAGATTGTTGGCTCCATGAAGCGGAAGGGGCCTTGTATAAAAGCAATTGTGCGTTGTTTTCTTTGCAAAGCGATAAAATATCGTCTAACATCGCCTCGTTTTCATCGCTTAAATAAGGGGGTGTGTTGCTTGAATTTAATGCTTGAAAAGGTATCTCGTTAGCTCTTCCACGTGCTTCAAAGCCTTTTAAGGCAAAAGCGTCAATGTTTGTTAAATAAGTATAATCTAATTTTGTAAGTTCTTCCCACCTTGTGTGATATCTAAAAATAGGTATTAATAAGTCTACAAGTTTATCGTTTTCAAAGCGCAATTCTTCAAGTTCGGCAATTTTTTCAAGCGACAACAAACGTGTGTCATAAATTTGATGTAATCTGGTTTCATCCATTTTATTTTGCATATCAATTGCATACAGTTCAAGAACAATTACGGCAGGGCTTTGGGTTTTAAAGCTTTCTTTTAAAACGTTTAGGCTTGCCTTTAATGTTTGGTCGGGGCCCGCTAAAACAAAAGAATTTATACCTGTTTCTTCGTAAACTAAAATAGGATTATAAGAGGTATAAGCGTTGCTAGAGCCTAAAACAAGAACATCAACACTGTCTTTTTTAAGGTCTCTATATTCGTTTTGCCATTCGGTAATATATCCGCTATCTTCAAATTGCCATTTTAACATAAGTATGTTTTGTGCAATTAAAATTAAAATAATTAAAACAGTCAAAAATGCGGTGTAGCGCAAAATTAACTTCATGCTTTATTCCTCCTTTTGTTAAAATTGAAAATAAATAAATTGCGCAGCATTATATGCAGGGCCATAAACCCCAAAAATTATAATGCTTAAAATTGCGGCATAGTAAACAATATATCTAAAAACCGCATTTTGCTTTGATAGCAAGGAACAAAGAGCAATTTGTTTTTCTCTTTGAACATCAACCCAAAAAACAATACAAATTGCAACAAAAGCTACAATTAAATTGCCTAAAGACAGCCCTAATTCAAACAGAGAACCATCTGTGAAAACCCAAGGGTTAAACACATTTACCATATTGTAAAACATTGTGATTGCGGCAGGTAAACTTTGTGCACGAAACAACATATAGCTTATGCAAACAATGGAAAATGTAACAATTTGACGCCCAAGTTTAAACGAAAAAGCTTTTGTGTTTATTTTAAGTTTTTTGTAAAGTTTATTACGCTTTTTGCGGCTTAAATCGCCGATAACACGCATTACACCATGGAACAAACCCCAGAAAATAAAAGTGAATGCAGCACCGTGCCAAATGCCGCTGATTAAAAAAACAATTATTACACTTAGGTAAATGGGTGGCTTTTTAAACAATTTGCCTATGACGGGAATTCGACTTGTCCACCTGCTCCAAACAAGAGGTTCGAAAACATAATCTTGTAGCCATGAAGAAAGGCTGATGTGCCAACGGCTCCAAAAATCCTTTAACGAAACAGCAAAATATGGTTGGCGGAAATTTTGCATTAAGTTTATGCCTAATATTTTGGCTGACCCTATGGCAATGTTTGAATAACCACCAAAATCACAATAAATTTGAATGGCAAATAAAATTGTGGCAATTACTATGTGAAAGCCTGCAAATGCTGAAAAATTATTATATACGGTGTCAACAGCAATTGCAATTCTGTCTGCCAAAACTAGTTTTTGAAACAGACCGTAAAGTATTAAAAGAAAGCCGTCGCGCACCCTTACGTGCTCGAACTTTTGCGGTTTTTTAATTTGGCTTAAAAGTGCACGGCTTCGCTCAATTGGGCCTGCGACAAGCTGTGGGAAAAAACTTACAAACAGAGCGTAGTAAATTATGTTTTTTTCTGCTTTTACGTCTTTGCGGTAAACGTCTATAGTGTAACCAAGGGCCTGAAAAGTATAAAAACTTATACCAACAGGCAGAAGTATGTCGAAATTTGGCATATTTAAAGATATGCCAAAACTTAAAAACAGCGAAGAAAGAGCTTGTGTCGTGAAATTAAAATATTTAAAAAAGAACAATATGCCTAGATTGATGGCTAGACTTATTACAACAAAAAGCTTTTTATAAAAAACAGATTTTTTTTCATCGGGAATATTTGAGCTTCGCTCTATTAAAATTCCGCTTATAAAGGTTGTAAGTGTTGAAATAGCTATCAATAAAGCATATTCGACATTCCAGCTCATATAAAAATAATAACTGACAAATAAAAGCCATATCGGTTTTATTTTTTGTGGAATAATAAAATATAAAATTGATACTATAGGCATAAATACTAAAAAATGAACTGAATTAAATAGCATAATAACTCCGCTGATATGTATTTTATTTTTGCAAGAACCACATGTCCTCACATGTTGTGCTAACGCCCAATGCGCCTGCATTTAAGGCGGTTTTTACATCGTCTTCGTCGCTTATAAGGCCGCCTGCAATTATTGGATGTTTTAGTTTATGGCTTAGCTTTTTTATAATTTTGGGCATTAAACCGGGCAAAATTTCAATAAAATCTGCATGGCTTTGCTTGTCGTTTCGCAAAACATTTTCTATTGCGAGAGAATCTAAAATAAAAAAACGTTGCACTGTTATAAAGCCAAGGCTTTTTGCATATTTTATCAAATTTGCTTTAGTGGATATTATCCCGATTGCATCTGTGTTTTGTTTGATATAATCCACAGCGGCCTCTTTTGAAGAAAGCCCCTCGATTAAATCTATATGCACAAAGGCAAGCTTGTTGGCATTTTTTGCTTTTGTTACAATGTCGCTGATATTATTTATATTGCCATATAAAATAAAAGCGACAGTGCTTTTGCTTTTTTTGCATTTTAAAAGCCCGTTATCGTTTTTAATTGCCGCAATAACAGGCGTTTGCTTTATGCTTTCAAGAATTGTTTTTTCTGTCAAAAGTACCTCCAAGGCTTAAAACTAAGCCGTTATATATTTTCAAGTCGTTTAAAACCATTGCTTACCCAATTGCCTTTATAATAGTAAATTATAAGTGCAAGTGAAGTTATTGCCCAAGAAGCGGGATAGCCAAGGCATAACATCTCAACTGTGTGATTAAACGGTAAAACCACAAACATCCATAAAATTCTAAAACCACAAACACCAAAAGCTTGAATTAAGGTTGGAATTAATGTATCGCCTGCACCACGCAATGTGCCGCCTAAAACTTCAATAGGCACCCATAACAAATAAAAAGGTATCATGCAAAGCATCATGCTAACGCCAATTGCAACAACGTGTTCATCTTGCACAAAAACAGCAAATAAATTATCGGCAAATAAAAGCATGCCACCACCCAATACAATGCACATTAAACCTGAAAGAACACTGCAAACTTTAATGCCCTTTTTAACACGTGTAATGTTTTTTGCGCCAAAGTTTTGCCCTGAAAAAGTTGTTATTGTTGTGCCTACTGCGCTTAAAGTCATCCACATAAAACCGTCTATCTTGCTGTAAGCAGACCAAGCCGCTATAGTGTTAGTGCCAAAAGAGTTGATAAATGCTTGAATAATTACACCTGATATTGTAAAAACGCTTATTTGCAAACCGGCAGGTATGCCAATTTTCAATATATTTTTTATAATTTTTGCGTGTGGACGTATTTTACTGATATATAATTTATAAACATCATTGCTTTTGCAAAGCACAATAATCACTAAAACGGCACTGAATGCCTGCGAAATAACAGTTGCCAGTGCCGCACCGGCAACACCCATTGGTATAATTAAAATAAAAACAATATCTAAAACAATATTTACAATGCTTGCTATAACTAAAAAAACTAATGGACGGCGAGAATCGCCTATAGCACGTAAAATACTACTGCTTAAATTATAAATAACGGTAAAAATAACACCGCCAAAGTAAACGTTTAAATAATCAAGCGTAATTTGTGTAAGCTCGCTTGGTGTTTCTGTTATTTGCAGAATAAGCGGTGCGAGAAAAATGCCCACAAGTGATAAAATTGCGCCGAAAATTACACCCAAAGCCATTGCGGAATGCACACTTTGTGATGTGTTTTTGGCATCTCTTGCGCCATAAAACTGTGACACAAGCACACTTGCGCCCATGCCCACACCAACAAAAAAACCGGTGAATAAATTCACGACAATGGCGGCAGGGCCACCAACTGCGGCAAGTGCGTCTTTACCTAAAAAATTGCCCACAATTATAGCATCTACAGTGTTGTAAAAAAACTGAAAAAAAGTTCCCGCCCAAATAGGCAAAAAATATTTTATCAAAGAGCGAGTGATACTGCCCTTGGTTATATCTGTTTTAACCATTGTTAAACTCGCTTTTATAAAGGCCGTAAAGCCCATCTATTATTAAATTAGGTGCATGGATAATTTCAGTTTTGCAATGCGATACAATAAGGCCTGCAGCGCCACCTGTTGCAAGCACACATGCCTTTGTTTGCATTTCGTTTTCAAAGCGCTCTATCATTCCGTCAAGCATACATGCTGTTCCAAACACAACACCGCTTTTCATGCTGTTTTGTGTGTTTGTGCCAATTGCTTTTAAATTAGATGGTGCATTTATATCAATGCCACCAAGTGCACTTGCGGTTTTAATCAAAGCGTTAAGGCTTATAAAAACACCGGGGGTGATGCTGCAACCTAATATTTCGCCCTTTGTATTTACCGCTGTTATTTTTGTTGCTGTGCCTAAATCTATGACGATTGCAGGCAAAGTGTAAGCATATTTTGCGCCCAAAACGCCTGCAATTAAATCATTGCCAAGTTCTGCGGCATTGTCTATTTTAACTGTTAAGCCTGTTTTTTCTGCGTTTTTTAAAATAATGCACTCGATATTAAAAAGCTTGTTTATCGCATGTGCAACATAGTTTGTGATTTGTGGCACAACGCTTGAAATAATTGATGCTTTAATACTATTTCGGCTGACATTATTTAAGCTTAAAACGCCTATGATTTGCAATGCATATTGGTCGGGCTCTAAAAATCTATCTGTTGCAATACGTGTGCTAAAAAGCATTTCGTTTTCATTATAAACACCCATTACTATATTTGTGTTTCCGATATCTACCGCTAAAACCATTTTTTGCTCCTTTAAGGTTAATAATTCATATTTATATTATAATAAAGCTTTGCAATACTTGCAAGTAAATAAACACAAATAACTGCCATTAATGCTAGGTCTAAATGTTTTTTGCGATAATATGTAAAAAACTAGCATTTTTTAGGGCTTGCACAATTTTGTGAAATAAGGTAAAATATTTACATATGTATATAAAACCAAAAATAATACAATTTGTATTTTGATGTAAGGAGAACTTCATGCAAAAATTTTTTAAGCGTATGTCTAGAAGAATAACAAAATTGCTTGAAAATGTTAAAAAAGGTAGCGTTGTAGATATAGCGATACTTGGTGCAACTGCAATTTTCGGCATTTCTGTTATTGTGCTTATAGTAAGTGCATTAATGCCCAAAAATACTGAAATTGATGTTCCGACAGATGCAACAGATTCTCAGACATCAAGTGAAATTGTAAGCGATATTGTAAGTGAAAGCGAGACACTGGGCTCTAGCACAGGTCAAAGCGCAATTAAGCCTTTTGGTTCAGGGCAAAATGCTTCTGTTTCTTCAAGTTCGTCAAGTTCTTCAAGCAGCAGTTCATCGTCGTCCAGTTCTTCAAGTTCGTCCAGTTCGTCAAGCTCATCAAGCTCATCAAGCAGTAGTTCGTCGTCAGTATCAAGCGTTGTAAGTTCAAGCTCGATTGTCTCCTCTTCAAGCAGCACTCCAGCGGTTCATGTGCACACATATGGCACTCCGGCTTGGGAAGGCCCATGCGATGCCCCTACTTATATTTATACTTGCACAGGTTGCGTTGTAGGTACAGCCGGACACGAAAAAATAGAGAGTGCGCCCGCACAAGAACATGATTACTCAGGGCAAGAAGGGATAGCTGTTTTTGATCCTGATACAGGAAAACAAACTTTTACAACGTTTACATGCAATACTTGTGGAGCAATTTGGAATAAAGAGTTTATAGACACAAGCGGCGGAGAGACCGGTGGTGAAACAGGCGGCGAGACTGGTGGTGAAACAGGTGGCGAGACCGGTGGTGAGACAGGCGGCGAAACCGGTGGAGAAACAGGCGAATAAATTTTAATATAATTTATTATAAGTATATTTAGGCAAGCTCTTGTCATTCCGAGTGTAGCGAGGAATCCGTTCCCCTCCCTAAGTCAACCGCCTCAAAAAAGAATACGGATTCTTCACTTCGTTCAGAACGACAAATGCGCTTACCCTATCTTGTCATTCTGAGGCAAAGCGATAAGCACCGCAGTGCAACGCAAGCGAGCAACCGCCGTAAGGCGGCTCTTGGCGAGTCGTAGGAATCCGCGTCACAAGCCAAGCCTCGCTCTTGTCATTCCGAGTGTAGCGAGGAATCCGTTCCCCTCCCTAAGTCAACCGCCTCAAAAAAGAATACGGATTCTTCACTTCGTTCAGAACGACAAATGCGCTTACCCTATCTTGTCATTCTGAGGCAAAGCGATAAGCGCCGCAGTGCAA
>CAYJGV010000081.1:0-9355 GCA_964369715.1 uncultured Bacteroides sp. | reverse complement strand
CTATCGTTTTATTTAAAACTATGCTTTAATTACTAATTACGTGAATTACATTTAACTTTATTTATAAACTTCTTTAATTACTAAATTCGTGAATTACGCTTAATTTTATTTAAGAACGTGTTTTTCTCATCAAGTTTATGAATCACGCTTTAACTTTATATAAAAACTTGCCTGATTACAAAATTTACAAATCACATTTTATGTTTTATCTAAAAACTTACTTAATCATCAATTAGTGATGTATATTTTTCGGCAGATAAAAATAAAAATATGCTTATAATTTAAATTTTTAAAAAACATAAAAACATTAAAAAAGTTTAATAATTTATCTAACAACAATTATCATTACAAATTATGTTTTATATAGCAAAAATTACAATAATATGATATAATTAAAACAATTGTACGCAAATATTGGCACGGAGGCAAATTTAATGGATGAATTAACAAAAGCAAGGCAAACCATAGATGAAGTAGACAAACAAATGGCAGAACTTTTTTGCAAGAGACTAGACGCTGTAAAGCATGTTGTAAATTACAAAAAACAAACTAATATGGCTGTTTTTGATGCAAAAAGAGAAAATACAGTTATACAAAAAAACATCGAGCGTTTGCCAAACGCAGAATATGCGAAATATTATGAAAGTTTTATAAATTATACAATGGAGCTTTCACGGGCAATGCAACATAAGATATTGGCGAGTGATAAAATTGCATATCAAGGTGCAGTGGGCGCTTTTTCACATATAGTTTGTGTAAAATTATTCGAGCACTTTAACCATATTGCCTATGCCACATGGCGTGATGTTTTTGATGCAGTCAACACAGGCGAGGCAGATTATGGCGTATTGCCGTTTGAAAACAGCACCGCCGGTGATGTCAGCGATGTTTTGGATTTATGTTTTGCCAACGAAGATATAATTGTTACAGGTGCTTACGATTTACAGGTTACACAAAATTTGCTCGGCATAAAAGGCGCACAAATAAACGATATTAAAAAAGTGTTTTCACATCCGCAAGCCCTTACACAAAGCAGAGATTTTATCGAAAAAATCGGTGTGGAAAAATCTGAAATGGCAAACACGGCAATAGCGGCAAAATTTGTTGCCGACAACAACGATAAAACCATCGGAGCAATTGCCTCGATAGAAACAGCAGAGCTTTACGGCCTTGATGTATTAGCCGAAAACGTGAATATGAGCAAAAACAACACAACACGTTTTATTGTTATACAGCGTAAAAATGATTATAATACGTTTGATATTCAAGATGAAACAATAAGCGATAGTGAAAAACACACAAGTTTATTTTTCACGGTTTCGCATAAATCCGGCAGTTTGGCAAAAATTTTATCAATTGTTGCAAAACACGGCTATAATATGGATTGCATAAAAAGCCGTCCTATGCCGAATGTGAACTGGGCGTATTATTTTTATTCAGAACTTGTGGGAACGCCAAGCGCAAAACTTTTAAACGCGCTAAGCGAGCACTGCAATAAAGTTAGGGTTTTGGGTGTCTACAAAAAATCAAATTAGACGAAATTTACACACTTTTCAAATTAAAAACATTTAAATTTAATATAAAAAACGGAGAAATAAAATGAAATTAACAATGAATTTAGGCGAGCGAAGCTATGACATTATTGTTAAGAAAAATGTTCTTTCACGCCTTGGCAGTTTTATAAATATACAGCGAAAAGCACTTATTGTAAGCGACGAAGGTGTGCCCTCACAATATGTACAATGCGTTTTAGAACAATGCAGCGAAGGCTATGTTGCTGTTGTGCCAATGGGCGAGGGCAGCAAAAGCATCGCCACTTTCGAGCACCTTTTAAGCGAGATGCACAAACACAATTTTACACGTGGAGACGTTGTAATTGCTGTTGGCGGCGGAATGGTGGGAGACCTTGCAGGCTTTGTTGCAAGCGCATATATGCGCGGGGTTGATTTCATCAATTGTCCAACAACAACGCTCTCGCAAATCGATTCTTCAATCGGTGGCAAAGTTGCTGTTAATTTGTGCGGCACAAAAAATATTATAGGTGCATTTCACCAGCCTCGCCTTGTTTTGGCAGACCCAAACACGCTTGACACTTTAAGCGAGCGCCATTATAACGAAGGTCTTGCAGAGGCGATCAAGGCAGGGCTTATCGCTGATAAAGATTTATTTGAGCTTTTTGAAATGGGCGATGCAAAAAAAGATATCGAGAAGATATTACACAAATCTTTGATGGTTAAAAAGAATATTGTAGAGCAAGACGAGCGTGAAACAGGGCTTCGTGCGCTGTTAAATTTGGGGCACACCATCGGCCATGCAATAGAAGCAGAGGGCGGATATTACCACGGCGAATGTGTCGCATTGGGTATGCTTTATATGATAGATGACGAAAATTTAAAACAGCGCACAATTGAAATTTACAAAAAATTGAATTTGCCTTACACAATAAAATATGATGGCGATGTAATTTTTAAACACGCATTACACGATAAAAAAATGGGTGCGACAGAAGTTACTACGGTGCGTGTTGCAAACGAGGGCAAGGCATATTTGAAAAAAATAAAAATAGAAGAACTTAGAGAAATTATTGCGGAGGGCATATGAGAGACAGCTTTGGAAATGCCCTGAGTGTGACAATTTTTGGAGAAAGCCACGGCACAGCGATAGGCGGTGTTGTTCAAGGAATTGCCCCGGGAGCAAAAATTGATGAAGAATTTATAAGACAGCAAATGGAAAAAAGACGTGCAGTTGGCAAAATTTCAACAGCGAGAAAAGAGGCGGATAAGGTCAATTTTCTTTCAGGCGTAAAAGATGGGCTTGCAACAGGCACCGCAATTGCATTTTACATTGAAAACACCAACACAAAAAGTGCAGATTATACAAAGACAGAAAATTTGCTTCGTCCCGGCCATGCCGATTTCACAGCATATGCAAAATATAACGGCTTTCAAGATATTCGTGGCGGTGGGCATTTCAGCGGCAGATTAACAGCACCGCTTGTTGCGGCAGGCAGTATGTTTTTGCATATTTTGAAAGAGAAAAATGTCATAATTGAAACGCATATAAAAAAATGCGCAAAAATAGAAGATGCAAGTTTTTCTAATGATATTACCGAGTTGAAAAAGCAATTGCAATATTTGCAAAATTCTGATTTTGGCACATTAAGCGATGTGGCAAAAGACGAAATGATTAAAGCAATTACAAAAGCGGCAAATGAGGGTGACAGCGTAGGCGGCATTTTGCAAACTGCTGTTATCGGCTTGCCAAGCGGTTTTGGCGAACCCTTTTTCTCAAGCGTTGAAAGCGTACTTGCGCAAATGCTTTTCAGCATACCGGCGGTTAAAGGCCTAAGCTTTGGTGCAGGCTTTAAATTTGCCGACATGCAAGGCAGTCAGGCAAATGATGCTTTTTATATGAACAATGGCGAAATTTTAACCAAAACCAATAATAACGGCGGTGTTAACGGCGGCATTACAAATGGTATGCCCATTGTTTTTGAAACTGTTATTAAACCTACACCAAGCATTTATAAACAACAGGACACCGTCGATTTTAACAGTAAAACCGATGCAAAATTACAAATTAACGGCAGACACGACCCCTGCATTGTGCACCGTGCACGCATTGTGCAAACTTGTGCAACAGCAATTGCCATAGCAGATGTTTGCAATATGGCACAGGGCACAAAATGGCAGGAGGGCATGAAATGGAATATGGCTTAATTGGCAAAACATTAAAGCACAGCTTTTCAAAACCGATACACGAAAACATGTGCGATTATAAATATGTTTTGCAAGAGCTTCCCTCGGCAATATTATTTGAAAATTTCATGCGACACGCAGAGTTTAAGGCGATAAATGTAACCATACCATATAAACAAGACGTAATACCCTATTGCGCACATATAGATAAACACGCAAAAACCATTGGTGCGGTAAACACAATCGTGAACAAAGATGGTGTTTTACATGGCTATAACACGGATTATGCCGGCTTTTTATACATGGCAAATTCAGCAGGAGTGAAATTCGAAGGTAAAAACGTCATGGTTTTGGGCACAGGTGGCACACAGCAAACTGTCTTGGCGGTTGCAAAAGATGAAAAAGCCAGTAAAATTTACATCGTAGGCAGAAAAGCCAAAGGGCATTTATCTAAAGATAATGTAGTTTTTATAGATTATGACGATGCAAAAAAATTAAAAGATATTGAAATAATAATAAACACAACACCTGTCGGAATGTTCCCAAAAAATAACGCAACACCACTCAATTTACTTAAAAAGACCGAAGATGGAAATTATATATACAATAAATTGCAAGCTGTTTTAGATGTTATTTATAACCCCAGAAGAACAGTGCTTTTACAACAGGCACAAAAGCGAAATTTAATTGTGGCAGATGGGCTTTCGATGCTTGTTGCACAAGCAAAATACGCCGCAGAAATTTTTATTAACGCAGATATAGATGATGAAAAAATTAGCGAAACTGAAAAATTTATGCGAGCAAAAGCGGCGAATATAATTTTTATCGGTATGCCCGGAAGCGGGAAATCTCACGTAGGTAAGCTTGTTTCACTGGCGATTAACAGGAATTTTATAGATTTAGATGCACTTTGTATAGAGCGTGCAAAAATGAGCATTGCAGAATATTTTGAAAAACATGGCGAGCAAGGCTTTAGAGATTTAGAAAGCGAAGTGTGCGCCGAAGCAGCAAAACAAAGCGGCGCAATTATTTCCACAGGTGGCGGCACAATTTTAAGGCAAGAAAACGTCGAAGCGCTAAAGCAAAACGGCGTGTTAATTTACATAGACCGCCCCTTAGAGAATTTGCAAAAAGGCAAAGGGCGTCCGCTTAGCACAAACGAAGATGCAATTAAAGTGCTTTATGAACAACGCGCGCCAATCTACAGCAAAATTGCTGACATAACGATAAAAAATGATGTATCGGCGCAAAAGGCGGCAGACGATGCAAGGGAGGCTTTTAATGAATTTATTAATAATAAATGGGCCTAATTTAAACATGTTAGGCACAAGAGAGCCTGAAATTTATGGCAGCATGACATATGCACAGCTTGAAGAATTTATTATAAAAGAGGGCAAAAAATTAGATATCAATGCCCATGTTTTTCAAAGCAATTACGAGGGTGCGATTGTGGAAGAAATACAAAAGGCGATGGGGAAATATGATGGCGTTGTGATAAACCCAGCTGCCTACACACATACAAGCGTTGCAATTTTAGATGCATTAAAAGCTGTGAATTTGCCTGCGGCGGAAGTGCACATCAGCGATGTGACAAAACGTGAAGATTTTAGGCAAATATCATATGCAGGAATGGCATGTGATTGGCATTTTATAGGCGAGGGCAAAGATGGATATGTGAATGCGATGAAGGCGATAAAAGAAAACTTAGAGTGATGGTTTAAGGGGTTTTAATGGGTTTTACGCATTGTTGTTAGTGAATCTTTTATGTTTTAAAAATGTGGTCGAGAAATTACAATAATTGCAAATCTAACCCCGTCATTCCGAGCCGAGGCGAAAAATCCGTTCCCTAAGCAAACCCCGTCATTCCGAGCGCAGCCGAGGAATCCGCTCCCTAAGCAAATGCTGTCATTCCGAGCGCAGCCGAGGAATCCGCTCCACGTTAAATCACAATAAGTTTTAAAACGCAATCGCTATATTATAACTATAACAAAACGGCAAAACAGCAAATTCCCAAAAAGCAAAACTGAAAGGAAAAACAAAATGATTATTAGCACAAAAAAAGGCACACCCCAAAACGAGATTGACAAAATTATAGCAGAATTCGAGGCACAAGGCCTTGCGGTAACTGTTATTCAAGGTACAGACTACAATGTTTTCGGCCTTGTTGGCGATACAACTGTTATCGATGACGACCATGTGCGTGCAAATCCATATGTGGATAATGTGCGCCGTGTCAGCGAACCTTTCAAAAAGGCAAATAGACTATTTCACGAGCAAGACAGCATTATAAATGTTGGCGGAATCCCTGTGGGTGGCACACAAAAAATTGTAATTATCGGTGGGCCGTGCAGTATTGAAAGCGAAGAGCATACCATTGATATTGCAAAAGTAGTGAAAGAAACAGGCGGCTGTATGCTTCGCGGCGGCGCTTACAAACCACGTACAAGCCCATATGCATACCAAGGCATGGGCACCGAGGGCATTTTGGCAATGGCTAAAGCTCGAGAAATTACAGGCTTACCTGTTGTTAGCGAACTTATGAGCGAAGAGGCAATTGACGAATTTGAAGAGCATGTTGACCTTGTGCAAATAGGCGCAAGAAACATGCAAAATTTCCAATTATTGAAAGCTATTGGCAAAATGTCAAAGCCAATTTTGTTAAAACGTGGCCTTGCAAACACCATTGAAGAATGGATTATGAGCGCAGAATACATTATGGCAGGTGGCAACGAAAACGTTATTTTATGCGAGAGAGGTATTCGCACTTTTGAAAAATATACCCGTAACACGTTGGATTTATCTGTTGTGCCAATTATTAAAGAAAAAACACATTTGCCAATTATAATCGACCCCAGCCACGCAACAGGCAATTATAGATATATCGAAAGCATGTCACTTGCGGCAATTGCGGCAGGCGCAGACGGCTTGATTATTGAAGTGCATCAAAACCCTGAAAAAGCCCTAAGCGATGGCGCACAAACATTGCGTCCTGATAAATTTGCGACAACAGTACAAAAATGCCGTGAAATTGCAAAAATCATCGGCAGAGATGTAAGATAAATTTATACAAATTAATAAAAAATAATTGTCAAAAAGTTTTATTACTGCAATTAATAATTATTATACCTCTTAATTTTAAAGGGGAAAATCAGTAAAATTAAAGGCGGATAAAATGAAAATCAAAATTAAAAACGGCATTAAAAGCGGAAAAATTATTGCGCCACCAAGCAAAAGCATGGCGCACAGGGCGCTTATTTGTGCCGCGTTATCAAGCGGAAAAAGCACGATACACGGCATAATTCCATCAATGGATATGCATGCTACAATGCGTGCATTAAATTTGCTTGGCGCAAAAATTGAATACGATGAAAATGCGCACAAAGCCGAGGTTTGCGGTGTGTTTTCAAGCGGAGGGCTGCTTGCCCCAAACGAGCAAGTAAATTGTGGCGAAAGTGGAAGCACCTTGCGTTTTATGATACCGCTTTTTAGCATAAAGGGCGAAAAAACAGAATTTTGTGGCGGCGGAAAATTGCTTTCAAGGCCACAAAATGTCTATGAAAAATTATACAGCGAAAAAGGGCTTGTTTTTTCGCACACAGAAGAAACAATTATGACAAAAGGGCAACTTTTGCCCGGAGAATATCACCTAAACGGGGACGTAAGCAGCCAGTTTATAACAGGGCTTTTGTTTGCGCTACCCCTTTTAAACGGTGACAGCACAATTTACATTAAGCCGCCTTTTGAAAGCAAATCTTATGTAGATTTAACAAAGAAAGCTATGGCGGATTTTGGCGTAGAATTTGATTTTATTTACGATTTAACGATAAAAATTAAAGGAAATCAAAAATACACATCACATGATTACACAGTAGAGGGCGATTATTCACAAATTGCTTTTTGGGCAGTTTTAGCGGCTTGTTCTAACACACAAATAAAAATAGATAACATTGCAAAAAATACAAAGCAGGGCGATGCCGAAATTTTAAATGTGCTTAAAAATTGCGGCGCAAACATAATGCAAAATGAAAACGATTTAACGGTTTTGCCAAGTGAAAACACCCTTAAAGCGTTTAATGCAGATATTGCAAATTGCCCTGATTTAGGCCCTATTTTAATGGTGCTTGCTCTTTTTTGCGAAGGTGAAAGCATTATTGACAATGCGGCAAGGCTTCGTGTAAAAGAAAGCGACCGCATAGAGGCAATGCGCTGTGAAATAGAAAAAATAGGCGGAAATTTAAGCGCAGATGAAAACACAGTTAAAATAATAGGTGCAAAAAACAAACTGCACAGCGCTAAAAATTTATATGGGCACAATGACCATCGCATTGTTATGGCTATGAGTGTCGCCGCAGTTTGCATGGGCATGAAAGATGATGATTTTTGCGAAATTGACGGTGCACAGGCGATAGAAAAATCTTATCCGGATTTTTTCGATTTGCTTTTTAATTTATATAATTAATATTTGCTGTATCATCTAAACATATGTTTAGATATACGCTATTTCAAAACAAATTTAAAATTTATGCATTAAATTTTTTGGCTTTATCGTTTTTTTGTATAAAAATCAAGCCATTAAAATTAACAATAGTTTATTTCAATCAAGAAATTTTTGTGTCATTAATATTTACAAAAAAATGAGTAGTAAACTAATAAAAATAAATAAAAATCGAACAATATTTTCAAACGGAGAAATATATGAATGCGTGTAAAAAAACATATTGCATAATTGGTTTAGGCCTTTTGGGCGGCAGTTATGCCATGGCTTTAAGCAAAAAAGGCAATGCTGTAACAGCTGTGGACATAAGCCAAAGTGCGATAGAGTACGGTATCAACAATAATATAATCAAAGATGGGTGCACGCCTTCAAATGAAGCGAGAGTTCGCGGCTTTTTAAATAATGCTGATGTAATAATACTTGCGCTGTATCCTCGCGCGTGTATCGAATGGGTTGCAAACAACCAAAAATACATTAAACAAAACGCAATTATTACCGATGTATGCGGTGTTAAAATGCAAGTTGTGCCACAAATCCAAAACATTTTAAGGCACGATTTAGAATTTATTTCGGCTCACCCCATGGCAGGCAAAGAGGTAAGCGGTGTTGAAAATTCAAACCCTGAAATGTTCAAAAATGCAAATTTTATTGTAGTGCCAAGCGATAAAAACACAAAGCAAGCCATTGATTTTGCAAAAAACTTAGGCGAAGAACTAGGGTTTGCAAGGATAACACAACTTAGCCCAAAAGAGCATGATAAAATGATTGCCTATTTAAGCCAGCTTACACACGCCATTGCAGTAAGCTTAATGAACGCAAACGATGAAAACAACCTTGCCTCTTTCACAGGCGACAGCTTTAGGGATTTAACACGAATTGCTCGCCTTAATGCGCCAATGTGGCGAGAATTATTTTTCGATAACAGCGAATTTTTACTTGATGAAATTGATGCGTTTAGTGCATCTTTGGCAGATTTGCGAGAAAAACTAGTTCAAAAAGATGCTGATGGCATAGAGGAGATTTTTGAAAATTCGACACAGCGCAGAGCTTTTTTTGATAAAAGCTAAAAAATATCATTGCAAAAAAATAAACAAGCAAAAGCTTATTAAGCTAAGCGTTTGCTTATAACATATTATGCATATAATATAAATAATCTGTGCTT
>CAYJGV010000080.1:0-9401 GCA_964369715.1 uncultured Bacteroides sp. | reverse complement strand
TAGTTACCGCTTTTCATTACTTGTTGTTTGGCCATTTTAAAATGTTTGGATTTACTACCGTAATAGCCTTTAGCTAATTTTAAAGTTTTTTTCCTTCTTTTGCGCGTCATAGTAGCGCCTTTAATACGTGCCATAATCTTCTAACTCCTTATAAAGTATAAATCAAATATCCGGTTAATCTTAAATATTATGCATAAGGTAACATGCGGCGGATTGCTGCGGCATTTGTTTTATCTGCATAAGCAATTTTACGAAGCCCACGTTTTCTTTTAGTGCTCTTTTTTGTCAAAATATGACTGCGGAATGCACTGCCGCGTTTAACTTTGCCTTTTTTTGTTAATTTAAAGCGTTTTTTTGCACCTGAGTGTGTTTTAATTTTTGGCATTTTTATATCCTCCCTAAATTTGCTTTATTTGTCTTTTGCAGGGGCTAAGAACATTTGCATGCTACGCCCTTCAAGTTTTGGTTGCTTTTCAACTACTGCGTCGGGCAATGCCTCGGCAAAACGTTGTTGCACAGATAAACCAAGGTTTGTATGTGCCATTTCACGTCCGCGAAAACGAATGGAAACTTTAACTTTGTCGCCTTTTGCCAAAAATTTTGCAGCTTGAGCAACTTTAGTGTTAAAATCATTTGTATCGATATTTAAAGATAAACGCACCTCTTTAATCTCGACCACTTTTTGATTTTTACGAGCTTCTTTTTCTTTTTTTTGCAGCTCAAAGCGATATTTTCCGTAATCCATAATTTTGCAAACAGGTGGCGTGCCTTGTGGCGCAATTTTAACAAGGTCAAGGTTGTTTTCCTCTGCTCGTTTTAATGCATCACGAGTGGCCATAACGCCAAGTTGATTTCCCAAAGCGTCAATTACACGTATCTCTTTGTCGCGAATACCCTCATTTAGTTCCAATTCTTTTTTTCCGCTAATTGTAAAGCACCTCCAAATAATTAATAAAAAAGTACGACCCACAAAAAAGCAGGACGCACTAACATACAAATAAAAACGATTAATCGCATTAGTATGAACCCGTCGCCCATTGGCGAACAAGGTGAGCGAACCACTGTGATAGCAGAGCTACTTTGTTTACCTATGTATTATATCGCTTATTTACACTTATGTCAAGTGTTTTTAAATAAAATTTCAATATATGCATCATTTAACTTATAAACATCATTACTTATACAATATTAAGCTGTGAATTTTGTGTAATATAAATATTTTCTTTAAGTTCATCGACAGCCCTTAAAATATCATAAGTATACTCGCCGGAATATTCAGTTGCACTTACAGTCACTATAAGTAAGTTTACACTGCCATCTCCATCATAGCTTTGTGGAATAGCTATTGTATAGTTTATATCAAATGAAGTTTGTTCAACATAGGCATATCCGGCAATACCGCTTTCAAATACTACTGTTTCTTGCAATGTGAACATTGAGCCATCACGATAATCTTCTGCTGTTATAGCTGATATATAATCAAGCACTGTTTTGTCGCTGACATAGTCAACAACATAAGCATATAATGTGAAATTATAACTTTCGTTTAAATCATAACTTACATATGTATTCGAATTGCTTGATAAATCCCCACTTTCCATATAATAATCATCAAAAGTTGAAGAAATGTATGGGTCATCATTTATAGGTGCTTTCATAAATAAAGAAAGACCACCGGATTGCATTACACAATAAAATTCATTATTTACTTCTTGATAATAATATTCTGTATCTTCTTCACTTTCAATATCTTCAACTTTAATAAAATCTGCGTTTTCATTAAACCATTTGGGCTCTTGTATAATTATTTTTTCTGTTTCATAATAGTGATCAACAAGCTCAGTTGGTGAAATATATTCTTCTACAACATGTGACATGTCATAATTATCTATATAATTATCTTCTATACTTTCACTGGAAATACCACTGCTAATAGAATATAAAATATTAGGAGCTATTGTCAAAAATGAATACATTAGCATTACTATCAATATAATGACAAATATAGCATTCCTAGTATTTTTGCTGTTTTTTACTATGCTTTGTTGTTGATATTGTGATGTAGCATTTGCATTATAATTCATATGATTAGTGTTATTCATATTGCTAGTATTATAATTTATACTTGGCTGAGATTTTTGCGAATAATTATTTTGTGCTGTTGTAAATTCTCCTGTATGTGCATTGTAATGTGTACCTGCATGTGTGCCGGAGTACGTGTTATTGTGTGCACTGCTTTGAGAATTGTATTTATTCTCATTATAATACTTATTTGAATTGTCTTTATACTTGCTTTGGTTAAAGGGTTGTTGCTTAACATCGTACGCCGAGCTTTTACTTACATTTTTTAAATCCTGCCCACAATCACGGCAAAATCTTTCATTACCTTTTAATGGCGATAGGCAACTTGGGCAAACCGTCAAATTTTCTTCAAACATAATTTCCTCGCTTTTCAATTTCATGTGTTTTATCGGCTCAAAAACCTCCATACTTTAGATGTTCTTGCTGTAAAAATAAAATAATTACACTGTTGTTTTGTCGCAATATTAAAATCCACAGGCATATTAACCCCAAAAACATCTTTTGCTTTACCATTCGTTAATGTCCTAAACACAGAAAACAATTTAAATTTACTTGAATTATTAATCTCTCTTGCAGTGTTTCTTAATCGATTAATGTTTTCGTTATCATCAATAATACTGCTTAGTTTTTCTTCATCTTTAATATTATATTGTTCCCTATATTCATTTATTCGATATTGCATTACAGGTGCATATTTATCAAAATTTTTATTTCGCTTTTCTTGAATTGCTTTATCATTTGGTATTCTGTATAAACTTAAAGCTTTGTTGATATAAACAAAATCGGTTTGCAGCGCTAATTTAATCCAGATATCCCAATCCTCAAGTGCATCTAATTCTTCATCAAACCCACCAGATTTCAAAAACAGCTTATTATCAAAAACCACCGCTTGAATTGAAACAGGATTTTCTAACAAAATATCATTTAATGTTAAATTCGGCCTTGAATTATTCCAGTATCTAGTAATTTTTAAATTTGCATCGTCTTCACAAACTGCTTGGACGGAAGCCGAAAAGAATATATTTGCATCATTATTTTCTTTAATTGCATTTGCGACTATTTCAAAATAATCCGCAAAAAGAAAATCATCATCGTCTAAAAAGCACGCATATTTTGTATTGCATAGTGATGCTGCTTTATTGCCTGTTTTGCATCTGCCGGCGTTTTCTTGCATCGCATAATAATTTATATTAAGCCTTTTTTCAAAAGCTTCACAAATATGCTTGCAAACGGGATTTTCACCGTCTTCAACCACAATCACATCAAAATTTTTATATGTTTGATGTGTTAGACTTTCCAAAGTATTCTTTAGATGCTCTGTCCTTTTATATGCTCTTATTAAAACAGTAAATTTGATATCTTCCGCACACCTTATTGATTTATAATGGCTGCCTGTTTTCAAAAAAGCACTGTCAAAATCATTAAAATCAGCTTTAAAATTAGGATTATTTATTTTATTATAATAATCAAGCAATTTTTGTTTTTGTTTTTTAACAATATTTAACCGTGACATTAAAACGTGTTCCATCTCGGGTGTGGTTTGCACATTATATTTAAACTCTTCAAAAAGTTTTTCCCATTTATCTGCTGCAAAGGCACCGCCAAATTTTAGCCTTAAATAATAAGATGCACTTATCAATTTTGCCAATATGATTTGGTCACTCATTGCATTGTCGCTGTTTATTTCTTCATTATTTCTATTATTTTCAATTATTAAATCGGGCATATATTTTATGACATAACCGGCCGCACGTAATTTAAAAGAAAAATCAATATCAACAATATCTTCAAATACATTTTCATCAAAAACGCCAACTTGCAAAGCGGCCTTTTTGTTTACCAGACTCGCATGCATACTTGCCCACACGCTTTCGCATGTTATGGGATTGTAAAATTTATTGTGTTCAAACGGGTACTGTCTTAGCTCATAAATTGCAATTTTATCGTTTTCGTTTTTTGCTAAATTATCCAACTTGTTTTTAAGTTCATCTGAAATGATACCATTATTACAAAAGAGAATATAATTTGCACTACTTTTATATATATAATTATTTTTTTCTTTTGCTGTTTTAGCTGTGCATATTTCGTAATGCAAAATACTCCCCCTTTTTTTAATAATAAATCATACTATTAAATTATACCAAAATTTTAATAAATATCAATGTATATCTTTAATTTTTGTTTAAGAGTAAATAATAAAAAGATTAATTTTAATATTAAATTATATTAATCTCTATTAACTATTTACTAAAAACAATTATTTTCTACTTGCAAAATATTTTATCACATGATATTATTATATTAATCTGTTTCAGGGCGAGGTGTAATTCCTCACCGGCGGTATAGCCCGCGAGCACCTTTTGGTGTTGACTTGGTGGAACTCCAAGGCCGACGGTAATTGTGTTTTGACACATGAGTCCGGATGAGAGAAACGGCCATACTTTTATTTATGGTGCGCCCTTTTGCAGCTTTGCAAAAGGGCGTTTTATATTTTAATAAAGTCGGCTAAGGTTACAACGAAGCAGATAAAAATATTTGGAGGTAATCTCATGCAAAAGACAAAATTATCAACACGCAAATTAACCACACTTGCTATGCTTACTGCATTAGGCGTAGTACTTGCGGGAATTATACATTTTAGTATTATTCCTGCCGCACCTTTTTTGGAATACGACCCTGCGGACATTCCTATTTTAATCGGAACATTTATGTTTGGCCCCCTTGCCGGCTTAGGTTTAACTGTAACAGTTAGTGTAATTCAAGGTTTAACCGTCAGTGCAAGCAGTGGATTTATTGGTATAATAATGCACATACTTTCTACAGGAAGCTTTGTTATTGTTGCCGGAACAATTTATAAAAAAGAAAAAACTATTAAACAAGCAATAATCGCTTTAATAATAGGCACATTAACAATGACATTTGTTATGGTTTTGTGCAATTTAATTTTCACACCTATTTTTTTGGGTGCACCTATACAAAGCGTTATCGAACTTTTAATGCCTGCAATTATACCCTTTAATTTAATTAAAGCCGGTTTAAACAGCATAGTAACCTTTGTTGTGTATAAACCGCTTAGCGGAATTGTTAACAAAAGCATTTACAAATAATATTTTATTTGATAATATAATACTATAAAATTAAATATTAACTTATTAAGAGTGACGGAGGGACAGGCCCTGTGAAGTCCGGCAACCTGCATATGCAAGGTGCTAAATCCTGCGGTTTTCACCGAAAGATAAGCAATTTATAGCTCGGTGTTTAAAACATCGAGCTTTTTTGCGCAACATAACAAAAACCAAGGAGAACAAAATGGAAAACTTAAAATTATTCACTTCAGAATCTGTTACAGAAGGACACCCTGATAAGATTTGCGATCAAATATCAGACGCTATCTTAGACGCACTTTTAGCAGAAGATAAAAACAGCCGTGTTGCACTTGAAACAACTGCAAGCACAGGTTTAATTCACCTTATGGGCGAAGTTACAACAAGTTGCTATGTTGATTTTCAAAAAATCGTAAGAGATGTTGTTGCAGACATCGGTTATGATAGAGCAAAATATGGCTTTGATGCACACACATGCGCTGTACTTGCTAATATCAACGAACAAAGTGGTGACATTGCTATGGGTGTTGACACAGGCGGTGCAGGCGACCAAGGCATGATGTTTGGCTATGCGTGTGACGAAACAGATGAACTTATGCCATTGCCTATAAGCCTTGCGCACAAAGTTTGCAAAAAATTGACAGAAGTTCGCAAAAATGGCACACTTGATTTTTTACGTCCTGATGGCAAAAGCCAAATTACAGTTGCATATGAAAATGATAAGCCTGTTAGAATTGACGCAGTGGTTGTTTCTTCACAACATGCACCGGAAATTGAAACAGAGGAACTTCGTAAGCAAATAATGAAACATGTTATTGAACCGGTATTGCCAAAAGAATATTTGCACGAAAGCACAAAATATTATATTAACCCAACAGGAAGATTTGTTGTTGGTGGCCCACAAGGTGACACAGGTTTGACAGGACGTAAAATCATCGTGGACACTTATGGTGGCATGGGCAGACATGGTGGCGGTGCATTTAGCGGAAAAGACCCAACTAAGGTTGACAGAAGTGCGGCATATGCTGCAAGATGGGTTGCAAAAAACATTGTTGCCGCAAAACTTGCAACACGTTGTGAAGTTCAACTTGCATACGCTATTGGTGTAATTGAGCCTGTAAGTGTACGTGTTGATACATTTGGCACTGCAAGTGTATCAGAAGAAAAAATCGAAAAAGCAGTTATGAAGGTATTCGATTTAAGACCCGGCGCAATAATTGAACAGTTAGAACTGAAAACACCAATTTACAGAAATTTAGCAGCATACGGACACATGGGCAGAGAAGATTTAAACGTGAAATGGGAAGAAACAAATAAAGCACAAGCATTAAAAGATGCAATTGTTTAATTGTAATTAATAATATTACAATACTCAATTTTTTAAAACTATAGGGCATTGATGAAATAATTTCATCAATGCCCTATTTTATGTTATTGATTACTACATATAAATGTGAATTTACCTTTTGTCGTTACGAGCGCATGCGAGAAATCCGTTCTTCCTTGGTAAACCCTGTCATTCCTAGCTCATGCGAGGAATCCGTTTTCTGTTGCATTTTAAAAGAATAAGGAATAAATTTCTTTGCTTCACTTGAAATGACACATAGTGAACCTTACTCCTTTATAATATAAATTTGTTTCAGCGCTACGCTCCTACACTTTTGTTTTTAAAAAAAAATCTATTTTTTATTGACAAAATAAAAAATAGATTATATTATATACCTATACCCCCTAGGGGTAAATATATTTTATGTTAATCAAACTTAACAAAGGAGTTTTATCATGAAAAAATGCATGGATATTGAAGCCATAAACAAAAGGCTAAAAAAAATAGAAGGTCAGGTTCGAGGCATTCAAAAAATGGTAAATGAAGATAAACCCTGTGAGGATATCTTAATACAGATAGGTGCTGTGAAATCAGCTTTACATAAAACAGGGCAAGTTATATTAGAAGGACATATGCACCACTGTGTGCTTGATGGCATAAGTAGTGGAAAAGAAGAAGAAACAATAGAAAAATTAATTTCGGCATTAAATCAATTTTCAAAAACAATTTAGGAGGTTAATTGTATGAAACAATATATTTCAAAATTAAATTCAATTCCCATGCTTTGGGTTTCCGGTGTTTTTTTACTTGCAAGTTTTATAACAGAGTACATTCTACCGCTAATGGGTGTAAATTTTGATTTTATAATTAATCCCGCTTGGGTTTCGCTTATAATTTCGGGCATACCTCTTGCATATTTAGCCGTTGTAAACACATTGGATAAAAGAATCACTTCTCCCCTATTAATCACAATTGCAATGATTGCCGCTGTTTATATAGGCGATATTTTTGCAGCAGGTGAAGTAGCCTTTATTATGGCTATCGGTGAATTTCTTGAAGATAAAACTGTTGAAAAAGCCAGAAAAGGTATAGAAAATCTTTTAAACCTTGTTCCAACTGTTGGCAGAGTAATCACAAGTGATGGCGAAAAAACAATTGAGGCAAAAGATATATTAAAAGATGATATTGTACGAGTTTTGCCGGGTGAGAGTTTCCCATGTGATGGTGTAATTATTAGAGGCAACACAACAGTTGACCAAAGCATAATGACAGGCGAAAGTTTACCTGTTGACAAAGTTGAAAACGATGAAGTTTATACGGGCACTATAAATCGTTTTGGTTCAGTAGACGTAAAAGTTACAAAAGCTTTTTCTAATTCTTCTTTACAAAAAATGATTAAACTAGTTGAAGAAACAGATAAAAACAAAGCACCTACACAAAAAATTGTAGATAAATGGGCAGGTTATCTTGTTCCACTTGCAATGATTATAGCAATTATAACTTATCTTGTTTTTGCATTTGTTTTAAATGCACCCGACGATGCTTTAATACGTGCTGTTACAGTTTTGGTTGTGTTCTGTCCGTGTGCATTGGCGCTTGCAACGCCAACTTCAATTATGGCTGCAATTGGTCAAGCAACCAAAAATGGCGTACTTATTAAATCCGGTGAAGCACTAGAACAAATGGGTAATGTTAACACAGTATGTTTTGATAAAACAGGTACGCTTACTTACGGTAAATTGACTGTAAGCGATATACATTCTTTTGATATTGACAAAAAAGAGCTTATGGAACTTGTATCATCTGTTGAAAATCATTCAGAACACCCTATTGGCAAAGCTGTTGTAAATTATGCAAAAGAAAACACTATTCCTTTAGCAGAAATCTCTGATTTTTCAATGTCACTGGGTGAGGGCATTAGCGCAAATGTTAACGGCAAAACAATTTTGTGTGGCAATGAAAAATTGATTTTAAATAACAATATAGAAATTTCTGAAGAAATAATAGCAATTATTGATAGTTTAAGAGAAAAAGGCAAAGCAATTATAATTGTTGCAAATAACAATGCTATTATAGGTGTAATAGGTCTTTCAGACAAAATTAAAGAAACATCAAAAGATGCAATAACTTCGCTTAAATCCGCAGGAATTGAAGAAACTGTGTTACTAACAGGAGACAATGCAAAAAGCGCAGAATATATCAGTAAAAAAGTAGGTATAACAAAGGTATTTTCTTCACTTTTGCCTATAGATAAAGTTTCGAAGATAAAAACTTTTATGGAATGTCAAAAATCTGTATGTATGGTTGGTGATGGTGTAAATGATGCACCGGCACTTAAAATTGCAAATGTTGGCGTTGCTATGGGCACAATGGGCAGCGATATCGCAATTGATGCCGCTGATATCGCCATAATGGGTGATGATATTTCAAAAATTTCTTACATAAAAAAATTATCAAATGCAACTATATTCTCAATAAAATTTAATATCACAATCTCAATGATAATAAATTTTGCAGCAATTATTTTATCTGTCTTAGGGCTTTTAAATCCGGCTACAGGCGCCTTGGTTCACAATGCCGGCTCTGTACTTGTTGTATTAAATGCTGCAAGGCTTTATGATAAAAAAATAATATAATCTAATATAATTAGCGCTACAAAATAGATTGATTTAAATGCACTGCTAAATAGCAAATTGCACGAATGAAAAATCTATAAAAAACAAAGCTACTGAAATTCGATTTACATCGATATTCAGTAGCTTTATTTAATGTTTTAACTTCGCTATACGCGCTCTGTTAAAATATAGTTACTTAGCTAAAATTATATAAAATTTGCAAATAATTATAAAAAACTCCTTGAATTTATAATTCAAGGAGTTTTTTGGTGC
>CAYJGV010000079.1:0-9511 GCA_964369715.1 uncultured Bacteroides sp. | reverse complement strand
CTCGGAATGACATGTTCAATGCGATTACACCAAATATAAATAATCCCCCACTTCACTCAAAATGTCAAGACTTGCCTAAAAACACAAATTTCTGTAACTACTCTTAAATGGCAAAGTTGTAATATTTACTAATATTTATTAGTAAATACGCATAAACTAATTGTGATTTTCACCATTAAATGTTAACACAAAATAAATTTATTATTAAATATATCAAAATTTGTTGAATGTTGACATTTTTAATGATAAAATTAAAAAAAGATGTTTACAAAGCACAAATAATATGTTAAAATTTTAACATATTAGAGTTTGTTAAAAATTTAACTAGATTAGATGGAGGATGTATTTTTTTATGAAACAGGCTATTGAAACTCCGGTACAAACGGTTGCAACCGTTGAAGAACTTGCAGCAAAAATTGCTGAAATTAGGGCGGCTCAATTAGAGTTTTCCAAATTTTCTCAAGAGCAAGTAGACGCAATTTTCAAAGCTGCTGCAATTGCAGCAAACAAAATGAGAATTCCCCTTGCAAAAATGGCGGTTAGTGAAACCGGCATGGGAATTGTAGAAGACAAAGTTATCAAAAACCATTATGCAAGCGAATATATTTACAATAAATATAAAAATTCTAAAACTTGTGGTGTAATTTCACGTGATGATACTTTTGGCACACGCACTATTGCAGAGCCAATCGGTGTTATTGCAGCAGTTATCCCAACAACAAACCCAACTTCAACTGCTATTTTTAAAGCATTAATCGCTTTAAAAACACGCAATGGCATTATTTTTAGCCCACATCCAAGAGCTAAAGGTTGCACAATTGCTGCTGCAAAAACAGTGCTTGATGCTGCAGTTGCTGCTGGCGCACCAAAAGGCATTATCGGTTGGATAGACACTCCTTCTTTAGAGCTTACTAATGAAGTTATGAAAACAACTGACATGATCTTGGCAACAGGTGGCCCCGGCATGGTTCGCAGTGCTTATTCAAGCGGCAAACCGGCTATTGGTGTTGGCGCAGGTAATGTTCCTGCTTTATTCCACAAAACTTGCGATGTAAAAATGGCTGTTTCATCTGTTATTCTTTCAAAATCTTTCGATAATGGCGTTATTTGCGCAAGTGAACAATCAGTTATTGTTCATGATTCTATATATAATGAAGTTAAAAAAGAATTCGAGCTTCGTGGTTGCTATATTTTAAATGCAAAAGAGACAGAAAAAGTACGTAAAACAATTATTATCAACGGTGCATTAAATGCAAAAATTGTTGGACAAAGCGCATTTACAATTGCTCAACTTGCCGGTTTTGAAGTACCTGAAAAAACAAAAGTTTTAATTGGTGAAGTTACAAGTGTTGAACTTAGCGAAGAATTTGCACACGAAAAACTTTCTCCTGTTTTAGCAATGTATCGCTATAAAGATTACAGCGACGCAGTTAGCAAAGCAGATAAACTTATTAAAGATGGCGGTTATGGCCATACAGCATCAATATTTATTAACACTGCAACTGCTGCAAGTGATTTAGAAATTTTTGAAAACACAATGAAAACTTGCCGAATTGTTGTGAATACTCCTGCGGCACACGGCGGCATAGGTGATTTATACAATTTTGCACTTGCACCATCGCTTACCCTTGGTTGCGGCAGTTATGGCGGCAACTCTGTTTCTGAAAACGTAGGTGTAAAACACCTTATCAACACAAAAACAGTTGCCGAAAGGAGAGAAAATATGTTGTGGCTTCGCACACCTGAAAAAGTATACTTCAAAAAAGGTTGTTTGCCTATCGCATTGGCAGAACTTAAAGAGGTTTATAATAAAAAGAGAGTTTTTGTTGTTACTGACGAATTCTTATACAAAAACGGATATTCAAAACGCGTTACAGATTTACTTGATGATATGGGCATTGCGCACACAACATATTTTGATGTTCAACCTGACCCAACCCTTGATTGCACAATGGATGGCGCAAAAGAAATGGGACTTTTCGAGCCTGATTGCATTATAGCACTTGGTGGCGGCTCTGCAATGGATGCTGCGAAAATCATGTGGACTTTATATGAGCACCCAGATGTAGATTTCATGGATTTAGCCATGAGATTTATGGATATTCGCAAAAGAATTTACGGCTTCCCAAAACTTGGCAACAAAGCTAATTTCATTGCTATTCCAACAACTGCAGGTACAGGTAGTGAAGTTACACCTTTCTCTGTTATCACAGACGAAAAAACCGGCATAAAATATCCTCTTGCAGATTACGAGCTACTTCCTAATATCGCTATCGTTGACGCTGACTTAATGATGAATATGCCTAAAGGCTTAACAGCTGCATCAGGTATTGACGCATTAACACACGCACTTGAAGCTTATGCTTCTATGCTTGCAAGCGATTATACTGACGGCATGGCATTAAAAGCGCTTAAAATTATATTCGAGTACTTGCCAATGGCATACGAAAATGGTCCAAATGATCCAATTGCAAGAGAAAAAATGGCAGACGCTTCAACCCTTGCAGGTATGGCTTTCGCAAATGCATTCCTTGGTGTTTGCCACTCGATGGCTCATAAATTAGGTGCTATGCACCACTTACCTCACGGTGTTGCAAATGCACTGTTGATAAATGAGGTTATCCGCTTCAATATGACAGACAACCCAACAAAAATGGGCGCATTTTCTCAATATCAATACCCGAAAACAGCAGAGCGTTATGCTGAAGTTGCTAGCTTTGTAGGCATTCGCGGTAAAGACGACGATGAAATGATTGAAAAATTGCTTGTAAAAATTGATGAGCTTAAAGCTAAGCTTGACATTAAAATGACAATAAAAGAATACGGCATTGACGAAAAAGCTTTCCTTGAAACACTTGATGAAATGACAGAGCAAGCTTTTGATGACCAATGCACAGGTGCAAACCCACGTTATCCGCTTATGAGCGAAATTAAACAAATGTATTTAAATGTTTACTACGGCACAAAAAAATAATTATTTGAAAAAATAATTATTCGCCATGAGCTAGTCATTAGTTAAAGAACAACTTATTTCATTAAAATCATAAATATCGTCGCTTAAAGCGATGAAAGAACGGAGATTGTTATGGGTAATACAAACGTACTTGCACAGCGCAAAAACAAAACGATATATCGTGAAAATGATACAGTTTTAAAGGTTTTTGACGAGAGCTTTAAAACATCTGATATTTTAAATGAAGCACTAAATCAAGCTAGGGTTTATGAAGCAGGCCTAAGCGTTCCACAACTTCTTGAAGTTAAAAAAACAGATGGCAAATGGACAATTGTAAGCGAATATGTCAAAGGTAAAACACTTACAGAATTAAGTGAAGAAAACCCTGATAAAATTGCAGAATATCTAGAGCTATTTGTTGATGTTCAAATGGGTATACACGAGCAAAAAGCACCACATTTGAACAAACTAAGAGACAAAATGACAATGAAAATCACACAAACAGGTCTTGATGCTACAACAAGGTATGAATTAATGACAAGGCTTGAAGGCATGCCAAAACATAAAAAAGTTTGCCACGGAGATTTCAGCTTTGGTAATGTTATAATTACCGAAGAAGGCAAGGCAGTTGTTATCGACTGGGCGCACGTAACACAAGGCAGTGCTTCTGCTGACGTTGCTCGCACTTATCTTGTATTCTTGCTTAAAGGCAAAGAAGAAATTGCAGAACAATATTTAAATTTATTCTGCAAAAAAAGCGATACAGCAAAACAATATGTACAAAAATGGATACCTATTGTTGCAGCATCGCAACTTGTAAAAGGCAATGAAAAAGAACGTGATTTCTTAATGAAATTAGCTGACGTTGTTGAATACGAGTAAAATTAAATTTATTATATAATTTATAAAATATAACGGGGCTGTGATAAATATCACAGCCCCGTTATAATGTCTAAAGTGGTACATAATAATAAAGATTAAAAGTTTTACTGATTTTTTTAAAAAATTTATGGTTGTTAGCGCATAGCGCTAGGGAAAGCGGATTCCTCGCTACACTCGGAATGACATGGCTAGCGTGGTAGAAAACGAATTCCTCTCCACACTCGGAATGACATTGTTTAGCTAAGACAATGTTTGAATAAGCTCTCTCTCGTCGGCTAAATCATAATAATTATATTTTTCATCGCCTCGCCTATCGGGAATATCTAAATTATCTTTAAGGTAATTCCCAAAATGAGTAGAGACTTTTTCCATACCATAAATATTTAAATGTCCTTCGTCTTTAAAATCATTGCTAAAATCAATGCCAATTTCATCATACATATTATTATAATTTATAAAAGGTATATCGTTTGCCATAGCAATTTCTTCAACGCTATTCATAACTTGCTGGCTTTCTTCGCTTATAACATAAGGCGCTACCGTGAAGATTAACTCGATATCATTTTCCTTGCAAATATCAATAATATTTAATAAGCTCTGTTTTGATTTCTCGCTGAAATCCGCCGAGTTTTCAGGCAAGTTTTGCGGTGCTTGCAAGCCTTCACATACGATATCGTGTAATACAGCACCGTTATTATATTGATATTTTTCAAAATCAATCGCATTAAAATTATCATAGTCACTATATTTCCAATTTTCATGGAAAGTAACAATGGGAAACAATGGGTAAAGTTTGTCAACCAAACTTTCTTCCTCAAATGCAAAAAACAGCGTTTGCAGTTTATCTACACTTGGTGGAAGCATAGAATAACTGTTTAACATCGAAAATTCGTTGTTTAATTCCAGCACAAATCCATTGTTCATTGATGCGCTGATAACCTCTACTACAATTGCTTTTGGCTGTTGATTTTTAGTCGTTTCTTTTACATACAGTTCCGACACATATAATTCCTGCCCTGAGGATGCAAACACATGGCTTGCTATACCATGCTGTTGCCAAAGGATTTTGGGATAAAATGTGCAATATGCATGGCTGTTTCCAATGAAAACTACATCATATTTGTTTCTGTATTCTCTTTTATATATCTGTTTGCTTGCTACATCTGTAGATTCAAAACCTGTTTTAACGCCATTTTCCCAAAGTGCTGCACTGTTAAAATAATTAAATATAATAGCAAACACTGCGAAAAATGCAATTGTTCCAATAATATTTTTTGCCACTATATCCCCCTTTATCAAAACTGAAAATATATAAATTGTTGAACTGTCGTTTCACCGTATACACCGAAAATAATTATCGCAAACATAAGCGAATAAAGAATTGCCCAGCGTAAAACAAGCGGCATTGCTTCAAAGCGTTTTCGCAAACCATGCTTTTGCCTTATATATTCAACAACAAGCATTAAAGCGACGCTAAATATGACAAGCAGCATTTCTTGCAAAGTAAATATGTGCGCAAAAGGCATTGTTTGGTATATTTGCATCAATTGTGAAATGCTGTTTGCACCTAAAATTGCACTTTTAACACCTGATGGAACAAACATATTATTTATAGCTACAAACGCTTGCGATAAACTGTTTGCCCTAAAAAACACCCATGCAAAACAGACAAGCCCAAAAGTAACTAATACCCTAAATACAGAGAAAACACGTTTAATATTTTCAGATATAATCTTTTTGCGAATTATCCCTCTTTTTTTCTCTGTAGAAAGCGAGACAATCTGCATAATAGCGTGGATTAACCCCCAAACAACAAAATTTAGGCTTGCACCATGCCAAAGTCCGCTAACGATAAATACTATCGCTATATTAATGTATTTTCTCAGCTGTCCTTTTCTGTTGCCACCAAGCGGTATGTATAGATAGTCTCTAAACCATGAAGTAAGCGATATATGCCAGCGTTTCCAAAACTCAGGTATTGATGTGGCAAAATAAGGATTGTTAAAATTATTCATCAAATTAAACCCTAAAACCCTTGCTGCACCTATAGCTATATTTGAATAACCTGCAAAATCACAATATATTTGAAACGCAAAGAAAATAGTTGCTCCCACAACTATAACGCCATTGTAATTGTGAATATTATTATAAACTTCATTTACAAATAATGCCGCTCTATCAGCAATAACCATTTTTTGAAATAAGCCCCAAAGCATAATTTGCAAACCGCTTTTAACTCTTTCAAAATCAAATTTATGTATTTCATCAAACTGCGGCAAAAGGTTTTTCGAGCGCTCGATAGGGCCTGCGACAAGTTGTGGAAAAAAAGATACGAACAAAGCATATTTTGCTATGTTTTTTTCAGGCTTTAAATCGCCTCTGTAAATGTCTATAGTGTATGATAATGCTTGGAATGTGTAAAATGATATTCCAACAGGAAGCAAAAGTGAAAGCGTCGGAACATCGTAGCCTATACCAATGCGATTTAAAACAGCTTCAAGGATATTTGAAGTAAAATTAAAATATTTAAAGAAAAACAAAATTGCAAGATTAGAAATAAAACTGCCGGCAACACAATATTTTTTTGCTGTTACAGTTCTTGACTTATGTATCAAAATTCCGCTAAAAAACGTTATTCCTGTCGATAAAGCCATTAAAAGCGCATATTTTGGGTTCCAACACATATAAAAATAATAGCTTGCTGAAAGTAGCCATAAGTAACGAATTTTATGCGGAATAATATAATATAACAGTGTGACAAGTGGAAAAAACAATAAAAATTCTATCGAATTAAAAAACATACATTCCTCACAGGATTCAATTTATTTTTATAATTTAAACATATTAAGGGCATGCTGACACCATCTAGTTAAAATACTGATGAAACATTTGTTATGCTTAGATAAACACCCATAAATGCCATCAAAAGATTAACAATAAATTTTATTTTTTCAACATTCAATTTTTTGACAAATTTGCGTCCTATCCACAAACCAATCAAAATCGGAATAATGCTTACAAAAAATATCGTATATGATTGCGCCGGTATCGCATTATCCGCCGCAAGCATTATTACTTGCTGTGTAAACATAAACTGATATGTTGTAATCATAGTAGCATAAAATGCGTCTTTGTCTTCTTCAAGTTCTTTTATATTTAAATAATATATAACAAGGGGCGGGCCCGCCATGCTTGCAATAGCCGAAAAAAAACCACTTATTATTCCAACAATTGCACCAATCCACCATTTTGTTTTAAATCTAATTTTGTTTTTATTCAAAATGTTAAACATTCCAAAAACAATTAAAATTATCCCAAGCAAAAAAGTTAATTGCTCATTCTTAACTATTGTTAAAACTAAATTGCCCAAATATGCGCCAAAATAACTAAACAATAATGGAACGATTAAAATTTTCCATTTTATTTTTTTTAAAATAAATAATACAGGCACAAAAAACACAAATGACATCAATTTTATGCTTATCATAAGTGGCAGATACGGAAATACCAGGCTTGCGATTGCAATAGTCAACATGCCGTGCCCCATTCCGGAAACACCCTGCACTGCACTTGCAATAATAGAAAGTACTATCAATAAAATATATTCCATTTGTTTTCCTATTTTTCATTAAAATTTTTATTTGCACCAATATATATAAGTAAACTATAATTTTTTAACGATCAAAATTTTGTTCACAAAATATTATTGTCACATGATTTTCAATTATTATTTGTTTGTTGCATTCTTTTTTTAGCTCTTATGTAATTTATTAGATAAATGCCCAAAGCTATTGCAATTGCAAGTGCTATCCACTGGCTTACAGATAAGTATAAAATATTTCTATTGACATCACCACGCATAAACTCTACAAAAAACCTTAACACGCAATAAGCAAAAACTAATATCGGCATACTTAAATGCGCCTCTTGCTCACCATATTTTTTACCAAAAGCAATTAGCACAAAGAACATAACTAAGCCAAATATAGATTCAGTAAGCTGTGTCGGAAACAATGTTATGCCCAAAGGTGCTACTGAATTTGGATGTGTGAACACAGAGCCAAAAGCAAATGGTACTCCATAGCAACACCCTGCACCAAAACAGCCAAGACGCATAAACATAACAAACAGACTTGCGCCCGGCATAAAAACACCAAAAACAGTTTTATAAGAAACCTTGAATAATTTACAATAAATTAAAATTGCCAAAATTACAGCTATTGCACCGCCATAAAACATATTTCTTCCATAATAATTATCAATTTGTTGCATTGGATTATTGATAATTACTCCAATTTCTTGTCCTGATTCAAATAGGTTCACAATAAAGCCCATAATTCTACTGCCATAAATTATAGTAATAATAAAAATAGCTGATAAAACTATATAATCTAAATTGCTAATTTTGCCAACAACTCCACTGCGATTATAAAAAAAGCCAAAAACCAGTGCCACTATAAAACCTATAACCCATAATGTACCATAAGTATAAATTGTATGATTGAATATTTCATAAGAAGGTAACATATAAACTCCTAAAACTCTATATTATATTTTTTGGTTATTTATTGCATAAATAATCTGCATTTAGCTTGCCTGTCATTTCGAGGCAGCGCCGAGAAATCCGTTTTTAAACACGCTATAATTACGATTCTTCGTCGTACCTCCTCAGAATTACAGGTTCGATGCGATTACATACAATATAAATTATACCATATAAACCAAAATTTATAAAGACATATAAAAAGCATATTGCTAGTTTTATGACAAATTTTGCGATGTTTGTGGGATATGTATTGTAAGAATGATAAAATTTTATTGCAAATATTAAAATTTCAGCTTTTGTATTTCAAAGATTATATTGTAATTATAAGTTTCAATTAATTTATTTATATTTAAACTGCTACTTATAATTAATAATTTTCCATATTCCATTTTAAGCTATAATTAAAATTAAATTTGTGCACTGTAAAGGCAACACTAAACGTATAAATAAATTAATTCGATTTTAATTTAATAACTAATTTATATAGTTTTAAAAAACCCAATTAAAATAATTCGTTTTTTCTTCAAAATGTAACCAAAACCCAACCTCTATGCTATATAATAGATTTGTTTTGAAAAAACAGTGCTCATTATATGCTTGTATAAATCGGATACAGTAGGTTTAATATAGGTAAATAATCAGCAAACAGCTACAACTACTGAGACAACCACTGCATTACCCGTAACAACATTAGCTGCAATACCTGCATTAACCCCTGTAGCGGCACCTGTTGCAACACCAGTTGCAACACCTGTTACGACACCTACTCAAGGAACTTCAACAATTGAAGACACACAATTACCACAAACTGCAACACCTGACCAACAAGAAGTCACAACAGATATCGCTGACACACAATTACCTGCAACAGCAATGCCTGAAGAGCAAAGTGCAATTTTCTGGCCATGGCTTATAGTTTTATTTGTATTAACAGGCGGCATAATATTTATAGTATCAAAAAAACCTCACAAAAAAGAAGTTGCTGAAGATAGCGCTAAATAATATTAACAATTAACAAAACAGAAAAGCCCCCTTAAATCGATGATTTAAGGGGACTTTTATTATGTTTTTTATTGGCTCTATAATAAATGTTGGGGTAAGAAATTAGAGCCTACTAAAAAAACAAAAAA
>CAYJGV010000078.1:0-9613 GCA_964369715.1 uncultured Bacteroides sp. | reverse complement strand
TGGCATTTTCTGAACTGATTATGCTCGCCAAGCATTTCACCGTGGTCTGATGTGAAAAGAATTATTGTGTTATTTAATAAGCGTTCGTCTGTAAGTGCCCTTAAAAGCCTGCCTATTTGATGGTCCATGTGGGTAATCATTGCATAATAGCCGGCTCTAAAACGCTTCATGTCATCATCTTGCAATTTGCCGCTGTAACAATCTGCATCGGGGTGTTCTTTTGCCTCGCTCTCATCAACCCAGCTTCCTATTATCGGCTTCGCTAAATCTTTATTTAAATACATATCTAAATAATGTGCAGGCGGCAAAAGTGGTTGGTGCGGTGCTAAAAATGATGTATACAAGAAGAACGGTTTTGTAGTATCACGTCGCCTTAAAAATTCAATCGACTCTGTAACTGTCCAGTTAGTGGGGTGTGTGTGCTCGCTGTATGGCCACGGGCGTGCAACCCAAGAGTTTGCGCCTATGCCGGCGTCGTTGAAATCGGCAGCGCGGCCTATTTCTCTTTGCAAAAATTGCGTATAATCGCAAGCTCTGTTCCACCACATGTTTGCAGGGCTGTTTGTGTTTCGGTGTGGCAAAAAGCCGTCAAAAAGCTTAACATCATGAAAACCCATAAGCTTTCTAGGCGGCCACACGTGCATTTTGCCGGCGCATTGCGTGTGGTAGCCGGCGTTTGAAAATACACTTGCAATAGTTGTTTCGTAGTTCCAATCAACAAAATCTTCATAGCCAACTCTTTTGTGAGTTTTTTGAGATAAGCCTGTAAATAAGGCGGCCCTTGCCGGTATGCACGTTGCCGTAGCGCTATAAGCATTTGTGAATGCAGCACCGTGGTTAATCATCGTGTTTAAATTCGGAGTTTTTACATCAGGGTGCCCAAGTGCCTCTATGCAATCACCGCGCATTTGGTCTGCTGTTATAAGTAAAATATTTGGTTTCATTATTATTGCCTTTCTAGCCTTTTACTGCGCCCGCAACAAGCCCGCTTACCATATATTTTTGGAAAGCAAAGAATAAAATTATCATAGGTAACATTGCCACAATTGAAATTGAATTTATAAGCGACCAGTCAAATGATAATTCTCCTAAATAGCGAAGCATAACGCCTGCGGAAAGCGTGCGAAGTTCATCTGTTTGAATAAGTGTTACACAGTGCAAATAATCGTCCCATGTCATTAAAAATGCGTAAAGGCCTGTGGCAAGCATACCCGGCTTAACAAGTGGTGTAACAATTTGCCAAAGCACTTGCAATCTGCCTGCACCGTCAATTTTGGCGGCTTCTTCTATTGATACGGGAACAGCCTCGAAAAAGCTACTCATAAGCATAACAGTAAAAGGTAGCTGTGCAGCTGTAAGAGCTAAAATAAGCCCTGCATGAGAGTTAATAAGGCCTACATTTCCCAGTAAATCGTATAGTGAAATCATACGGCTTATAACTGGGAACATTTGCGAGGATAAAAGCAAAGCAATTAAGTATTTGTTGCGCACAAAATTAAAGCGCGATAGAACATAGCCCGAAAGTATTGCAAAAAAAGTTGTAATTATCGCAGTTATACCGGCAACAAATATATTGTTTTTGTAATAAGTGAAAAATTCGTTGTTTTCTGTAAAAAGCCTATAATATCCGTCTATGCTAAAAACTTCGGGGAAAAAAGTAGGAGGGTATCTGTAAGCTTCCATATTTGTTTTTATTGATGTTAAAAACACCCACAAAATAGGGAACAATAAAAAAATAAGAATTATTGCAAGCACTAAATATTTTGTTGTACTTGCCAAATAGTTTTTTTTCATATGTAAATGCTCCAATCAGCTAATTGTATTATAGTTAAATTTTGTTCAAATATATGATATTATAAATTCTCTAATAGGCAATTTTAATCTTCGCCTATAGCCATGAATTTATTGTAGAAAAATATTACAATTATCATAAGTAACATCCACACAGTGGTTACTGCTGCACCCGAGCCTAAATCGTTAGACACAAATGCTTCTCTGTAACTTAAAACAGCTAGCGTGGTTGTAGAGTTATTGGGGCCACCGCCGGTTAAGTTCCAAATTAAAGGGAATTGCTTGAAGTTTTCAATTATAGACATAGAGATAACTATCTTAATAACGCTTTTCATGCTTGGTATAACAATTGAAAAAAATGTGCGAGATTTACTTGCGCCGTCAACAGTGGCGGCTTCTAAAATTTCACCGGGCACATTTTGCAAGCCTGCTAATAGCAATAGTGCAGTAAGTGGTATTTGCTTCCATAAAACAGCGATAATAACGCCTATCAGAGCTGTGTCGGGGTCGTTTAAAATTGCAAAATCTGCAACACCGAACCAACTTGCTATATATTTTAATAAACCATATTGTGGCTGATAAATCCAACGCCAAATTAAAGCAGATATAACAGTGGGCACAACCCATGGTATCATCATGATACTGCGTAAAAAACGTGAGCCTTTAATTTTAGCGTTAAGCAATGTTGCAAGGCTCATGCCTATTGTAAATTGCAAAATAACAACACATAACATAAATGTAAAAGTTGTTATAATGGCAGGTAAAAGCTTTGCGTTTGCGAATAGGTTTATATAATTTTCAAAATTATTCCAAGTTCCGGGTTCACCCGAGATAACATTTCTTATTTCATAGCTTAAAAAACTTTTAATAATAGAGTCAATTACAGGTACAAGTATAAACAAAAATGTCAATATCATTGTAGGGGCAACAAGTGCCCACGAGAAAAGGCTGTCGCCATATTTTCTGCCCAAAGAGGCGGCTCTTAAATTCTTCATAAACTTCTCCGTTCATAAGTGAAAAAGTGCAACCATATAGTGTTTTATAATGCTGTATGGTTGCACTTCGCTTATTATTTATGATATAGCCAACTTAAATTATAATTATTGTGTAGTATGTGAGTTTTAACAGTAGTTATCTGGTTAAGACCTTGTCGATTATAAGTAAGTTGTTATAGTATGCTTTAGTTTTGTGGTTTTTAATTGAACTGTTTTAAAGAAATCAGTTCACAATATTATTCCACAATACCTTCAGCCGCTGCTTTGAATGTAGCATATGCATCATCGAAAGATTGGTCGCCAACAGTAACAGCTTGCGCTAAAGTTGTAAGCTCTATGTTCAAGTCTGCAAGTGCAGGAATTACAGGAACTGCTTTTGCGCTGTCAAGTGCATTTGAAGCGCCTGATAGAATACTGCTGTTTTTGATAGCTTCCATTTCAAGCATATCGTTTTTAGCAGGATATGCAAGGTTGATTTCTGAAATGAAGCTTGATAATGCTTCTTCCGTAACAAGTTCTTCAACTAAAAGCTTTACAGCCTCTTTTTGTAAATCACCATTATCGGTAAAGAACAAAGTGTGTGCAGAAACAACGCTATCGCCATTGCCGCTACCACCTTTAAGAGGTGCAGCTGTTGCAGTAAAGGCTGCTGCGTCAGGGTTAATTGAGCTTATGCCCGAGAAGCCCCATGCTTGATCGTAATACATGCCTAATTGGCCAAGTGCAAACAGATTGCGCAAATCTTTCAAAAGCGCATTTTGTGGGTTGTAGCCCAATTCATCAAGTTGTGCAAGCATTTCAAAAGCATCTCTAAAGCCGTCGTTGTCTGTGCTAAGCTCTCCGTCAGCAGTTAAAATTTCACCGCCAAAATTGTAAACCATTGCTGTTAAAGATGTGCCCGACACAGAAACGGCACCTGTTGTTTGGCCAAATGGATATATTTTATTGCCATCTGCTGTTTCAATTGCTGAAATAGCTTCAGCTGCTACAAGCATTTCTTCGTAAGTTGTAGGTGGTGCTTCGGGGTCAAGGCCGGCCTGTGTGAAAATGTCTTTGTTGTAGAAAAGAACAAATGGTGTCATGTACATTGGTGTACCATATATTTCGCCATCCATAGTTGCTGCTTCTAAAACCCCGGGTAAAAAGTCATTAGCAAATTCTTCGCCCATAACCTCTGCAACTGGCACTGTAAGGCCTGAATCTGCAAGTGTTGATGTCCAGCCGGCTTCACCAACCATAAGGTCAACTTTGTCGCCGCCGCCTGCCATGTTGATAACAGTGTTCATAATCTCACCATATGGTGCAGTTATATACTCTATTGTGATGTTAGGATATTTTGCTTCAAAGTCTGCTTTGAATTGTTCCCAGAAAGGAGCAGAAGCAGCCTCTAAAACCATGTGGTTAGCAAATTTGATAGTAATTTCCTCGGTTAAAACAGCAGAATTTTCTTCGCTTTCTGCGGGTGCGTCGGTCTCAGCTGTTGCTGTGCTTTCAGCCGGGGCTTCCTCTGCCGGTGCTGTACTACATGCAGCTAAAGTAAGAATCATAGATAAAGCTAGTAGTAATGATAGTAGTTTTTTCATAATTTTCCTCCAATATTAATGTGTAGGGTAACGTACACTTATTTGAGGTAACGTTACCATGTGTAAGATGTTAGCATATAAAATAGTACAAGTCAACAATAATTTATAAAAAAACATTTGAAGTCATTAAAGTTTGTGTAAGTTGTAACAAAAACTTAAATTTATTTGTACAAAAAAGCCTACAAGTAATAATCAAATAATTATTACTTGTAGGCTTTTAATCTTAAATTAAAAATTCTAAAGTGTAAAAAATGAATTAAGAAACGTTTAGCAGTTGGCATCAAAAACCAAGGTTTCTTTAGTTTCTATCCATTTGTTTTCGTATGTGCGGTTATGAACAATATGGCGCATCATTGCTTCGCCGCTCATATAACCTATTTCTGATGGGTTATCGCAAATAGCATAATCGACAATATCGTCGCGTATAAGTTTGTGCAAGGTTGTTTTGCTGCCAAATGCAATAGTGGTTTTGTTTAAACTATATTTTCTGCCAATTTTATAAAGTAAGGTTAGAGCATTAAAAGAGCTAATGTAAATTACATTTGCATCTGAGCTGTTTTTTAGTAAGTTAGCAAGAGTGTTTTCGTCAAAAGGTAAGTTATCTTCAATGATGATTTGCTTTGATATTTCAATAGTCTTGTTTTTATCTTTAATATATGATAAAAAGCCATTTAATTTTTCGCCTCTGGAGCTCATTTCTAGAGGATCTGATATTAAAACCATTTTAATATCATCTTTTACAATTTTACAAAGTACACTTGACGCAAGCTGTCCTGCATTGAAATGGTTATGTCCAACAAAACATATTTTGCTTTCAATGTTCGATAAATCAACAGCAGAAGTTACAATTGGTATATTACTAAAATATTTGTTTATTTTTTCAGCTACTTTATTATTGTTTAGTGGCTTAATTATTAATCCGGAATAATCATTTTTCGATACTTCTTCTAAAATATCAAAAGTTTCTTTTATACTGTTTTCTTTTAAAAAAAAGTACATAAAACTCACATTCAAATCTTCCCATTTTTTATTTGATTTTTTTAAACCCTCATAAATCTCTAAAGAATAAATAGATGAGTCAGGGTCGCCACAAACAACAGCAATTTTGGTTTCTTTCTTTTGCATAACCATAGCTTTGCCGATATAATTTTGTTTGTAATTGTATTGTGTGCAAATATCCTCAAGCTTTTTTCTTGTTTCATGTTTAACATAACCACGGTTGTGCAGGTATCTGTCAACTGTGGCTATTGATACATTTGCAAGTGTTGCAATTTTTTTAATAGTTAATTTTTCCATTGTACGTTCTCCAGTATAGAATCTGAGTTGTGTAGTAAGGTTACATTAGCACATATTGTGATTAATGTCAATTTAATGTAAAAATGAATGGTGAAAATACTATGTTATAACTATAGCAATATAACTTGGCATACTAAGATATATTTGATAGGATTGTCATGCAGCAAATTATATTTTTTATAATCTTCATGTTTTTTTGTGCAGGGGTGTAGTTCACCTGGGAGGGGGAGCTCGCGGTAAAACGACCCCTAATAAATAACTATTACATAATATAATAACCCCATCAACGGTATTACCAAAGTCCCACAAAGAACCTGACAGTTATATAAGGCTTGCACAAGACAATGTTTTTGGGACGCACTTATCAATACACTTTTGTATGTTGCAATTTCTACACCTATATTTATGATAGGCTCCTTATTCTTGTTTTAATTGTAGATAGCAAGATTTTAAAGGGTGTTACGTTTGTGCGCTCTACATTCTTTTTGCCAAATATATTGGCGGTTTCAATAACGGCTGCAATATGGCTCAACATGTTTCAGCCTTATACAGGCCTTTTAAATGCCGCAACACATGCAATGGGTATACAGCAAGAAATATTTTGGATATCGGACGAAAGTCTAATGTGGGTGTCTATAATTCTTGTGACATTTTGGTGGAACACAGGGTATTATATGTTAATTTACCTTGCAGGCTTGCAAGATATACCAACAGAACAATACGAGGCGGCAGAGATAGACGGAGCTTCAACATTGCAAAGAATTTTCCGTATAGTAATACCAAGCCTTGCCGAACACATGTGCTAATACTATTTTTACAAGTTATAGCATCTTTTAAAATTTTTGGTCAAGTGTTTTTAATAACAGAGGGCGACCCGGGTGGCGCAAGCAGAACATTTTTGCAATACATATACGAAACAGGATTTAAAACATTTCAAATGGGGCAGGCCTCTGCAGCGTCGTTTGTGCTTTTAATAATTATATTAATTGTATCTGTTTTTCAACTTAAAATTATGAATAGGCAGGTGGATTAAATGCAAAATAATAAAAAAGCTTTAATAATAAAAGTTGTGTTTAACATTATGAAATATGCCTTGTGTTTGTTGTGGTTTGTGCCTGTTTTATGGATGGCGGCTGTCACGTTTAAGCCTGAAGAAGCAAATGTGTTAAGCATTTTAAGCTGGGTTACACCGCATTTTACGCTTGAAAACATACAAAACGTTTTAAACCACCCGCAAGCAGACGTGTTTTTATAGGTGTTTAACAGCTCGCTCACGTCTGTTTTAACAACAGTGGGGATACTTATAATTTGTGTGCTGGCAGCTTTCGCGTTTTCGCGCATTCCGATGCCGGGCTAAAACCTGTTGTTGGTATTTGTAATGGCAGGCATGATGGTACCGAGAGAAGCAACATTGATACCTTTATATGATTTGTTTTATAAGCTTGGCATGCTTAGCACAAGGTTTTCGCTAATTGCGCCTTCAGTTGCGGCACCTTTTGCAGTTATTATACTAAAAAACTTCTTTGACGGATTACCGGGTTCACTATTTGAGGCGGCAAAAATAGATGTTTGCGGCTGGCTTAGAATGTGCATGCAAATAGCAACTCCACTTGCAAAATCAGCAATATCAGCTCTCACAATTCTTATTTTTATGCAAAGTTGGAACGACTTTTTATGGCCGTTTATTTCAATTACAGCACAGGAACTTGTGACGGTGCCTGTGGGCTTACCTGTTTTTCGCTCACAATATTTAACAGGTATGGGCTTAACAATGGCGGCGAGTGCATTGCTAACGGCACCGATAATTGTAATATTTATTATTTTTCAAAAAAATATTGTTAAAGGCGTGGCTACTGCAGGTATCAAGGGGTGAAAAACACTCTACTAAAGTTTGTTTAAAAACTAACTTTAGTAGAGTGTTTTAATTGGGAGTGGTTTAGTATTAAAATATAAATTGTTTTGTGTAATTACAAAGCGGAAAGGCTGAAAAATGAATGGAATATAGCAATTCTTGGCTTGGGATTTTGATGTTTATTTGATAAAATAAACAAGCAATAAATTTGAATGATGTAAATTTAATTTGCATGGGGGTGTAGCTTACCTGGGAAGTCGAGTTAGCGCTAAAACGACCCCAAGGCGAAATTGCTTAAAAGATAAATTGCAATACAAAAAATTACGATAAAACGCATAATAAATAATAACAATTATATGTCTGAATTTTAAACAAATGATCGCTTTAAATTCCTGCTTTTCTATAAACCTCCGCCATCTCATCAAGCGTTGCAAGCTCAACAAGTGGTGCTTTGCCCACACTGCCAAACTCCACAATTAAAGTCCCTATTACTTCTTTAACTCCTTTTTCAATGCAATCTGTCACAAGCGTTAAATCACTGTGGTTTATTTCGCCGTACATTACAGTTTGCATAATTGGTGTTAAAAACGCACGTGGGTCAAATTGTTCTTTCTTACTCTCTAATAAAGTAAAAATTTCACCTATGTGCGCACTTTTTTGTAAATTTGCATTATATGCAAAAAGCTCTTTTAAATTGCGCGTTACTGCAAGGCGAATATCTGTATCTACATTAATTTTGCGTATTCCCTGCGATATTGCGGCTTTCAGCTCGCTTAACGCTATGCCATGTGCACCAGTTATGTTGCCGCCAAGTGCGTTAATTTCATCAACAATATATTTTGGCACAGTGGACGAGCCGTGGCTAACAAGTGTGCCGCTAATGCCCTCGTGTAGCATGCACTCTTTAATTGCAGTGGCAATTTGTGTGCGCAGTTTTACGCCCTTGCCTTTGCTTGCACCATGCATTGTACCGTAGCTAATTGCAAGCAAGTCGCACTTTGTTTTTTTGAAAAATTCAACTGCGTGAAGAGGGTTTGTATATGTAGATTTTTCATGGTTTACGTGGTCTTCAACGCCGGCGAGTACGCCCAGCTCTCCCTCAACAGTAACGCCGCGTTCGTGTGCATATTTTACAACTTCGCGTGTTAGTTCCATGTTTTCTGCAAACGATAGGGAAGAACCGTCTATCATAACAGATGTATAACCACCGTCAATTGCCGCCTTTACTGAGGCGAAATCCTTGCCGTGGTCCAGATGTAGCGCCACAGGGATTTTGCTATCTAACGCAAATTGCTTAACTGCATTACCAATGTTTTTTGCACCCACTTGCTTTTGCTCAAGTGTTGCATTCATAAAATCTTTACAGCCGCCCATAAAGCCATTTGCTAAATCTGCTCCTTGTAAAATAGCAGGCGAGCGGAATATCTCATGCACCTCAATTGCTGCTTTTGCCTGTGCAACTGCGTTTACGTTGAAACCGCCTTGTGCATAATTGTATTTTTCTGCTGTGTCCATAATGGGTCTAAGTGGTATTAATGGCATATATTTTTATTCCTTTTCATAAATTTAAGCTTGTTTTATAATTTTAAACTATTTAACAAATACTATATCGCCACCTACAATTGTAAATTTTACATTTAATTCTTTGTCGAGTATTGTAAAATCAGCATTGTAGCCTATGTCAATAGCACCCTTGTTTTTTAATGATAGCATATTTGCCGGGTTTTGTGTGAATAACGGCAGAGCCTCGGATAAACTGCAACTGGTAAATTTCATAACATTTTGCAAAGCCTTAATTGCTGTTATAGTGCTTCCAGCGCGAACATCGGTATTTTTTAACTTAGCATCGCCGTTTTTTACAGATATTTCGTTAACGCCCAGCATATACTCTCCGTCTGAAAGGCCGGCCGCCATAATACTGTCAGACACTGCGACAACTTTGTCGTATCCTTTGCATTTTAACAGCATTTCTAAGCTTCCCGGGTGCAAGTGCAAGCCGTCGCAAATTGCCTCACAATAGCAGTCGCTCGCAAGCGCGGCGCCCATTACGGACGGCTCATGCTGGTGAAAAAGTTTCATAGCATTAAAGGTGTGCG
>CAYJGV010000077.1:0-9882 GCA_964369715.1 uncultured Bacteroides sp. | reverse complement strand
GCAATATGCTCTTCTTTGGGGCTTGTGGGCCTTGCCGGTGGTGCAGCACTTGCAGGTTGCTGTGCACATATGGTTGGCTTTGCTTTTTTAAGCTTTCGCGAAAACCGCTGGGGTGGACTTTTGTCACAGGGCATAGGCACATCAATGCTGCAAATGCCAAACTTAATGAAAAAACCAAAGCTATGGCTACCGCCTATATTAATTTCGGCTATAACAGGCCCGCTTGCGACAAGCTTTTTTAATTTGCGTATGAATGGAGAGGCGATATCCTCAGGCATGGGAACATGTGGTTTTGTTGGACAAATTGGCGTTGTTACAGGTTGGATTTCTCCATCAGAAACAGCGCTGTCAAATGGGGCTGTTTCTATTGAAGCCGGTGCTTTTGAATGGACAGGGTTGATACTTATATGTTTTGTTATACCAGCCGTTCTTGGCTTAATTATGGGACATTTTTTAAGAAAAACAGGGTATATTAAAGAAAATGATTTGAAATTGTAAATCTTAATTGTAGCTTTAAAAAAATCGCATACATTTTTTTGAAGGTGGCTTTGTCAACACTACTTTAATTTAACAGTATTTTAAGTGAAATAAAAAAATAAAAAATACAAATTCACAGTAAAATTTTTATTTAAGGAATTATTATAATGATTAAAAATAGTAAAACAAAAATAGGTGCGAGTAATTGGGTGGCGATGGTGTTGCTTGCTTTTTCGGGACAAATAGCGTGGGCGGTAGAAAATACATGGTTTAACACATTTGTCAACGATGAAATTTCCCCAAATCCCGGCATAATTAGCGCTATGGTGGCGGCAAGCGCAATAACTGCGACACTTGCAACATTTATTATGGGCACATTTAGCGACAGAGTTGGCAAACGCAGGGCTATAATTTTATTTGGCTATATTTTATGGGGTGTTTCAACGGCAGCTTTTCCGTTATCATCACTTGCAAACAATGCGGCTTTATCTGTTGCGCTTTTACTGATTTTAGATTGTGTCATGACCTTTTTTGGTTCTACAGCAAATGATGCTTGTTTTAACGCATGGATAACAGACACAACAGATAGCACAAATAGGGGTACTGTCAGCGGTATTTTAGAGGTCTTTCCACTTGTGGCACTTGTTGTAACTACTGTTGCCTCTGGTGTAATTATAGATACATTTGGCTATACAGTGTTTTTTATATGCCTTGGTATAATAGTTAGCATCAGCGGTGTAATTGGTGCAATTTTTATGAAAGACGCAAATGCACTACAAAATAAAAATAATTTAAGTTATAAAAAGCAATTGATAAAAGCCTTTTCTTTTAGCGCATTAAAGAAAGATAAAAAATTGAAATGGCTGTTAATTTGTATACTTACATTTACCGCAGCAGAGCAAATATCAATTCCGTATCAAATTATATATTTTACCCAAACGCTGAAATTCAATTACAGTGAAATTGGACTTTATCTTGGAATAATGACACTTTTATCAGGTGTTGCAGGTGTGGCCTTTGGCGTAATTGTAGATAAAGTGGAAAAATATAAGACTATGGTGTTTTCTTTAATAATATCAGCAATTGGTTTTTTTGTTGTGGCAAGTGCTAAAACAATGCTACCTTTATGCATAGGCATTTTTATCATGGCATTTGGCATAGTTTCTAAAATTATAGTAAGTGGCGCATGGTTAAGGGACTTAACACCGCAAAATGAAATTGGCAGTTTTCAAGGCATACGTATGGTGTTTAGGGTGTTATTACCAATGGTTATTGGCCCGTATATCGGACAGTTTATTATTTCAACATTTGGCGAGGCAATTGTAGTGGATGGAAACAGTGGGTTTCTGCCTACATATTTAATTTTTGTAATGTCCGGTGTGTGCACAATTCTTTCGTTTATTCCTCTTTATATTATGAATAAATCTGACAATGATAGAAAGGTTTAATTGATATGTTAAACAAAATAGATGTTAATAATGTTTTAAGCGAATACCCACGTCCACAACTTTGGCGCGATAGTTATATTAATTTAAACGGAGTTTGGGATTATTGCGTTGCAAATGAAGATGAGCCACAAATATATAATGAAAAAATTATTGTTCCGTTTTCACCGGAATGTGAGCTTTCAGGCGATGTTACAGTTCCAAAACCCAGTGAATATTTATGGTATAAAAAAGAATTTACATTGCCGGAAAATTTTAATAAAGGTAAAATTATACTGCACTTTGGCGCAGTGGATTGGCATACAAGCGTTTTTATAAACGGCAAAAATGTAGGCGAGCATAAAGGCGGCTACACAAGCTTTAATTTTGATATTACACAATATTTAAAAAGTGAAGACAATGTTATAATTGTAAAAGTATTTGACCCTCAAGACACAGCACCGCAAACAAGAGGAAAGCAAAAAATAAACAGTGGCGGAATATGGTATACACCACAAAGCGGTATATGGCAAACTGTCTGGATTGAAAGCGTACCTGATGATTTTATTGAAGGCGTTGATATTACACCTTGTTTTGAAAAATCAAAAGCAAATATTATTGTTAGGTGCAACAGAGACATCGCATGTGAAATTAGCATAGAAAAGCGTAAAATCACAGCAAAATGCAATGAATTAATAGAAATTGATATGCCAAATTTTATTGCGTGGGATATAAATAACCCGCACTTATATGATGTTGAAGTTAAAGCGGGAAGCGATTATATTAAAACATATTTTGCAATGCGCATATTAAATATTAAACAAGATGAAAAGGGGATTAAACGCTTATATTTAAACGGTAAAGAATGTTTTTGTAATGGTGTATTAGACCAAGGTTATTGGCACAATGGGCTTTACACAGCACCAAGTGATGAAGCACTTATATATGATATTGTGAAAATGAAAGAGCTTGGGTTTAATACGCTTAGAAAGCATATTAAAATAGAGCCAATGCGCTGGTACTACCATTGCGATAGGCTTGGCATGATGGTGTGGCAAGATATGATAAACGGTGGTGGAGATTATAAGCTGTCTGTAATAACAGCGCCGGCTTTTTTGCCAATTAATATAAAAGATAATAATTACAAAGCATTTGCAAGGCAAGACGAAAGTGCACGCAAAGGTTTTTACGCAGAGATGACAGAGATGATAAATATGCTTAAAAATTGCCCATGCATTGTAATGTGGGTGCCATTTAATGAGGGCTGGGGGCAGTTTGATTCACAAATAGCATATGACATGATAAAAAAGCAGGATGCAACAAGACTGATAGACCACGCAAGCGGATGGCACGACCAAGGAATTGGAGATTTTAAAAGCTTGCATATTTATTTTAGGAAATATAAGCATAAACAAGATAAATTAAACAGAGCTGTTATTTTAAGTGAATTTGGAGGCTATGCCTACAAAGAAAGCGATGCCAAACATGTTAAAAAAGCATTTAGCTATAAAAATTTACAAACAAGAAAAGACTTTGTCAATGCTGTTAGAAATTTGTATGAAAACGAAATAATACCTGCAAAAAACAAAGGTTTGTGTGCTTGTATTTATACACAGCTTTCCGATGTTGAACAAGAAATCAATGGAATATTGAGCTTTGACAGGACAAAAAGTAAAATTAGTGCAGATGAAATAAAAGATTTATTTGATAAATTATAGAATATAATTTATCATTTTAAATCAATAGTATTTATAGGTTTAAAAATTGATATAATAAAGATAAAACGGAGGTGAAAATATGACTTTGCAACAATTAAAGCATGTAATTGCAATTGCAAATGCTGGCTCTATGAACGAAGCGGCAAAACAATTGTTTGTTGCACAGCCAAGCTTGTCTGCTACTGTAAAAGAGCTTGAAAAAGAACTTGGCATAAATATATTTTTAAGATATAACAAAGGCATAAAAATAACGCCTGAGGGTGGTGAGTTTTTAACTTATGCAAGACAAACAATAGAGCAGTATAATTTAATAGAGCAAAAATATATATTAAAGCAGACAAAAAAGAAATTTAGCGTAAGCACACAGCATTATACCTTCGTGGTTAAGGCGTTTGTTGAACTTGTAAAAGAAATAGGCACAGATGATTTTGAGTTTGCCTTACATGAAACAAAAACTGCTGATGTAATTAAAAATGTTAAAGATTTTGTAAGCGAAATAGGTGTTATTTATTTAAATGATAACAATAGCCAAGTGATTAAAAAAATGTTGCGTGAGAATAGTATAGAATTTAAGGAGCTAATTACGTGTGAAACATATGCTTATTTATATAAAAAACACCCATTGGCAAATAAAGATATTGTTTGCTTAAATGATTTAAAGCAATATACATGCATTGCGTTTGAGCAGGGCAGTGAATATTCTTATCATTTTGCAGAAGAAATGAAAAGTACACATGATTATCAAAAATTGATTAAAGTAGACGACAGGGCAACAGCATTAAATTTAATGGTTGGCTTAAATGCTTATACATTATGTTCGGGTATAATATGCGAAGAGTTAAACGGTAATGACCACGTTGCTATACCTATAAAAGAAAGCGAGCCAATGACAATAGGGATAATATATAAGCAAAATATATATCTCACCCCTTTAGCTAAATTATATATAGAAAAATTAAATGAATATTTACAAGAAAATAGCCTGTTATAGTTTAAAACTATAACAGGCTATTGTTTTTATGTATTATACAATATCAAATTGTTGTGGTATTATATTCACAAATCAAAATACACAGCAATGCTATTAAGGAGATTAAGGTGATACAGCTAAAAAATGTTAGTAAAGAGTTTAAAAGCAAAACCAACAATGTAAAAGCTCTTACAGATATTAACTTACAAATTGAAAAAGGTGAAATTTTTGGAATTATAGGCACATCAGGGGCGGGCAAAAGTACATTGATTCGCTGCATGAATTTGCTAGAGAAACCCACAAGTGGAGATGTGATAATTGATAATATAAATATTACTGATTTAAGTAAAAAAGAATTGCGAAAACAACAAAGCAGAATAGGGATGATATTTCAACATTTTAACTTATTCGAGCAAAGAGACGCACTATCGAATGTCAGTTTCGCACTTGAGATAAACGGTGTTGCAAAAAAAATAGCATTAAATAAAGCAGCTGAAATGCTGGAAGTTGTTGGATTAAAAGATAATCTTAAATCATATCCGTCACAATTGTCGGGTGGACAAAAACAACGTGTTGCAATTGCAAGAGCACTTGTAAATGAACCACAAGTATTACTTTGCGATGAGGCTACAAGTGCATTGGATAGCGAAACAAAACATTCTGTTTTAAACCAATTGGTAAAAATTAATCAAATATATAATTTAACTATAGTAATTGTTACACATGACATTAGTATTGCAAAAAATATTTGCGATAGGGTAGCTGTTATAGAAAAGGGTAGCATTGTAAAATTAGGAAAACCACATGAAATTTTTACAAGTATTAACAACACAGATGAAATAAAATAATTTACATTTTTATGAAAGGAATAATTTATGAACACTGAATTTACGAATTTATTGCTAGTAGGAATAGCAGAGACTTTATATATGACATTAGCCTCAACATTTTTTGCATATTTATTAGGCATACCATTAGGAATGTTTCTATATGCAACAGCTGATAGCTCATTGTGTCCGAATAAAGTACTTAATGCGCTTGTCGGTTTTGTTGTAAATATGGTGCGCTCTGCACCATTTATAATTTTATTGCTTGCGTTAATTCCTATAACACGTTTTGTTTTAGGCACAACCTTAGGGGTAAATGCTGTTGTGTTGCCGCTTGTTGTGGCTGCAACCCCCTTTGTGGCTCGAATGGTGGAGGCGTCATTTAAAGAGGTTAACGCCGGCGTGATAGAAGCCTCAAAATCAATGGGTTGCAATAATGTGCAAATACTTTTTAAGGTGCTTTTAAGTGAATCATTGCCATCACTTATAACAGGCTGTACAATTGCAGTAACTACAATATTAGGGTATTCTGCAATGGCAGGCTTTGTCGGTGGCGGCGGCCTGGGCACAATTGCAATTAATTACGGCCTTTATAGGTACGAGACAGGCATAATGCTAATTACACTTGCTTTGCTAATAATTATAGTGCAATTGTTTCAAACATCGGGTATAAAAATTTCTAATAAAATTGATAAACGAAAAAATAATTTTTAAAAAATAAAGGAGAAATTAAAATGAAAACTATTATTAAAACTTTACTTATCGCTACATGCTTTGCCGTGGTGCTAGCTTCATGCTCTTTTGTAGAGACAAACGACACCGTTATTAAGGTTGGTGCCAGTGTAACACCACACAGTGAAATTTTAAATATTGCAAAACCGCTGTTGCTAGAGCAAGGATATGATTTGCAGATTATTGAATACACAGATTATATAATTCCAAACACTGCTCTTGATAGTGGGGAATTAGATGCAAATTTCTTTCAGCACACACCATATTTAAACGATTTTAATATCAATAACGACACAGATATTTCATCGGCGTTGAGCGTTCACTTTGAGCCATTTGGTATTTACTCATCTAAACTTGAAAACTTATCTGATTTGCCACAAAATGCAGTAATAGCTGTGCCAAATGACACAAGCAACGAAGCAAGAGCACTTTTATTACTTGAAGCAAATGGAATAATAAAACTAAAAGATAATGTGGGAATAGATGCCACCGTATTAGACATAGTAGAAAATCCTTACAATGTTACAATTGAAGAAATAGAAGCGGCACAGTTAGCAAGAGTTTTGCCTGATGTTGATATTGCATGCATTAACGGCAATTATGCACTTCAAGCCGGGCTAACTTCTGAAGATGCACTTGCTTTAGAAACATCAACATCGCTTTCAGCACAAACATATGCAAATATATTGGCAGTTAATACAAATGAACTTGAAAGCGAAAAAACAAAAGCACTTATCCAAGCGCTGACAAGTGATGAAGTCAGAGACTATATCAACACAACTTATTCAGGTTCGGTGGTTCCTGTATTTTAAAATTACTTTATTAAATTTATTATAGCATAAAGATTTTTTAAATTAATAAAAGTTTACAATAGTACTTTAGTGTTTTGGCATTGTTTTTAAAATAAAAAAGCCCTGATTTTATGATTTTATTCATAAAATTAGGGCTTTAAGCTTTATGTATAATTTCGTGTGCGTTAAGTGTTTATCGGCTAACGTTTATACAAGATGTACATAGTTGAATTTTGGGTGTAAAAATAATATATACCAATCTTTACAAAGTCGATTCTCTATCTATTAACATAGGTAAAGTTGTGTACATTTGCACACTTAGTTCTGGTTTTTTTATTTTTGTAATAACTGTTTTTGCCGCTTGCACCCCAATTCCAAAAACATCTATTTTCACAACTGTTAATTTTGGGCTAAGCACTTTTGAAAAAGGGAAGTCATCAAAAGTAATAACGGCTATTTGCTTGGGGATTTCTATGTTGTTTTCTTGCAAGGCACGCACACAGCCAAATGCAATATAATTGTTTGCGCAAATAATTGCATCGGGCATCGGGCTTTCGTTTATTAATTCGTTTGTCAAGGTATATCCGCTATCGCATGTGGAATTGCCTTTTTTTATATAAGTATTATCAATGCTAAGCGTGTTTCTATCAAAAGCTTTTTGCACACCCTCAAGGCGGTGTTCGGAAGTTTTATCTGTTTTTTCGCCTCCGATATACGCTATGTTTTTATGCTTTTTTCCTATGATGTGATTTGCGGCAATTTCACCGCCAAGAGTGTTGTTTGTGTCAATCCAACTCATAAAACTGCCGCTTTCGGGCATGCCTATAACTATGTGCGGTAGTTTTAATTGATATATTAAATTATCAAGCTCTTTTGTAACAAGGCTTGCGTGTATTATCACTGCATCAAAAAGCTGCTCTGCATAGTCATTTTTTAGCATTTCACACACATCTTTTGCATTTGTGCTCTTTAGCATCATGCTGTAATTTTTGTCCCTAAGCGCTTTTTCAGCGCCTGTTATAATGTCGAATAAATGCGGGTTTTCAAAGGCGCTGCCATCGTGCAACTCTGTTAAAAAAAGCACGTTTTTATTGGATTTGCGTGCTAAATTTTGAGCCCTTACATTTGGGTGATAGTTTAGCTTTTTTATAACAGCATTCACTCTGTCAGCAGTTGGTTTTGATATATCATAAGCATTATTCATAACTTTAGAAACAGTAGATACAGAAGTTTGTGCCTCTCTTGCTACATCTTTAATTGTAATTGCCATTATATCACCCTTTTTGGTTTTTAATTATATTTTGCACGTATTGGCTATATTACTTTAATTTTGCAATAATATAACCATTTTCTTTTATTGTAGTTCTATCCGCATTTTTTTGCAATAAAATTTCACAATTTTTAAATATTGGCGGCAGTTTTTCCTCTTTGCCCATGTTAAATCCAACTAAAATACTCTCGCCGTTATATGTTCTTGAAAAAGCAAAAAGTTGGCTACCATTCTCTGCACTTACAATTTTAAAATCACCGTATTTTAACGCTTTTTCACTTTTTCTCACAGCAATGGCATTTTTGTAAGTGCAAAAAATATCTTTATCACCATCCCATATCATGGGGTGGCGGTATTCTTCTTCAGCAATGCCACTAAGGCCTTGCTCATCCCCATAAAAAATGCACGGCATACCTATAAAAGTCATTTGGAATATGATAGCAGGTAACATTAAAGCTTTTTCTTCGTCACACAGCGATAAAAACCTACTGACATCATGGCTGTCAAGCAAATTAAGCTGTGCAAAAAGCGTGTTAGTGCGGTAGCGCAAAAACATATTTATAATCCTGGTTGCAAATTTGGCGGCATCTATGCTTTTTTCTGCAAAAAAGCGGCGCGAGTGCTTTCTAAAGTCGTAATTCATTGCGCCGTCAAACATTGTGCCGTCCACCCAAAAATTAGCACTCTCCCAAACCTCGCCTATAAGTACTATGTCTTTTTTTGCGGCAGTGGCTGTTTTTCTAAACTCACGCCAAAAGTCTGTGTTAACTTCACTCGCAACGTCAAGGCGCCAGCCGTCTATATCAAATTTTTCTATCCAGTGGCGGCAGACATCGCAAAAATACTTTATAACTTCGCCGTTTTGCGTGTTCATTTTAGGCATCATGCGCTCATAGCCAAAGCACTCGTAATTTGGGTAATCATGCGGGTTTTGCGGGCGCACCACGGGCGTTTTTAAATTATAAAACCAGTCGAAATATTTTGAATTTTCGCCATTTTTCACAACATCTTCAAAGGCAAAAAAGTTCCATCCACAGTGGTTGAAAACGCCGTCTATTATAACTTTAATATTGTTTTTATGGCAACTTCCAACTAAGTTTTTAAAGTCATCGTCCGTGCCAAAGCATGGGTCAATGTGGAAGTAATCAAGCAAGTCATACTTATGGTATTCTCCTGCCGCAAAAATGGGGTTTAAGTAAATTACATTTACCCCAAGGTTTAAATAGTAATCAATATTTTGCGCTATGCCGTTAATTGTGCCGCCAAGTTTGCCGTTTGTCATTCCTTTTATGTGCCCGTTTTTATACTCTTTGTGTGTGGATGCTTTTGTTATAAATTCTTTTTTGCTCGCAAAACTATCGGGGAAAATATTGTACACAACGGCATCTTTTACCCACTCGGGCACGCTCACAACGTCCGCTCTGTGATTGTATGGAAATTGATAATATTCAGAGCGGTCGTCCACAGTGGCATCGGCAAATAAATCACCGTAATACAGCATTTTTTCATCTTTTGCACAAAGCTCAAAATAATAGCAAAGCCTTTTGTAAGCGCCGATAAGCTCCGCTTCATAATAATCAAAAAATTCATCGGATAATATCTTTATCATCTCGCACTTTGTAAAAATTACGGGTGTCTGCCTGCAAGACCTATCGCCAAAAAACAAATTGCAC
>CAYJGV010000076.1:0-10143 GCA_964369715.1 uncultured Bacteroides sp. | reverse complement strand
CAAAAGAGTAAGCTTGTGAATATTCACACTTATTTATACCCGTAATTTTCATACAACATTGTAAAATGCGGGTTGTAATAAGGGTCATTTCCATTCAACAAATGTCCATATTTATTTCTGAAATTTTCACGCTCTTTTTCATACCTTTTTTGTTTTTCGCCACCTGCATTTTCATCATACCCACGGCTTTTACTCTCGTGGTGATAAGCATATGCAAACGGTGTCATTACATTCAAAAGGCCTTTTTCTCTAAGCTTTAAGCAAAAGTCGATGTCATTATAAGCAACGGCAAAATTCTCACTGTCAAGGCCGCCCATTTCTAAATAAAGGCTCTTTTTCACCATCAAACATGCACCTGTAACCGCACTGAAATTTTGCGTGGTGCAAAGCCTGTACATATCACCGCCGCTGCTTGCAGCATGGCTTTTGTGGCTGTGCCCGGCAGAGCCGTTTATGCCTATGAAAACACCGGCGTGTTGGATAGTGTTATCAGGGAAAAACAGCTTTGCCCCAACAGCACCAACATCGTCTCTCATAGAGTACGAGAGCATCTCTTCTATAAATCCATCAGACAATATTTGCACATCGTTATTAAGCAGCAAAACATGCTCGCCACGTGCGCTGTTAACGGCGAAATTATTGATAGCAGAAAAGTTAAATTCGCCGCTATAACGTAAAAGTTTAATGCTCGGCATGCGTGTTCTTAACTGTTTGTAAAATTCAATTGTCTCTTTTTGAGTAGAATTATTCTCAACGATAATTATCTCTGTTTTTTTATAATTAGCATGCTTTACAATGCTTGCTATGCATCGTTTTAAATCTTCAACATGGTCTTTGTTCGGTATAATAATCGATACAATCGGCTCGCTTTTTAACGCATATTTTATGCGATAAGCGCCCGGGTGTTTTTCTTGCGCAAAAACCTCTGCGTCTATTTTTTCACGCTCTAAATGCGCTTTTATCGCATTTTTGCCAGCCTCGATAGCCTCGGGCTTCGCATTTATATCCTTAGCGGTAGATTTATCGTGCCTACGCCAATAATAAAGCACTTTTGGGATATGCACAATGTTTTTTGCCGCTTTAGTTAATCGTAAAATTAAATCGTAATCTTGCGCGCCGTCAAATGCACTATCAAGTGCACCAACCTCTTGCAAAAGCTCTTTTTTAAATGCGCAAATATGTGTAATGTAATTGCAATTTAATAAGTAATCGGGCGAATAATCAGGCTTGAAATGATATTCGCCAAGCTTTTTCATATCGCTTGAAAGCACAATTTCATCACTGTAAATAAAATCGGCATTTTTTTCGTTTATCGCCTTTGTCAATTCAAAAAGTGCGTTCTTCGCAAGGCAATCATCATGGTCTAAAAGTACATAATAATTTCCTTCTGCCTCGCTGAAACCTATATTTGTATTTGCCGAAATTCCCTCGTTTTTTGCTATCCTAAAAAGCTGTATTCTCTTATCACCAAAACTTTTTACAACTTCGCTTACATATTTGTTTTGCGCATCCGATGCATCTATTAAAACAAGTTCAAAATAACGATAGCTTTGCGATAATACGCTTTTTATCATCTCTTTTAAAAACTTTTTAGGCGTGTTATAAAGTGGCACAATAATAGAAAAATGTGGCATAAATGCGAACATTTTTTTGCGCTGCGCCCTTAATTCTGCGCTTAAAGGAATATCGGCCCTAAATTTCCACGATTCACCTTTTGTCATCAAATCATATCTATACGAACCGGCGCGCCAAAGTGCCTCCGGGCCGCCTTTGGCAAGAGTATTAGCCGCACGTTTTGTTAAACTTGCGGCATGTTTTGGGTTTGATACTCTCTTTATTGCTTTTTTAACGCTATCTTGTTCGGGGGGGTTTTGGGGCACTTTATCGTTTGTGTTAATTGGCAAAAACAACACCTTCTCGTTTTATTTTGTGCTTTTTTTATACATTTCGCAAACTTCTTTTGCGCTTGCACTCATGCGCACTTTGCCTTTTTCAATCCATGTCACCCTATTGCAAAGGCGCTCTATTTGGTCGATGGAATGGCTTACTAAAATTACTGTAGTGCCTGCCGCCATCATTTGTTTCATTCGTTCTTCGCACTTTTGTTGGAATAAAAAGTCACCTACAGATAAAATCTCATCGGCGATTAAAACATCTGGGTTCGTTATTGTCGCAATTGAAAATGCAATGCGTGAAACCATACCCGATGAATAATTTTTAAGCGGTACATCAAGAAATTCACGAAGTTCGCTGAATTCGACAATCTCTTCAAAACGCTCTTTAATATATTTGGGCGTAAAACCCAAAACCGTGCCATTTAAAAAAATATTTTCTCTTCCGGTTAAATCCATGTCAAAACCTGCGCCAAGTTCAATAAGCGGCGCAATTGAGCCATGAACAACGGCACTGCCTTTTGTTGCTTTGTAAACACCTGCAATAACCTTTAAAAGCGTGCTTTTTCCACTTCCGTTAAGCCCAACAAGGCCGTAAAAATCGCCTTTTTCAACTGTGAGCGAAACATCATTAAGTGCCCAAAATTCCTCAAAGCGCAATTTGCCCTGAGCAATGGCTACTATGTATTCTTTAAGGCTTTCACTTTTTTCTTTCGCCATATTAAAACGCATAGATACGTTATTTACTTCGATTATATTCGACATGCAATGCTCCCTTTTAAGGTTGCGGAATACAAACCGCAATGAATTTAACGAGCATATTTTTACTCGTTTTATTTAAAATTAAATGTATAATACAAATTTATCTTGCTGTTTTCGGAAAATTACAAGCCCAAAAACAAGCGATATAACAGCAAGAATTCCGCATACTAAGTACATATTAAGTGTTAAATTTATTCCGTGTAAAACAGGGTTTCTAAACGCCTGAATATACCAATAAATTGGGTTGAACTTAATAAATGTTTGCACAATTAAAATTCCATCGCCCTGCATTGTGAAAGGGTCGTAGAAAATGGCAGAAAAGTACATTAATGCGGTGCAAAAAACACCGTAAAGGTGGATTACATCCCTGAAAAAAACCGCCATGGTTGAAAGCACAAGCCCCACACCCAGGCTGAATAAAAACAATGTTAACAAAGGGTAAAGCGCTAAAATAAAACTTGGATAAAGCGTCGCACCTGTGAAAATCATAACTATGAAAAGCGCAATAAATGACGTAAATGTGTTAATTAACGCAAAACAAACTTTTTGAAGCGGGAAGATATATTTTGGAATATATACTTTTCGAAGCAAAGGTGCACTTGCCAGCACACTGCCCATCGAGGCATTTGTCGCCTCTGAATAAAAGTTCCAGATAAGTTGTCCACTTAAAATATAAAGCGTAAAATTTTCTATACCGGCGGCACGAAAATCCATAATGCTTGAAAAAACCGCCCACATTACAATACACATTAAAAGAGGGTTTAACACGCTCCATAAAATGCCTAAAACACTGCGACGATATTTTAATTTAAAATCCCTGCTTATCAAATTATAAAGTAAATAGCGGTAACGCCAAAAATCTTTAAAATATGCTTTTATCATTGACATAGACTATCACCATCTTTCGAAAAACGCGAAATCTTGGCCTTTAAATCCAGGCAATTTTGCATCTTTTTCGCTTAGTTGAATTTCACAATTTTCAAGTTTTGGCCAATTGATGTTAATTGCTTCATCGTTGTAAACGATGCCGCCCTCGCTTGTGTTATCGTAATAATCCGAGCATTTATAAGCAAAAACCGCCTCGTCACTAAGCACTAAAAATCCATGTGCAAAACCCTGTGGCACAAATAGCTGTTTGCGGTTTTCTGCGCTTAAAACTTCACCAACCCATTGCCCAAATGTGGGGCTGTTTGGGCGACAATCCACAGCAACGTCAAACACTTCGCCTTGCAAAATGCGCACAAGTTTTGCTTGTGTGTGTTGTTTTTGAAAATGCAAGCCACGCAAAACGCCCTTTGTGCTTTTGCTTTCGTTGTCTTGCACAAAATCGCATTTTATTCCGTTCTCGCTATATACTTCTTTTTGATATGTTTCGGTAAAATAGCCTCTGCTATCGCCAAAAACTTTAGGAGTCACGACAATTACCTCCGGTATTTTTGTCGGCTCGAATATAAAATTATGCATTTTTTCACCTGTAATGTATTTTTATTTGTATTATTTGTTATTTAAAACGGCTCTTAATTATACCACAATTGGTTATATAAAGCAAGTTTTGTAATAAATGTTAACAATTTTTAGCTTACTAACAGCTCATGTTTTGTCAATTTTTCTATAATTTCGACAAGTTCCCATATAGGTACTTTTATGCGGTTAGATATATCAATCAAATCTTCTTCGCCGTCTGCATAGGCGATGAAATTTGTTAAATTTGCAACTTCTTTAGAAGAATTTCGGCTGCTAACAGTTGGATAAAGCCCACGTTTGCCAAGGCGTGGCTCGCATTTGCACGTCATTTTGTATTTTTTATTGTACTCAAGTGCTGTAAAAATATGCTTGTAAAGCTCGAAAGAGCCGTCAAAACCCTCTGCCGATATAAAATCCAAATTGTCGAATGACGTATGATATTCTTCAAACAAATGATATTTTGAACGAAACACCGAACAAACCGGCATGTTTACACCTGCGGCATTATATTGCCTTTCATCACTGCCTCTTTCAAGGTAGGTGTAGGCGTCAAAATTGGGCGCGAAACTGTTTAAAACACAAAGTGCGGCCTTATCGGCAAGGGTGTTTCCACGTTTTGTGGGCACATAAGAATAAGCTTTGTTATCACCCACACAAGTTAAAATATAACCCGCTATAACGTTATTTTTTAATGTGTCGAAATTTCTGCTGATATATACAATACTTCCGATTGTCTCTGGCACAAAGACAAAACGATAGGTATAACGGCGGCTTTTTAAGCCACTTAAATAATTGTAAAGAGCCGTTGCAAGGCATGGGCCGCTAAGCTCGTTATTAGCCATTGAAGGGTGACAAATATATGTTGAAATTAAAATTTCTTTTTCGCTTTCTCCCTTTAAAACAGCGTCTGCATAAGTTAAATTTCCACGTTCTAGCGTAGAATTTATCACAGCATGATATTTTCCATCAGGCAATGCGTCACGCATGTTTTTGCTCATGCAAAAACCCCAACGTTTGTCATAATATGAAGTGACATACGGTATTGCATCGGGCAAATGGTCTGCCACATAGATATGTTTAAGCAGCTCTTCTTTTGAGAGCCACTCGTCTGTCGGTATGGAGTAGCCCATGACGTGTAGATTATTTTCGGCAAAATCGACAATGCGCTCGCCATTCTCGTTTTCAATATAACCGCCATTGATATTCCATTCTTCGGGCACTTGCCAATCGTAGGCTTTTGTGCCTGTTGGCACTTCGTGAATATTCAATTCGGGGATATATTCTTTAACAATATTCAATGTTTGCCTGACACCATCACCTGTTAAACTGCGACAGATTTTAAAAAGCCTAGTTGCCAAATCGTGCATATCTGCGCCATTTTTTAAAGTTTTAGCCATTATTTTCAACTATTTTTTGCACAAGTTTTGCCACATTTTCTGCTGTGCAAAAGTTCTCCTTTATAACATAAGCGGCATCAATTTCTATATTAAATTCTTCCTCGATAGCAAAGGCAATGTCGACAATATCGAATGAATCGATAATATTATCGCCTATTAAATCACCGCCTGTATAGCTTGCGATTGAGGGGTTTATATCGTCCAAAATTTCATCAATTTTTTCTTTAATATCGTGCATTTTAATCCTCTTTTCTATTGCAATAAAAGCGTTTATAACATTGTCAACAATTCGCTTCTGTTAATTTTTCCGTTAGCATTTAATGGCATTTTGTCTGTGTGAATTAAACGTGATGGCTGCATATAAGGTGGCAAAACTTCTTGCAAATATGTTTTTATATCGTCATCTTTTTGCACGCCTTCATAAAACATAACAAGTTTTTTTCGCCTTTCATCATATACAACGCAAGTGTTTTCAATGCCCTTCATCTTCATGGCAGAGGCCTCAATTTCACCGGGCTCTATCCTATTGCCCATGTGCTTTATTTGAAAATCTATGCGCCCTATGTATAAAAGTTCGCCGTTTTCGTCGTAGCTGGCAGAATCGCCCGTGCGGTAAATTATTTCAGGCGAGTGCGAATTTAAAGGGTTTTGCACAAAAGCCGCCTTTGTCATCTCTTCGTTGGCGTAATAACCACGTGCGACACTTGCGCCTCTTATGCAAATTTCGCCCTGTTCACTTGTGTTAGATGGCTGTATTAATTCGTTTTGTGCATTCAGTAAAAAAACATCATAATTTTTAAGCGGTTTGCCTATGGGCACGCTTTCGTTCGGCTCGTAATCTCTTGTTAAAATAGAGGCTGTACATGCAACAGTTGCCTCGGTTGGGCCGTAAAAATTAGAAAAAAATGCATCGGGCAAGGCTTTTCGCCAAAGTGTAAATTGTTTTGCCGGCATGACTTCGCCTATGAAAAGCACTTTTTTAAGCACATCTTTAACATCGACATTTTTAAATGCTCGCAATTTGCTAACCATTACCATAGCCGAGGGAACCCACGCTATTGTGTTAATTTTTTCATCTTTTATGCATTGCAAAAGCGCCACAGGCTGTGAAAAAAGCTGTGCATCTATCAGGTAAATTGTGCTTTGCGCAAAAAGCATACATGCGATATCCATAACGGACAAATCAAAATAAAATGCGGCTTGATTGCCAAATGTATCCTCGTGCGTGATGTTAAAAACTTCGGTTATACTGCTTGCAAAATTAATTAAAGCGCCGTGGCTTATGCACACACCTTTGGGTGTACCTGTGCTTCCGCTTGTGAAAATAACATATAGTAAATCTGTGCTAATAAGTTTATTTTGCACGTTGTCCAGTTGTTTTTCATTGATGTTATTCTCGCATAAGTCCTCGTAAAAAAGGACATTTAAATTCAAATTTTCGTTTTTAATTATATCGCTTATATAATTTTCATCTTGTTTTTTCACAACGATATTTTCGCATTTTAATGTGTTTAAAATTTTAGCGACGCGTGCCTTTGGCATAGTGGGGCAAAGTGGTGTATAAAAACCGCCTGCCCATGTAACGCCCATGAACGCAGCAAAGCAATCTTCACTTTTGGGCATTAAAACCGCAACACTTTTGCGAAAAACTCCAAAATTACAAAGAGCGGTGCCAATGCTTTTTGCCTTGGTTTCAAGTTGCAAAAAGGTTATAGCGCCGCTTGTGCTTTTTATTGCGTTTTTATCGGGGTGTTTTTTCGCGCTGTTTTGTAATAATTGTATCACGCTGTGCATCATTTTTAGCTGTTACCCCCTTAAATTTGCCTTTGTATAAAATCCCATTCAATTGGCATTGCCGTTTGGCATTGTGTGTAATTTAATTTGTGTTCTTGCCTGTCATAATCATAAATTCGCCTTGCTTCATTATATGCAATTTCTGCCGATACTACGTTGAAAAGCCCACGCAAATAGACGGTGTTGAATTCGATGTTATTTATTAATTGCTTTTTATTTACAGATAAATTTGTTATGATATCGTCTAATTCTGTAATGTATTGTGCATTGATTTGCAAATCTCGCACAAACATGCTTACGCTTTTTTCGCTGGCAATATTGTTTTCATCAATAATATTGCCTGTAAACACTTTATTATATCTAAAAGGCACGTTTAAACACTCTTCAACATAATGGATAAATGTTGTGCCTGCTGTTGGCGAAAGCCCTACTGCAAGCGCTTTTGCATTTTTAGAAAACATATATGCAAAAAGGCTGTCTTTACCGAAACATGTTTCGATTTTTGCGTTGTACAGTTGTTTTGCGTCTTTTCCCCAAACAGCAAAAGAGTATATTGGGTGATGAGTTCGTAAAAAATCTGTGCGCTTATATGCGATATCTCCAATTGCACCCACATGTGATTTTGTGCTATTTATGTTAAAATCCACATTTTTGCAAAAGTCCCAATTAAAGGTGGGAATAAGCAAAGTGCCCTCTTCACCCACGGCTTCTTGAAGCGCATTTATGAATAAATCGGCATTGAATTTCTCACCGTTTTTTCTGCACTCAAAAGCGAGGCGCATGAGGTCTGACACAAGATAAACGACATCACCTTTATTTATATATTTTAAATTTTCTGCAAGATTTTCAATTTTAATATATTGCATTTTACAACCTGTATTTTTGATTTATTTATGTTTTTATCGCAGTTTATTGCTGTATATCGTAAATTTTTAAGAGTTGCAATATAGATTTATATGCGCACTGACGGCAACGCTTATAAAAGCACTGCCGTCGGCATTTTTATTATGCAAAGGGAACAAGTTCGCCTGAATCGTAATGTTGTTGCGAGGCGATTGCAAGCCTGTTTACAAGCCAGCCTTCTGTTGAATAAACAAGCTCTACTGTGTAGTAAACATTGTGCTGAGTTGTGGCTGTCTCTTTAGCGCCCTCGGGTGTTTCTGTGGTGACAACCCCTTTATATGCCGTTGTAGCGTTAAATGTTACTGTCGGGTTTCCGCCCTCAAGCGATTGTGCAATATTAGCTGTGCTAACCGAGGCACTTTCAAAGGTGTAAACCTCGTTTTTATCCGCAGTAATTTCCTCTGTCATAAGCGCTCTGCGCTCGGCTGTGACATTTGTTAAAGCGTTTATATCTTTTGTGTTGTTTGCGTTTAGATAAGACGCATAGAATGACGAGACAATTTGCTCGATTTGAGCATGTGACGGCATACCGCCTTGCAATTCGTATTCAGTAAAGGCAAGCGAAGTGCTTGACCTATCGTTAAATTGCACCGATGAAGTTATAACAGCGCCTGAGCTTCCTGTTGCAGTCATGCTTATGCTACTGCCCACAAGCAATTGTGGCAAAGTTACAACGCCATTTACAGGCGTTTGTTCAACCTGTGTGCCGTTGACAGAAATAACCGCTGTATCGTTAATTGTTCCACTTACTGTAACATCGGAAATAGGCAAAGCGCCATCTATGACGGAAGGTGTATCGCTGTTTAAAGCTTCTACATCAATGCTTTGGCCCTCAACCATTTGTCCAATTTGCGTTTCACCTCTTACAACAAGGGTGTAAACTCCGGGCATTAAGCCGCTTATTGTAAAGGGGTCTTGTGAACTTGGTGTGACGTCTTTTCCGTCCATTTTTACAGTGGCGTTTTGTGCACTTGTGGAAACTTGTATGCTGACAGGTTTTACGCCCAATTTAAATTCTTGATAGCCAAAAGCTACATCTTCTAAATTTGCGTATAAAGCAGGATAAACGGCATTTTCGCCTGTGCCTGAAATTTCATTTGCAAGTTGAGATAAAAGTGCATTTACCTTTTCTTCACTTGAAAAAGCACGAAGCAACGCATTTACGCCCTCGCTTGTAATTTCCAGTCCATCGGAGTAAAGCATGCCTTGCAATGCTGTTGCATCACCTGAAAGCATTGCTGTTTTTAAATCTTCAAAATCATCGTTAATATTATAGGCACTGTTTAAATAAAGCGCTGTGCCTAATGTAGAAATTAAAAGCACCAATGACAAAACCAGTAAAATTAATACAGATTTAAGGCGTTTTTTCTGTTTTCTGTCGAATTCTTTTTCAAGTTTTGTAGTTTTCTTTTGCGGTTTTGACATTTGTTTTGCTTCACTCACATTCGATTTTTTTATGGCAGGCATCATTTTTGTTGCATACTCATCAATTTCTTTAATAGGTCTCGCCTCATATTTGCCTTTATTTACAGAAAAATTTTGCCTTATTTCCTCTGCAGGCAATTCCCCAAAAGTTGGGCCGTCATCATCAAATGCGGCAAAACTGCTGGGGTAATCTTTTTCATCGTTTATCATATTTAAATTATTATCGAACGGAATTTCAGAAATATTGTAAAAATCGTCCGCATTACTATCATTCGTTTTTTGAACTGTACCGCAGGCAAGGCAAACATCGCTTTCGCCGGCAGGCAATAATTCACCGCAGTGAACACAGTATTTCATACTTTACTCCTTTTCCCACTATAAATAAAAGTAAAAAGCCAAAATGACTATACATTTTTTATTATACATTATTTTTTGTAAATAATAAATAGCAAAATAATTACAAATTGTATACAGCTTATAAATAATTGGCAATTGCCTTTCCTGGC
>CAYJGV010000075.1:0-10654 GCA_964369715.1 uncultured Bacteroides sp. | reverse complement strand
AAATATAAATAATCTGCATTTCATCATGAAAAGTCTTGTCATCAGACACAATCAACAAAACTTTATCATTTAAATATTGAAACTGCTCTTTTTTAGAACCAAAATGATTTTATAAATCTATAAATAGCTATTAGTCTTTTTCTGCTATCTCTTTATTTGAAAAGGCACTCGGCGTTTTTTGTGCAGCAAAAAACTTGACGACAAATCAATATTTTTAGTGCTATTTTCAATTGCCAATAGAAACATTTCATTTTTGTAATGTTCGTGCGTTTTTATTGCAAAAGTGTTATGTTTTTGCTATAATTAAAAATGTATATTTGTGTCAAGGTGTATTTTATACATACATAAGTATATTGGGTATACCGGTTTTATAAAAATTATGGCCAAAACAAAGTGCAATTAAACGCATTTTGTCTAAAGCCCCTGAAAGAGGAATGTATATGAAAAAACTACTTAAAAAATTTGCGGGCTTTGCGGCGGTGTTTGCGCTGTTTTTGGCGCTTATGCCCACAGGTGTGTTTGCGGCGTCTGTGGGTGATTTTACAGTGACAGGTAATGCTACAAACTACACTTTTGATGCAGTTTCAGGTGTACTTACCATAAACGGCACTGACACGCTTACTATTGCAAATACAGACACAGCTGTAGCTACCGCACACAGAATTGTAGTGCTAAACGGAGTAACGGCCAATATTGTTTTAGACGGCATAAATATAGACAGTACAGATTGTGCTTTTGAAATACAGAGCGGTGCAACGGCAAATATAAATCTCGCAGACGGTAGCACAAACACCCTAAAAAGTGGAAATAATAAAGCCGGCTTGCAGGTGGAACATGGCGCAACTTTAAATATAACAGATGCATCGAAAGGCAGCCTTGAGGCTACCGGTGGTAGCGGCGGCGGCGCAGGCATAGGTGGCGGCACAGGTAGTGCAGGCGGCACTATTAACATTTCAGGCGGTAATATCACGGCAATCGGTGGCGCAGACGGCGGCGCAGGAATAGGCGGCGGCAAGAATGGAGATGGCGGCACTATTAAAATTACCGGCGGCAAAATTATCACTGCACAGGGCAGCACTGGTGGCGCAGGCATTGGCGGCGGCGATGGCGGCAATGGCGGAGGAATAACAATATCAGGCACAGCTATAATAGAGAATGCGCTGGGTGGCGATGGCGCAGGCACAGGCTCCGCAACCATAGGCGCAGGCGCAGGCATAGGTGGCGGACATCGTGGCAATGGTGGTAATATTACAATTTCAGGCGGTGCCATTGACAATGCACAGGGCGGATACATGAGTGACTTTGGCGGCGCAGGTATAGGCGGCGGCGCATACGGCGATGGCGGCAACATTAACATTTCAGGCGGCACTATTACCACTGCAAAGGGCAACGACGGTGGTGCAGGTATAGGCGGCGGCAGTGAGGGCGATGGCGGCGAAATTGCAATTACCGGCGGCACAATTACCAATGCACTGGGCGGCGGTGGCGGCGCAGGCATAGGTGGAGGCAATGGTGGCAATGGCGGAAGAATAACCATAAAAGGCACAGCTATAGTAGAGAATGCAAGGGGTGACGGTGGCGCAGGCATAGGCGGCGGCCTTGGCAATTCCGGCGGCACTATTATAATTTCCGGCGGTACCATTACCAAGGCAGAGGGCTCAACAGGCATAGGTGGCGGCGCTTTAGGCGATGGCGGCACCATTGAAATTTCAGGCGGCAAAATTATCACTGCACAGGGTGGCAATGGTGGCGCAGGTATTGGCGGCGGTGGCCACGAAGATGGCGGCGAAATTACAATTTCAGGCGGCACAATTACCAATGCACTGGGCGGCGACGATGCAGCAGGCATAGGTAGCGGCAATGAGGGCACTGACGCAAAAATAACAATAACAGGCACAGCTATAATAGAGAATGCACTGGGTGGCAAAAACGGCGCAGGCATAGGCGGTGGCAAAAACGCCACTGGCGGCACAATTGTAATTTTAAGCGGTACAGTAAAGGCAATAGGCGGCAACGGCGAATATGGCGGTGCAGGTATAGGTTCGGGTGGCTCGACGACCAGCACCATCGCCGCTGGCGGCAACATTATTATTTTGGGTGGCACTGTGACAGCTACCGGCGGCATTGGTAGTAACTCAAGTAGTAACTCCAGTGGTACAGGCATAGGACATGGAGGCTACAGCATAGGCACTCCAAGCAGTACATTCTCCACAACATATACACCTATAGGCGGAGCGCCAATTGCGGGTAACGCCTTTATTGTGGCAACAGGCGGCAATACGGGCATCTCATCTATAGCAGACCAAAGCGGCAAAACAAGCGGTGCAGCAAACCCTTGGAGCGGTGTTGTTATTGAGGGCAGCATCGGAAATGTATACGGCTCACCAACGCTAGGCGCAGACGCTGAAATAAAAAGCGGTAAAACCCTAATCATTGAAAGCGGTAAAACCCTGACTGTTAGCGAAGGCGTTACGCTTAATAATGAAGGAATATTCATAAACAACGGCACGCTTGCAGGCCAAGGCTTGCTAAGTGGCAGTGGAACTTTCCAAACAAATGTGCTAAAGGCCGAGTATATTACAGGCATACAAACCGGCGGATATGTCCACTCAGGCAATGTTATATCGGTAAACGCCGCTATTCAAAACCCGACTATATTAGGCAAAGTGTTTGTAGTTAATGGGTGGCTTTCAAATGGGATTGAAAAACAAGATGCAGGTGGCACATGGAGCACAAGCACTGTGCAAGACATAGGAAACTACCGTGTAGTTTACAAAGAAGCATTTCCATCTTCGGCACAGATTATAATACCATTTGAAGTGAGCGCGCCTAGTATAATAAAAGGCGCACATCAAACGGTTGTAAGGGGGCAAAGCGTAAGCTTTACTTCAAACGCAGAATTTGTTGATTATGTTGACACAGAGCTAACTAAAGGCGGCGCAACAGCACCGCAAACTATACATTCTGCCGGATCTTCAAGCAATAGCCAAGATGTAACAGCGCAAAACGGAAGCATAATAATAACCTTAAGCGGTGCATATACCACTGCTTTACCGCTTGGCACGCACACAATTTCAATAAATAGCACAGGCGGCGTTGCAAGCACAACATTTACAGTGGTAGACCCACCTGTTACAACAACAACCGAAACATACAACCCTGCAATTTCACCACAAACAGGTGTTTATAACAAATGATATTGGGCTTTGTGCAATGAATTATAATTTTATTAAAATAAATAAAGACTTTAAATTGCAACTAAGACACAAATTAAAAGCTACATTTCACTTTTGTGAAATGTAGCTTTTACTGTTTAATAAAATGCACTAAACGAATAGTTATATGAAGTAGAAGTGCTTTATGACAAAGTTGGTATGATGACAAAATATATTTATTATGTGCGTTTAAGAAATACTTTGACAAAAGCAAGTAGTTTTGCTACAATTAATTATGTATGCAGGTTAGTGTATTCTAACCGAATAATGGAATAATAGCTCATTATATTGCCATACAATAAATGAAATTTTAAATCACTAACACAATGTTTGCTTAGCCAAGCCGATGTAATACGAACCCGTTTTATGACAAAGGGGTGAACTTTCTATCTTCGTCAAAGCCTTTTGTAAGGCGCTAGCATACTAGAAGTGATAGTAAACGGTGAAAATATATCTAAACTAAACATACTTAACATATAAAATCAAAAACAAGGCTATTATTGACAATTTAAATTTAACTATATATAAAGGCGAAAGAGTGGTAATCCTTGGCGATAATGGTCAAGGTAAAAGCACTTTCACAAAATTGCTTGCAAGGCTAATCATGGCAAGTGACGGAAGTATTTCTCAAAATTTGAATGTCAAATTTCCGAAGAAAAAAGGCAATAAACAATGGTTTAAGGAAGTTTCTTATGTATATCAAAATCCAAACTATCAATTGTTTATGGCAACAGTGGAAGATGAAATTTTATATTCGGCACATTCTGTTGATTATGCTCAAAATATTGTTGATATGTTTGAGATAGAAATGCTTTTAGACAGACATCCACATTCACTTAGTGAAGGACAGAAAAGAAAGATTGGCGTAGCTACGATGCTTTCTATGAAACCGAAAGTAATTGTATTTGACGAGCCAACTGTCGGGCAAGATTATGCGTCGCTTAATAATTTGGTAAATATAATCAACACAATTCACGAAGAGGAAAACAATACAATCTTAACAATTACACACGATATACGATGTGCACAAGCTTTAGCTGATAAGGTGATTGTGATAGAAAAAGGCAAGATAATCAAAGTTGGTGGAAAAGAACTTGTGAAACAGTATTTTAACAGGATGTAATTCTATGCAAATAAGAATCGGCGGCAAGTTTGTTTAGGGTTTTTAAGCCGATGAAAAAATTGAGAACTAAAATATACTAAACAATAAACGAGGCACCGAGTTCAAATTAAACAACTCGGTGCCTTGTTTATAGTTTAGGTTCATTAAAACAAAAATATGTTTGCATTAATTTATAATTGAATAAATAGCTTTCAAGCTTTGCTTTGAAAAATGCGTCAATCTACGCTGCACTTATTTAAGCAAATATGCATACAATGTATTATTCTGTTGGTATATCCGCTACAACCTCTTGTGTTGCCTCCGGGTTTATAAGCTCTTCGTCGTCTGTTGCTGCAACATCTTGTACAACGTCTGTGCCATCGGCAACAACAATAACTTCAGCGTCGCTTGCAAAGGTTTCGTTTGCGGCTACTTCTTCAGAGGTAAGCGGTGCACCGGTTTGTTCAACCGCGCTTAAGGGCAATACTTCTCCTGATGGTTTTTGCAAAATATATGCGCCCACGGGTTTATTGTCTTGAACTAAAACAATCGCATAACTTTTTACATCTTCTGTGCTTTGGCTGGGCACAAGCAATGCCCATTTGTCAACCTGTTTGCCTTTGCTTTTGCTTAAAGATAATCCGCTTTGCTCTATAACTTCGTTAAATGCATCAAAACTATCATCCCAACTTTTGGGCACGGTAACCGCAGTGACAGTTGCCGTTGCCACATCTGCTTGAACACCAAAACCTTGTAAAAATGTCACAAGGTCTTCTGCGCTTGCCAGCTGGCTGTTAAGACCCAAAGCAACCTCTTGCGATGGCTCATCACCACTGAAAAACAGCGAGTTTATACCTAAAATGGTAACAGCAACCATTGCAACACAAATTGATATCTTCCCCGCTTTTTTTAAGTTTTTTTTACTTAATGTCATTACGAACACAAAATCAGCCTCCTCAATATTTGTAAATTAGCACTGTACTGAAATGTATGTGTAAAATTAAATTTTTATGCGTGCTTTAAGCGAGATATCAAATAAAAAAATTGCACTTTATTGTATTGCATATTATATAGTAAACAAATAAGTTTAAAATTATAAAATTTAACTGCTTTTTCATTTGATATAAGTTAAATTTTTTGGTATAATAATTTCTATCAGTCTATACAGCCAAACCGATGTAATACGTTTATGGTTTAGTAAATAATAATATAATTTATTTTCGAACGGAGATTTTAGCGATGTCGTTTTTAAAACCGAAAAATGATGTGGGCTTTAAAAAGCTTGCCTTTGATATTATTTTTGAAATAATAGGCAGTTTATTGTTTTCAATCGGCATAATAGCATTTGCTCAAAATGCCGAATTTGCCCCGGGTGGTGTTTCAGGCCTTTCAATTGTTTTAAACCACATTTTCCCTATTATACAAGTTGGTACATTAACTTTAATTTTAAATATTCCAATAATTATTTTTAGCTATAGATTTGTTGGACGCAAATTTTTACTTGGTACATTTCGCACTATGTTTATAGTATTTGTATGCACCGATTTTATTGCGCCTCTTTTCCCACCTTATTCGGGTGAACCATTACTCGCCGCAATTTTTTCAGGCGTTTTAACGGGCTCTGGGCTCGCTTTGGTTTATATGCGCAATTCTTCTACAGGTGGCACAGATTTCATCATGATGTCGTTTAAAAAAGTCTTTCCTCATTTATCACTTGGCCAATTGATGCTTTGGATAGATTGCGTGATAATTCTTATAGGTGGTGTGGTTTTTGGAAATATAGATGCTGTATTATACGGCATTATCACCACAGTGGTTTGCACTTTTATAATAGATAAATTCATATACGGTTTAGGCAGTGGTAAAATGGCGGTTATAGTAACAACAAAAGGCAGTGAAATTGCAAAAGAAATTGCAAAAACTCAAGACCGTGGCGCAACTTTAATAAAAGCAATGGGGACTTATTCAAACACCGAACGCCAAGTGCTTTTATGTGTGGCAAACAAAAACCAGATGTTCGCCGTGCACAAAACCGCATATGGTATAGACCCACAGGCGTTTATCGTGATAACTGAGGCAGGCGAAATTTTTGGCGAGGGATTTACACCGCATATTTAATTTTGCCTTTGTGAATGATGAAAAATTTGTTTTAACAAATAAAACAAATTATAATTATAGTAAAATATAAAATAAAGTTATAAAACACAGGAGTTAAAATGGATTATTACAAATTATCACTTGAACTGCACGAAAAAAACAAAGGCAAACTATCAGTTGAAAGCAAAGTTGCCGTTAGCACAAAAGAAGAACTGTCACTGGCATATACCCCTGGGGTTGCACAGCCTTGTAAAGAAATAGCCAAAAACCCTGAACTTGTTTATACATATACAACAAAAGGCAATATGGTGGCTGTTGTATCAGACGGAAGCGCTGTGCTTGGGCTTGGCAATATAGGCCCTTTGGCGGCTATGCCTGTAATGGAAGGCAAGGCCGTGCTTTTTAAAACTTTTGCAGGAGTAGACGCTGTGCCTGTTTGCCTTGATACACAAGACACCGATGAGCTTGTAAAAATAATAACTGCGCTTGCACCTACTTACGGTGGCATAAATTTGGAAGATATTTCAGCGCCACGTTGCTTTGAAATAGAAAAACGTGTACAAGAAGCGGTGGATATTCCTGTTTTCCACGATGACCAACATGGCACAGCTATTGTTGTAAGTGCGGCTGTTATAAATGCGGCAAAACTTGTAAAAAAACCACTTGATAAAATAAAAGCTGTTGTAAACGGTGCAGGAAGTGCAGGCACGGCAATTGTTAATATGCTTAAAATTATAGGCGTGAAAAATATTGTTGTTTGTGATATAAACGGCATTTTATGCAAAAACGATTTAACTGGTTTAAACCCTGCAATGGCACAGCTTGCAAAAAGCACAAATGAGGAAAATTTAACAGGCACTTTAGCCGACGCAATGCGTGGGGCTGATTTAGTTGTGGGTGTTTCAGCACCAAAGGCGATAACAAAAGAAATGGTTAGCACAATGGCAAAAGACGCAATTGTGCTTGCTATGGCGAACCCGGAACCGGAAATTATGCCGGATTTAGCACTTGAGGGCGGCGCAAGAATTGTGGGCACAGGCAGAAGCGATTTTGCTAATCAAATAAACAATGTTTTAGCGTTTCCGGGTATATTTAAAGGCGCATTAAGCGTTAGGGCAAAAAGAATAAACGAAAAAATGAAGCTTGCAGCGGCACATGCAATTGCAAATTGCGTAAGTGAAAGCGAGCTTAAAGAAGATTATATCGTGCCACCTGTTTTTAAAGAAGGTGTTGCAGATGCTGTTGCAAATGCAGTTGCATGTGCATGGGAAGACGGATTGAAGGGGTAAAAATTGTTTATCTTAGCCATAACCGTATCGGAACATGTCATTCTGAGGAGGTACGACGAAGAATCGCAATTATAGCGTGATTTAAAAGGAGAACGGATTCCTCACTAGCGTTCGGAATGACAAGGCAAGTTAAGTTGAGATTATCTATATCTTCAAGATATTACATAATTACGAGGGATTTTACACTACAAATATAAACCAAGGGGAATGTAATGCAAGAAAAAACAGCGCAGCGTTTTTTATCACTGCGAAATAAATATATAAATAACCAATTCGCACGCCTTAACAAAATGCAAAAAGAAGCCGTTTATGAAATTGATGGCCCGCTTTTAATTTTGGCAGGTGCAGGAAGCGGAAAAACCACTGTTTTGGTTAACCGTGTTGCAAATATGGTGCGTTTTGGTCAGGCGAAAAAAGCAGAAAATGCACCTTATAACGTAAGTGAAGAGGATTGCAAAGAGCTTGAAAATTTAATTGAAAAAGGCGGAGAGCCAAGCCATAAAATAGCGTCTCTTTTGGCGGTAAATGCTGTTAGACCTTATAATATTTTGGCAATTACCTTTACAAATAAAGCCGCAAGGGAATTAAAAGAGCGTCTTTGTAAAATGCTTGGAGAGGAAAGCGGCAATGACATAAATGCCTCGACATTCCACTCGGCATGTGTGCGCATTTTGCGCAGAAATGCTGATGCCTTAGGTTTTGTAAGCAATTTTACAATTTATGATGCAGACGATGCATTGCGTGCATTAAAAGAAGTTTACAAACAGCTTCAAGTAGATGACAAATTTTTGCCGCATAGAAGTGCAATGAACGCTATATCGTCACTTAAAGATAAAATGATAAGCCCTGAAGATGCACTTGCGCAAAGCGAAAACAATGCAAAAACAGCACTTGTTGCAAAAATTTATGACGCCTATGCAAAGCGATTAAAAGCGGCAGGTGCAATGGATTTTGACGATTTAATTTATCACACGGTTCACCTTTTAAAAAATAATAAAGAAGTTAGAGATTATTATCAAAACCGCTTTAAATACATAATGGTGGACGAGTATCAAGATACAAGTGTGGCGCAATTTATGCTTGTGGATTTACTTGCCGCAGGGCATGGGAACATTTGTGTTGTGGGCGATGATGACCAAAGCATTTATAAATTCCGTGGTGCTACGATAGAAAATATTTTGCAATTCGAGGAGCTTTTTCCGGGTGCGAAAATTATTCGCCTTGAAGAAAATTATCGCTCGACATCAAATATATTAGATGCGGCAAACACGGTTATAAAAAATAACAGGACAAGAAAAGGCAAAACACTTTGGACAAACAGCGAGGGTGGCAGTTTGATAGAGCATTATTTTGCTTCTAACGAGCATGACGAAGCCTCGCACATAGCAAGTGTAATAGGCCAAAACTTAAAAGATGGCGCAAAATTAAACGACCATGCCATTTTATACCGCATGAATAAGCAATCTCAACCTGTGGAGACATATTTTGCACGCGCAGGCATACCTTACAAGGTTTTTGGCGGTTTAAAATTCTATAGCCGCAAAGAGGTTAAGGATATTTTAGCCTATATGAGCATTGTTGCAAATGGAAATGATGAAATAAGGCTTAAAAGAATTATCAACGAACCATCGAGGAAAATAGGGCTTACAACAATTGATAATATAGCAGAAATTGCCTTGAAAGAACAAACAAATATGCTTGATGTTTGCAAGCATGTGCAAAAACACCCAAAACTTTCACGTGCGATGAATGCGATTATGGGTTTTAATACTGTTTATAAAAATCTGTGCGATGCACACAATTCTATGCCGCTTGATTTATTTGTTGCAGAAATTGCACACCTTACAGGCTATAGGCAAATGCTTGAAAACGAGGGCGAAGAGGGACAAACTCGCCTTGAAAATATAGGGCAGTTAATTTCTTCGGTTAAAATTTACGCCGACCAAAAAGGGGCAGAGGCAAGCCTTGAGGGCTTCTTAGAAGAAGTTGCACTTATTACCGACATGGATAATTATGACGATAGCAGTGATGTTGTTGTGATGATGACGATGCATGCGGCAAAGGGGCTTGAATTTCCTTATGTGTTTATTGTGGGCATGGAGGAGAATATTTTCCCAAGTGAAATGTGCAGATATAGCGAAAGTGAACTTGAAGAGGAAAGACGCCTTTGTTATGTTGGTTTAACACGTGCAAAAAAATCGCTGTTTCTTTCCAGTGCAAAAGAGCGCATGATTTTTGGACAAACAAAAAGGAACACAACATCACGTTTTTTAAACGAAATTGATGAAGATTTAATTGAAACAGTACAAAGTGAAGAATTGGCAAGAAATTCTTATTATGAAAGCCAAAGCCGAGAATACAGCGCAGAAAAAAGAGGTTTTGGAGGCGGTATGGCGTCTGCTAATTTTAACAGGGGCGCTACTTTAGGGCAAAGCAATTTTGGCGCAGCAAGCGCTAAAAAAAGCAGCGGAATTGGACAAAGCGGTTTTGGTGGCGGAAGCCTTAATAAAGCTGCAAGTGCGACAAAAAGTGTTGCAAGCGGTGAAAAATATGTGATGGGCGACATAGTGGAGCACAAGGTTTTTGGTAAAGGCATAGTGCAAAAAGTGACGCCTGTTGCCGGTGACACCATAGTAGAAGTTAAATTCGAAAAAGTAGGCGTTAAAAAAACAATGGCAAATTATGCACCGCTTAAAAAAGTGTGATGTGTTATAGATAAATTGTTGTCATTCCGAGTGTAAGCGATAAGCACCGCAGTGCAATGCAAGCGAGCAACCGCCGTAAGGCGGCTCTTGGCGAGTCGTAGGAATCCGTTCCCCTAGGCGCACACCGTCATTCCGAGCGTAGCCGAGGAATCCGTTCCCTAGGCAAGCCACACACCGTCATTCCGAGTGTAAGCGAGGAATCCGTCTTTTTAGTCGGTTGCCACTATCGCAAACTTCCCCACGAGG
>CAYJGV010000074.1:0-10747 GCA_964369715.1 uncultured Bacteroides sp. | reverse complement strand
GAAAGGAGATTCTGTATATGGTACAGATGCAAAGCTATCTCAAGGTTGCCGACAACACAGGCGCAAAAGAAATCATGTGCATTCGTGTTTTGGGAGGCTCCCGCAAGAGATATGCCGGCATTGGTGATGTTATAGTGGCTTCGGTCAAAAAAGCAGCGCCAAATGGCACAGTAAAAAAAGGCGACGTAGTAAAAGCTGTTGTAGTGCGCAGCAAACACGGCGTACGCCGCGAGGATGGTTCATACATCCGTTTCGATGAGAACGCAGCAGTTCTTATCCGTGAAGATAAAAACCCGAGAGGTACACGTATTTTTGGACCGGTTGCCCGCGAACTTCGCGATGGTGGCTATTTGAAAATCGTAAGCCTTGCACCGGAATCGTTGTAAGGAGGGTTTGAAATGAATAAAAAAGTTCACGTTAAATCCGGAGATAATGTTCAAATTATCACTGGTAAAGACGCCGGTAAAACCGGTAAAGTACTACAAGTTAGCCCAAGCGAGGGCAAAGTTATCATCGAGGGCCTAAACATGGTTACAAAACATGTTAAACCTCGTCGTCAAGGCGAACAAGGCGGTATTGTTAAAGCAGAAGGCGCATTATATGCATGCAAAGTTATGCCTGTTTGCCCTAAATGCGACAAAGGCGTTCGCACAGGTTCCGTTATAAAAGACGGTAAAAAAGTACGCGTTTGCAAAAAATGCAACGCTGAATTTTAAGGAGAGGTGACATAATAATGGCAAGATTAAAAGAAACATATGCCAAGGAAATTGCGCCAGCTCTAATGACGAAATTCGGCTATAAAAGCGTAATGCAAATTCCAAAGCTAGATAAAGTTGTTATCAATGTTGGCTGCGGTGCAGCTAAAGATAACTCTAAAATTATGGATGCCGTTTTGGCAGACATCGCAAAAATAACAGGCCAAAAGCCCGTTGTTTGCAAAGCTAAAAAAAGCGTTGCTAACTTTAAACTACGTGAGGGTTCACCAATCGGCGCTAAAGTTACACTACGCGGCGAAAACATGTACGAGTTCGTAGACCGCTTCTTCTCAGTTGCACTACCTCGTGTTCGCGATTTCCGCGGAATTAACGGCAACTCATTTGACGGCCGTGGCAACTACAGCTGTGGCATCAAAGAGCAGTTGATTTTCCCTGAAATTGATTATGATAAAATCGACGCCGTTCGTGGTTTAGACGTTTGCTTTGTAACAACTGCTAAAACAGACGAAGAGTGCAAAGAGCTATTAAAGCTTATGGGCGCTCCGTTTGCAAATTAAGGGAGGGCATGAATTTTGGCTAAAACTAGCATGAAAATGAAACAGCAGGCTGCACCGAAGTTCTCAACAAGAGCATACAATCGTTGCAAAATCTGCGGCAGGCCACACGCCTACCTGCGCAAATACGGTGTTTGCCGTATCTGCTTTAGAGAATTGGCTTACAAAGGCCAAATTCCCGGCGTAAGAAAAGCAAGCTGGTAATAAAAACCGTTTGCGCAAGAATATTTTGCTAACGAACAAGGAGGTTAGTGGCACATGCATATTACAGACCCAATTGCGGACTTATTGACCCGCATTCGAAACGCAAGCAATGCCAAACACCCTTCTGTAGACATTCCAGGCTCAAAACTAAAAAAAGCAATTTCAGAAATTTTAGTTCAAGAGGGATATGTGAAGGGCGTTCAAGTTATCAGTGATGATAAACAAGGCATAATTCGCGTAACATTAAAATACACACAAACAGGCGCACCTGTAATTACAGGTTTACGCCGTGTGTCAAAACCTGGCCTTCGCATTTACACAAATTGTGAAGATATGCCTAAAGTATTAAAAGGTCTTGGCACAGCAATTATATCAACATCTAAAGGCGTTATGACAGACAAAGCAGCTCGTAAAGAAAACGTGGGCGGCGAAGTTTTAGCCTTTGTTTGGTAAGAAAGGGGCAAATAGACTATGTCGAGAATAGGAAGAAAACCCATCGTCATCCCGGCAGGTGTTACTTTAGAAATTAAAGAAAACACTGTAACGGTGAAGGGCCCCAAAGGTACACTTCATTCCAATATCAGCCCGTTAATGAGCGTTAAGGTAGAGAATAATGAAGCTTTAGTTACCCGCCCTAATGATGATAAAGAGGCCCGCAGTTTGCACGGCCTTACACGCACTCTTATTGCCAATATGGTAGAGGGCGTAACAAATGGCTTTAAAAAAGAGCTTGAAATTCAAGGTGTTGGCTACCGTGCCGCAAAACAAGGTAAAGACCTTGTTATGAACCTTGGTTATTCACATCAAGTTATCGTTAGTGAAACTGACGAAATAACAATTGATGTACCCGAACCGCTAAAAATTATTATTAACGGTATAGACAAACAAAAAGTTGGTCAATTTGCAGCTGAAGTTCGCGAAAAACGCCCACCGGAGCCATATAAAGGCAAAGGTATCCGCTATGCAGGTGAAGTTATCATCCGCAAAGAGGGCAAGGCCGGCAAAGCTAAATAATAGAAGGAGTGAACATAAATGGTTAACAAACCGAGCAAAAACGTTGCACGTTTGCGCAGGCATCGTCGTGTACGTGGTAAAATTTCCGGCACAGCAGCTTGCCCACGTTTGGACGTGTTCCGCTCCTCAAAGCACATTTATGCACAGCTTATCGATGACGTTGCAGGCGTAACACTTGCAAGTGCATCAAGCATGGATAAAGATTTTGAAGGTTTTGGCGGAAACATTGAAGCGGCTACTAAAGTTGGCAAAGCAATTGCTAAAAAAGCAGCCGATAAAGGCATCACTAAAGCGGTATATGACCGTGGCGGCTTTGTATATCATGGCCGTGTTAAAGCATTAGCGGAGGGCGCGCGTGAAGGCGGCCTTGTGCTGTAAGGAGGATACAAATGGATAAAATTGACGCATCCGTATTGGATTTGCAAGAGAAAGTTATTGCCATTAACCGTGTATCCAAAACAGTTAAGGGCGGCCGCGTAATGAAATTTTCCGCTCTTGTTGTTGTAGGCAACGGCGAGGGTATCGTAGGCTTTGGCCTTGGCAAAGCATCAGAAGTTCCTGAGGCTATTCGCAAAGGTTTAGAGGCTGCTAAAAAGAACTTGCACAAAATTAACATGAAAGGCACAACTATTCCTCATGAAACAGTTGGCGCTTTCGGAGCAGGCAGAGTTTTACTTCGTCCGGCACCTGAAGGTACAGGCGTTATCGCCGGCGGCGCTGTTCGTGCAGTTTTAGAGTGTGCAGGCATTAAAGACATTCGTACAAAATGCCAACGTTCGAACAACCCATGCAATGTTGTAACAGCCACAATGAACGGCTTGTTAGGCTTGCAAAGTTTAGAACAGGTTGCCGCAAAACGCGGTAAAACCGTTAAAGAAATTTTAGGTTAAGGAGGCAACGAAAATGGCTGAAGAGAAAGTAACTGCAACAGAAGTGGCAGAGAAAAAAGCTCCCGCTAAAAAAGCTGCCGCCAAACCTGCGGCAGAGAAAAAACCAGCAGCTAAAAAAGCTCCTGCTAAAAAAGCAGACGGCGAAACAGCAGCTAAAAAAGCACCTGCTAAAAAGCCTGCGGCTAAAAAAGCAGATGGCGAAACAGCAGCAAAAAAAGCTCCTGCTAAAAAACCGGCAGCTAAAAAAGCTGAAACAACAGCTAAAAAAGCTCCCGCTAAAAAAGCAGTTGAGGGCGGCATAGAAATTAAACTTGTAAAAAGTTTAATCGGACGCAAAAAAAATCAAATTGCAACAGCAATCAGCCTTGGTTTAAAACGTGTGGGTGACACAACTGTGCAACCTGATAACGTAGCAACACATGGCAAAATCAAAAAAATTAATCATCTTGTACAGGTGGCTAAATCGTAATAAGCAAGGAGGTGCAATGCACAATGATGCTTCATGAATTAAAACCGGCAAATGGCAGCAACAAGGCGGCTAAACGCAAAGGCCGTGGCGCAGGTAGCGGCAACGGCAAAACAGCAGGTTACGGACATAAAGGCCAAAAGGCTCGTTCCGGTGCTAAAAAGGCAGGCTTTGAAGGCGGCCAACTTCCATTGCAACGTCGCTTGCCCAAACGTGGATTTAACAATATTTTTGCAACAGTTTACGCAACAGTAAAACTTAGCGATTTAGACAAGTTTGAAAACGGCGCAGTTGTTGACGCGGCAGCACTTAAAGCAGCAGGCGTTTTCAAAAAAGAGTTAGACGGCGTTAAAGTTCTTGGCAATGGCGAGCTTACAAAAAGCTTGACTGTGAAAGCAAAAGCATTCTCAGCTTCTGCAAAAGAGGCTATCGAGAAAGCGGGTGGAAAGGCCGAGGTGATTTAAGGTGTTTCAGACATTCCGCAACGCGTGGAAAATTGAGGAATTGCGAAAAAAACTTATTTTCACTTTGATGATTATATTTATCTACCGTTTAGGTAGCGCAATCCCGGTTCCTTTCATCTCGGGTGATGCACTAAGGCTGTTAGTGGCAGAAAGCGGAAGTTTATTGAACTATTTTGATATGCTTTCCGGTGGTTCGTTTTCGCAGGCAACTTTGTTTGCGTTAAACGTAATGCCCTATATTAATGCATCCATCATAATGCAATTATTAACAACAGCAATCCCGGCGCTGGAGCGCCTAAGCAAAGAAGGCGAGAGCGGCAGACGCAAAATCACACGTATAACACGTTATGTTGGCGCGGGCTTCGCACTTGCACTTTCAATCGGTTACTACTTCTTGCTTCGCGGACAAGGCATGCTTTTATATACAAGCGGCTTTGAAGGCGTATTCGCAGCTATAGTAATCGTGCTAACATTCGCAGCAGGCGCATTGCTTGTTCAATGGATGGGCGAACAAATTGACGGTAAAGGCATCGGCAACGGTATCTCTATCATCATCTTTACAGGTATTGTAAGTGGCCTAACAGGCATGTTCACAACATTCCAACTTTATTTCGAGCGTGCAATCGCAGGCGAGGCACAGTTTTTCCTATTCGTTCCGCTAATAGCAATACTTGCAATTGTTGCAGTGGTGCTTGTAGTTATCTTAAATGCGGCGGAACGTCGTTTGCCAGTACAATACGCAAAACGTGTTGTAGGGCGCAAAATGTATGGCGGCCAAAACACACATATTCCTATTAAAGTAAACATGAGTGGTGTTATGCCTGTTATCTTCGCTTCGGCGTTAATAAGCATACCGGGCACAATCGGGGCGCTTTTCTTCTCAGATATCACCCCAACAAGTAGCCCACTTTTATACAGTTTCTTTAATATGTTCAGCACAACCGGTTGGCTATATGCTATTGTATATTTATTCTTAATTATTGTTTTCAATTATTTTTATGTATCTATACAGTATAATCCCATTGAAATTGCCAACAATTTACGCAATAACAATGGTACAATCCCAGGCTATCGCCCGGGTGAACCCACAAGTAATTTTATTACAAAAGTTCTCAGCAAAATAACCTTTATCGGCGCTGCATTCTTGGGTATAGTGGCCGTTGGTCCTATCATCTTAAGCATGATTTCCGGCATGGATTTATCACTTGGCGGCACAAGCTTACTAATCGTAGTTGGTGTTGCACTTGATACAAGCCGCAGCCTAGAGTCATATATGCTAATGCGTCATCATAAAGGGTTCTTAGAATAAGCTTAAAGCAACGAAGGGAGACGCAACATGAGATTAATTCTTTTAGGCGCCCCCGGTGCCGGAAAAGGCACACAGGCGGAATTGATTTGTGAATCATTGAACATTCCAGCGATAAGCACAGGCAATATTTTACGTGAGGCAATCAGAAACGAAACTGCAATGGGAAAAATGGCGAAAGAGCTTATTGAAAGCGGCGAGCTTGTTCCCGATGACACTATCGTAAGCATAATAAAAGAACGCCTCAGCGAGAACGATTGTGCAAACGGCTTTATACTGGACGGGGTACCCCGTACAGTAACACAGGCCGAGGCTCTTGACAAATTAGGTGTACAAATAGATAAAGTAGTGGCAATCGAGGTTAAAGACGAAGATATTATCAGACGTCTTTCCGGCAGGCGGGTTTGTTCCGCCTGTGGTGCCAGCTACCATCTACAGTATAAACCAAGCAGAGAGCCTGAATCATGTGATCGTTGCTCAGGAAAGCTTATTGTAAGAAAAGACGATGAACCTAAAACAATTGTTGAGCGTTTAAACACATATCACGAACAGACAGAACCACTTGTTGACTTTTACAGACAACATGATAAACTGATAGTGATAGAAGGACAAGAGGAAGTGAAAGACACAACAAACCTTTTGTTTACAGCACTAGGTATTAAAATATGATTCCCGTTAAAACACAAGTTGAACTAGAGCGCATGAAATTGGCTTGTCACATAGCCGCCGAAGCGCTTGAGTTAGCGGGAAAAGAAGTAAAACCCGGTGTCAGCACTGTAACAATTGATAAAATGGTATGTGATTATATCAAAAGTCAAGGCGCAAAACCCAGTTTTAAGGGCTATGGCGGTTTTCCGGCGGGAACATGCATTTCGATTAACGATACTGTTATTCATGGCATTCCCACCAAAAAGCTTGTGATACAAGAAGGCGACATTGTCAGCATAGACATTGGCGCATATATCAATGGGTATCATGGAGACAACGCCGCTACATTCGCCTGTGGCGCCATAAGCGAAAATGCACAGCGTTTGATGGATATCACTCGAGAGGCAAGAGATATTGGCATAAGTAAGGCAATATCCGGCAACAGAGTGGGGGATATCAGCGCAGCAATTCAAGAGCATGTTGAAAGTGCGGGTTTTTCAATAGTTCGCCCTTATGTGGGCCATGGAGTAGGAGCAAAATTGCACGAAGCACCTGAAGTGCCAAATTATGGCACACAAGGAAGAGGCCCAAGGCTTGTTTCGGGCATGACACTTGCTATTGAACCCATGGTAAACGAAAAAGAGCATGCTGTTGAAGTTATGTCCGACAAATGGACGGTCAAAACTGTGGACGGTGGCTTATCTGCTCATTTCGAGCACACGATAGCCATAACTGCAAAAGGGCCGGTCATACTCACTAAATGCCGTTAAAGCGGCAGAGCAAGAAAATAGAGGAGGGCCAAACATGTCCAAAGAAGACGTAATTGAAGTTGAAGGCGTAGTAGTAGAAGCGATGCCAAATGCTATGTTTCTTGTTGAGATACAAGGCGGGCATAAACTTTTGGCACACATAAGTGGCAAATTACGCATGAATTTCATACGTATACTGCCAGGAGACAAAGTAACCGTGGAAATGAGCCCATATGATTTAACAAAAGGGCGCATCACATGGAGAACAAAGTAAATTTCCCTATCTAAAAGGAGGTTACTATTATGAAGGTTAAACCTTCCGTAAAACCAATTTGCGAAAAATGCAAAGTTATTAAGCGCAAAGGCCGAGTAATGGTTATTTGCCAAAATCCAAAACATAAACAGCGTCAAGGCTAAGGCCAAAGCGTGAAGAATAAGCTTATATAAGGTTGTCCCACCTAAGCTGAATAAAATATAAAAGGGATAAATAAATCAGGAGGTGCTATACATGGCACGTATCGCCGGAGTTGACTTGCCCAAAGAGAAGCGAGTTGAAGTTGGCCTCACCTATATTTTCGGTATTGGTAATAGTGCGGCAAAAGAAATTTTAGACGCAACAAAAATCAGTCCTGATACAAGGGTGAAAGACTTAACCCACGACGAAGAAGCTCTTATTCGTGATTACATTGATAAGAATTTTACAGTTGAGGGTGATTTACGCCGTAATGTTGCTTTGAACATCAAACGTTTAGTTGAAATTCAATGCTATCGCGGCGTGCGCCATCGCAAAGGTTTACCTGTGCGTGGCCAACGCAGTAAAACAAACGCACGTACACGTAAAGGCCCCGCTCGCACCGTGGCAAATAAGAAGAAATAATCCGTAATGGGAGGATAATTAAATGGCAAAAGCTGTTGCTAAAAAAGGCGCCGCGCGCACAAAACGCCGTGAGCGTAAAAACATTGAACGTGGTTGCGCACATATTCAAAGCACATTCAATAATACCATCGTAACAATTACCGATGTGCAAGGCAACGCAGTTTCATGGGCAAGCTCAGGCAGCCAAGGTTTCCGCGGTGGACGTAGAAGTACACCATATGCGGCACAAATGGCGGCTGAATCAGCTGCTAAAACCGCTATGGAGCATGGCATGAAAACTGTTGAAGTATTCGTTAAAGGCCCAGGTTCAGGTCGTGAAGCTGCAATAAGAGCTTTACAATCAACAGGTCTTGAGGTTAACATGATTAAAGATGTTACACCTATTCCCCATAATGGCTGTCGCCCACCAAAGCGTCGCCGTATCTAATTTGACAAAAGGGAGGTTTTTGTTACATGGCAAGAAATATGCAACCCATCGCAAAACGTTGTAAAGCACTAGGTCTTTCACCTGCTGTTATGGGATACGCAAAGAAAACAACCAATCGCAATCCCGGTGGTCAAATGCGTAAAAAGAAAAGTGAATACGCATTACAACTAACCGAAAAACAAAAAGTAAAATTTGTATATGGCGTTATGGAAAAACAATTCCGTATGTACTATGAAAGAGCAAGCCGTATGCAAGGAAAAACAGGCGAAAATCTATTGACAATGATAGAACGCCGTTTAGATAATGTGGTATACCGTTTAGGTTTTTCAATGACAAGAAGAGAATCAAGACAACTTGTTGCTCATGGTCATTTTAAAATTAACGGACACAAAGTAGATATTCCATCATACATGATTAAAGTTGGAGATGTTATCGAAGTTTGTGAAAAAAGCCGTGACAGCGTTATGTTCAAACGTTTAACAGGCGAAGATGCTGCAATTGTTAACGTGCCAAAATGGTTAAGCAGTGAAAAAGGTTCTTTAAAAGGAACTGTAATTGCAATGCCAGCACGTGACGATATTGATTTCCCAGTGGAAGAGCATTTAATCGTCGAGTTATACTCCAAATAATCCCTTGCGACGTATGCAAATACACAAAAGCGAGTTTAATATGCTTGAAGTATTAAGGAGGGTATTTATATGATGGAGATAGAAAAGCCAAAAATTGAGGCTACAAGCCTAAGTGCTGACGGGTGCTATGGTAAATTTGTGGTAGAGCCGCTTGAAAGAGGTTTTGGAGCAACACTCGGCAATAGTTTGCGCAGAGTATTGCTTTCAAGCCTACCGGGCGTTGCTGTTACAAGCATAAAAATCGATGGCGTTGTACATGAGTTTTCTACAATAGAAGGCGTAAAAGAAGACGTTACTGAAATAGTGCTTAATATCAAAGGCGTAACAGCAAAACTATACACAGACGAAGCAAAAACAGTAAGAATAGAAGCAACTGAAGAAGGCCCTGTAACAGCAGGTGATATTTATCAAGATGCTGACATTGAAATACTGAACCCTGATTGGCACATTGCAACATTAGCCCAAGGCGGCAAACTTGTTATGGAATTGACATTCGAAAAAGGCAGAGGCTATGTATCGTCAGACCGTAACAAACAAGAGGCAGAAAATACAATCTTAGGCGCATTGCCTGTTGATAGTATTTATACGCCTGTATTAAAAGTTAACTACACAGTAGAAAACACACGTGTTGGTCAAATAACCGACTATGATAAACTAAGCATTGAAGTTTGGACAGATGGAACAATTGATGCACAAGAAGCTGTAAGCTTAGCTGCAAGAATTATGACAGAACATCTAAACTTATTTGTAACATTGTCACAAGAGGCAATGAACACAGAAATCATGGTTGAAAAAGATGACAAAGGTAAAGAAAAAGCATTAGAAATGACTATCGAAGAATTAGATTTATCGGTACGTTCATTCAATTGCTTAAAACGTGCAGGAATTAACACTGTGGAAGACTTAATTAACAAATCAGAAGACGAAATGATGAAAGTGCGCAACCTTGGCCGTAAGAGCCTTGAAGAAGTAATTGCAAAGCTTGAATCACTCGGATTTAACTTAACATCGGAAGACGAGTAAACAAAAAGGAGTGAATGGTATGCCCGGCACAAGAAAATTAGGCAGAGCCAGCGATCACCGCAGAGCGATGCTTCGCGCAATGGTAACACATTTGTTTGAGAACGGTAAAATTGAAACAACAGTTACACGTGCAAAAGAAGTACGTTCAATGGCTGAAAAAATGATTACTCTTGGCAAACGCGAAGACTTACATGCTAAGCGTCAAGTTTTCTCTTTTATCACAAAAGAGACAGTTGCCAAAAAAGTGATTGACGAAATTGGTTCACAATATGCCGACCGTGACGGCGGTTACACCCGCATTATTAAAACGGGCGTTCGTCGTGGCGACGCTGCGGAAATGGCCATCATTGAATTGGTTTAATTTCGCATTATAACGGAATAAAAAGCTCCACTGCAACAAGATTGCAGTGGGGCTTTTTATATAAGTGTTCCGTTTTTTAGGGGATTCCGTTTTTTTGGGGGGTTCCGTTTTTTGCGAAAAACGGTTTAGGCTCTGCCTAAAAACCGCAATTTTTTGAAAAAAATTGAGTAAAACTTTTAAAATGGAAATTATTGATATAGTTGTATATAAAAATAAGCTGACACAATATCAAAAGTGTCAGCTTGGTTTTTATAGAGTATCTTGTGTCATTCCGAGTGTAGAGAGGAATCCGTTTCCCTAGATGCAGTACGGGTTTGGATTGTATCGGCTTGGCTAGGCACGTTATAATTGCGATTCTTCGCATGACTCAGAATGACAGTAATGCTACGATATACCAAATATAATAACATCAAAAATTA
>CAYJGV010000073.1:0-10816 GCA_964369715.1 uncultured Bacteroides sp. | reverse complement strand
ATTGCGGATTCTTCGGCTGCGCTCAGAATGACAGTGGAAAAGGTAGGTTTGTCTGTGATTGTGATTCTTCGGCTGCGCTCAGAATGACAGTGGAAAAGCAAGAATTATCTTAGTTTATCTCAATTACAGCGTTTAAATTTTTGTAATTCTCAGCAATATTAAATTCGTAATATTTATTGCCGTTTTCATCTTCGCTTACCTTTGTAAAGTCTATACTATCATAAAATTCTTTAACAGGCAAATTTTTTGCAGTTGGATAAAAATCGCCTTTTATCTTTTTTATGCCTAATTTTTTACACTCGCTTATAAGTGCATCAAACATTGCGTATTCTAAATGGCGTTTAAATGTCCTGCAACTCATAACCCACAATGTGATTTTTGCCGTGTTATCGTCAATTTCGGCTATCAATGCCGTAACAATTCCATTGTCGCCGAATTTATCTACAAGGCGACCATATAAAGTTATGTGGTTTTTACTGTCTATAAGTGAAGAAATTTGCTCTGGGTTGTAACGTTTTGTTGTCAAATTAAACTGGTTAGTTTTATTAATAAGCTGTGTTATGCGCTCGGCGTGTTCGCTTGAAAAAGCTAAGATGTCTGCATTCATTTCAAGGCTTTTTAAATAATCGTTATAATCGCCATAATTTTGGGTTTGTGCTGCCCTTTGTAAATTTTGGCGATACATTTCTGTGCGCTTTTTGTCATCGTCTGAAAGTGTTGTAGTTTCGAAATATCCGCCCCTGTCAAGCACTTTTATATAATGTTCGGGTGCAGTGAGTTCAGGCACGGCAATGCCTTTTATATGTGTTTTAACAATTTCACGCTCTGCCGGATTATCGTCAACAAAAACAAAACTGTCTGCCCCAACATTCATTTCACTTGCAATATTAGCGATGTTAATATGTTTTGGCTCCCAATTCGCTTTAAAGCATAAAAAATCATCTTTCTTTAAAACGCTGTCGCTTCTTTCAAAGCCCAAAACTGCGTTTTGTTCCTCGTTTTTACTGCAAACGTGAAGCATTGCACCAAGAGACGAAAGTTGTTTCAAATACTCTTGAAATTCAGTGTAAGCCAGCCCTTCAGGGCTTTCTTTGCCAAGAACAATGCCTTCGGCACCGTCGTCACCGATAACACCGCCCCAAAGCGTGTTGTCTAAATCGAGAACGACAGCCTTTTTGTTTTTGCCAAAAATGCTTTTGATAATATTTGCAATATTATGGCATAAATCGGCGATATACGGCGTGTTGACTGTGTATTTGTAGGCGTAGTATACGCTTTCGTTATACCAATTGTCAAGCCCAATGCACGAGGCTAAATATTGTATATCGTTTATGTAAAAACCGGGTGTTTTGTGCGCGTAATCGGCAAATTTTGCGTTTAAATCGTTGATAAAACGCAAGGCGCCTTGTGGCATAACACTGTCTTTATTGCCTAATATGCGGTGAGAAATTTGCTCGAAATTGTTTTGTATAATAGGGCAATTGAATTTAGCCGCCTCTTGCCACATATGTGCAAATTTTGCAAAAGTGCTGTTTAAAAGCTCGGCGGCGGCATCGTCACTATAGCTTAAATTTGGCAAATCGGCTAAATTATGCATGCTTGTGTGAATGTAAATTATGTCGGGCGCAAATTCTTTCAAGCTGCCATCATCAAAAACCAAATTTTCGTAATAAAGCCCATAAGAGCCCTCGTAAAATTCAGGCTTGATGCCGTGGTTAAGCAAAAAAAGCTCTAAAATATTTTTTATATCGCCTATTGTAGAACCACTCATGATAGCGATTTTTTTATTTATTAAATTTTCTTTTTGTAAAAGTTCACGTTTGATACTGCGTTTTTTTTGTAAAATATACGCACCATCGAAAGGATAATCCAAAATTTGCACAATAATGCTCCTTTGTTTGTTTTCTTTATAGTATTTTAACATAAATTTATAATAATTTGTAGCTTTTTGTAATATTTTTTATCTTGTTTAATTTTGTGAAAACAAGTATACTGTTAATCAGTGAAATAAATTTAAAGTATATATTTAAAAATTATGCATTAAACCAGTGTTTTTTAATATTGCTTGTGATTAATTTTGTGAAAAACATGAAAGAGGATTTTTACAAGCCAAAATCCTCCAAAATGCTTTGTGCTTCGACAAAATTCTTAACATCAATGCCGTTTTTTATTGTCTGTGCGTCGGCTTTAGGAAGCAAAACGGTATATATTTCATAGCGAATTAGCGGTTCGTCACTGCCTTTTTCGCATAAAACCACTTGCCCGTCCATAGATGTTATAGTGTAAGTTGGGTTATATTCCGGACGTGGAAAGAAAAAAGTGTATGTCATCATAATAAAAGCAATTGTTACTACTGCGCCAATTGGAATAAAAAGCCAAAATTTAGTCATATTTCTCACCTCTTATTGCAGTATGTGCATAAAATTTAGTGTTATGCAATATAATTAAATTTTAATTGTATTTTTGCTATATTCAAAAATGAAATAATATGTTATAATAAGTTGTTGTATATAAATACTATATTGATAAATAATAAATTTAACTTGTAATTAAACTGATGAAAAAGAGGGGATTTAAATACAGGTTGAATGAACATAAAACCGTGGAGGCGATTAAAATAAATAACAAAAAACCTACAACAAATAAGACAGGCGGCGTGCCAAGCGATGGCAATAAGCCTGCAAGTGTTTCGCAAACAAGCAAAAAGCGCACCAAAAAAGTTAAAAAGAAAAGAAATATTTTCCTTGCAATATTAATAATTTTCTTTAAATTTTTAGTTGTGCTTGGGTGCCTTGGTATAATTGCCGGTTCAACCGTTGCCGTTATGCTTAGCATGTACCTTGTTGAAGCAACAGCAGGGGACGACGCCCTTTTAGATTTAGAACAGCTTGATTTGGCATACACAAGCATAATTTATTATAGGGATATAAACGAGGACGGACAAGAAGTTTGGCATGAATACCAACGCTTGGATAGTCCTGTTGAAAACCGTGTTTGGGTAGATTTGCCCGATATCGACCAAAATTTAATTGACGCATTTGTTGCGATTGAAGACCAAACTTATTGGGAGCATGAGGGCATCAACTATAGGCGTACAATTTACGCTATATTAAACGAGCTTAGCCTTGCTTTCACAGGCTCTTATTTGAGGGGTTCGCAAGAGGGCGCTTCAACCATCACACAACAGCTTATTAAAAATATAACTGATGATGATGATGACGAGGGCACAGCGGGTTATCTTCGTAAAATAAGGGAGATTTTCCGTGCGTTTACGCTTGAAAATCGTTTTAGTAAATATACAATATTAGAAGCATATTTAAACACTATAAGTTTAACAGGTAATATTGGCGGTGTGCAAGCAGGTGCAAATAGGTATTTTAACAAATATGTTGGCGCAGAAGATAGCATTGAAAACGGCACAGAGCCTTTGACAATTGCACAGTGTGCAACCATAGCTTGTATCACAAAAAACCCGACAGCATACAGCCCGATAACAAACCCTGAGCAACACCTTGCAAGACGTGATTTAGTTATTTGGGAAATGTATAATCAAGGGCTTATAACAGAGCAAGAGTACAACGAGGCATTGGCCGAACCTCTTTCGATTTACGAGACAATTGTAGATGAAGATGCAGCGACAACTTCAAACAACAATTACTTTGTAGATACACTTATCAACGAACTTTTAGATGATTATGAAGAGCAAAATGGCGTAACAGAGGCAGAGGCACTTGATTGGCTTTACAATGGTGGTTTACGTATTTATGCAACTGTTGACCCAACTTTACAAGAAACTATGGAAGATGTTTTCCTTCGTGGCGAATATTGGGCAGAGTTTCCGATTGAGGATTGGCAGCCGACAGATTCTTACGGTAATGTAATTTTAGATGCTAATGGCGAAGAGCCTGAACCGCAAACTATTACAACGCAAGCGGCAGGTGCCACAGTTAACTATAAAGGCGAATTAGTGGCGATTGTCGGTGGTTTGGGACAAAAAACTGCTGATCGAACACTTAACCGTGGTTCGGATATAACACGCTCCATCGGTTCTACAATAAAAGGTATAACGGTTTATCCGCTTGCGATAGAATACGATATAGCGACATATTCTTCCACGAGGGTAGACCAACCTTACACAACAGATTATGTTGATGAATCGGGTAATGCAAGAGGCTGGCCCAACAACTATAGCATGACTTACACTTATGCGCCAATGACAGTGTACGAGGCGGTAAGGCATTCTATAAACACTGTTGCGGTTTCGTTTGCGGCACTTGTCGGTGTCGATGAAATGTATAGTTTCTTGGCGGATACCCTTGAAGTGGATACTCTTGTTGATGGTGTTAACGGTGATAGATCACTTGCACCGATGGCGCTTGGTTCAATGGCGCATGGTATGTCGCCTTATCAAGTTGCGGCGTCATATATGATGCACGGCAATGGCGGACAATTCTATTCTCCACATGCTTATGTCAGCGTAGAGGACGCATATGGACGCATTGAATTACAGCCGGATGTAAACCGTGTTCAAGCAATAAGCGAGGATACAGCTTATATCACAAACCGCTTATTGCGCGAGGTTATGGTTAGCGGTACAGGTGTTTACATGAGCGCCGATGAGGCAGGAATGGATAGCATAGGCAAAACAGGTACTACAAATGAGAACAAAGATATCTGGTTTGTTGGTTTAACGCCATATTATTCTAGCGCTTTCTGGTATGGATACGATGAAAACGAACCTATGACACGTTATGTAGCAGGCTCTACAAGGCACCCGGGCATTTTGGCTTGGCAAGAGATTATGAACACTGAGCAAGCTGATACCGAGCAATATCCTGTTATAGATTTCCCACAAAGTGCACTTGAAAACGAAGACGTTGTAATTGCAAGGTTCTGCACAGTTTCGGGCGCATTGGCTGGGGCAAGTTGTCCATCTCATGCCGGATATTATAAAGACGAAACAGTTTTAGGCACTTGTCCTGTTCACACAGGTGCAGTTACACCATAATTGTTTTGTGCAGTTTTAATTGAATATTTTATAGGGGTTGATGTTACATCATTGCGCATGTACAATTTTGACATGCGCATGGTGTAGATATTGACCCCTGTTTTATTGCCCTAGTAAATTGTTAAGTAAGTTACTTAGATAAATTCACACAAAGTTCATGTTTGTATTGCAATAATACAGTCGTAAGAAACGTATATTAGTTAGATAGTGTCAACACTATTTAGAAAAACATTTAAATTGCTATTATTTGTTTTTCATAAAAAAATAAAAACAGCTACACAATAAAGTGTAGCAAAAACAGCCGAGATAAATAATTCGGTTTAAGGAGAAAAAGATGAAAAAATTACTTTTAAGCATTACTGTTTTAATGGCATTAAGCCTGTTTTTAACAGCATGTGCAACAAACGAGAGCGAAACAACACAAGAGCAAACATCTAGCGAGAGCGAAACAACACAAGAGGTAAGTGTTAAAACACCACAAGAGCTTTCTGATATCATTACATCGACGAGAAGCGATGATGAAAACAGTGGGCTTCCTGTAATAGCCGGTGATGCAAGCGGAATGACAATGACACATAACCCCTTTGAATTAAGCGAAGATGATATGCAAGTAAATATTCAAATGACTATGGAAAGTGCAAGTTTTGATTTGGAAAATTGTGAAAGCTATGCATTTAGTGTGGCAGGAACAATTGTAAATGCTTATGGCGTTGGCATTTTTTATCCTACAGAAGGCAATGAAGAATCAGTGCAACAAAGCCTTGAGAATTTTGCAGCACAAAAGCAAAAGGATTTTGAGAATTATTTACCTGATCAATATGAAATAGCGCAAAATGCTATGATTTCTACAACAAGTGACGGTGCAATTATACTAGTTATTGCAAACGACGCACAAGATGTAATGAGTGCAATTGAAGCAAATTTTGAATAAGCGAAATAAAAAAACAGCTTGGAAGAAATTCCACGCTGTTTTTAATGTGTTATAAAAGAAATAGTTTAATGATTTTGTTTTAAGTTTGGTGGCAGAAAACCTGATTTAATAGTTTGTGCTATAGCACTAAAAACTCTGCGCTTATAGTAGAACTTACAAGGTCTATTATATAATCCATGCCAAATTCAGGTGCCCATGCGTTTATTCCGTGAGAATCTGCAAGCTCGCTTGTGTAATCCTCGTACATATAAACACGGACATTTGTGTAATTGCTGTCGTAATGGGTTATAACAGGTTTTAATTTAGGATTAATGACAGCTGATGTTGTTGTGCCGTTTTCGTCTGTTTCTTTCACAAATTCACATTCCAAAACAGTGCCAATCATAGTGTCTGCCCTGTTTTGTGTGCTTATAAAATTACCAAGTGAGTATGCAACAAAAACATTTCTTCCATCTTGCGCTGTAAGCCATTGGGCATCTTGCACCACATGCGGATGTGTGCCGATGATTAAATCTGCGCCCCAGTTTGCCATGTTTTGCGCAAGCGCGTTTTGGGCATCGGTGAAAACACGGCTGTATTCATTGCCCCAGTGCACATTTACAATTACAATATCCGCCATTGATTTGGCAAGCTCTATTTGGCTTTGTATAATGGCGGTTTCACTTGTTAAAACTACATGATATGTAGAATCTGAAGGTTTTGGGATACCGTTTGTCATTTCGGTATAGCACAAATGAGCAATTTTCATGCCGTTTGTTTCTTGCACTTCTATGTCTGTGTAATCGGTGTTGTCTTCGTGTATGCCACTGATGTAAACATCTTCAGGCATTTGTGCCCAATAATCCATTGTTGCACTAAGGCCGGTTGCGCCTTTATCATATGTGTGGTTATTTGCAAGGCTAAAAACTCTGAAACCGGCGTCGTATAAATCGTGTCCCATTTCACCGGGCGTTGAAAACATAGGGTAAGAAGATGCCGGTAAAACATCATTAATAAGCGTCTCTTGGTTGATTTGGCTTATGTCAAACGATGATATATAATCTTTTACATTTTCATAGCAGTATGAAAAATCATATCCGCCATCTGTTGCCCTTGCTGCCGCCTGTAAATAAATTCCGTCATGTATTAAATTATCACCGCTTGCCGAAAAAGTCAGCATTATATTCTCGGGCTGTGCTTCTTCCACAGGCTGTGTCTGCGGCAGAACAATAGGCTCTCTTGCAACACTTTGCGTCTCTTCTTGAGCGCACGAAGCAAATAAACCTAATGTTAAAGCCATAAAAATTAAAACAATTTTCTTCAAATGAATCACCTCATGTGTAAAAGTAGTGTATATACCTTATATTATATAATTTTATTGCAATTTTGCAAGGCTATTGTAAAAATGTAATAATTTGTTGCATAATTTATGTGACGAATAGACAATTGATTTTATATAAAATGTATGTTATTATATAAGTCTCAATTAAATATTTGTTTAGAGATTTAGAGAAAAACAAAACTGTGCGCAAGTTAAATATATCTTGCGTTTGTTAGGTTTTTCTTTTTTTTGCCTGCAAACGCACAAATGGAGGAAAATTTATGTATGATGTAGCAATAATAGGCGCTGGTGTAATCGGCGCCGCAACAGCGTATGCTCTGGCAAAATATAACGTTAAAACGCTTGTTTTAGAGGCGCAAAACGATGTTGCAATGGGCACAACAAAAGCAAACAGCGCAATTTTACACGCAGGGTATGACCCAAAGCCCGGTACGGATATGGCGTATTTAAATGTAAAAGGCAGTGCCATGGCAAAAGAAATTTGTGCGGCTCTTGATGTGCCATACAACCAAATTGGCTCTTTAGTGCTTGCATTTAATGAACAAGATGAAAAGCACATAAAAAAACTGTATGAGAACGGCATTGCAAACAAAGTGCCCGACATACAAATTCTCTCAAAAGAGCAAGTGAAAAAAATCGACCCCAATATCAGCGATGACGTAACATCGGCGCTTTATGCGCCAAGTGCTGCAGTTGTAGACCCATGGGAATATGCGCTTGCAATGGCACAAACTGCGGTGAAAAATGGCGTGATGGTAGAATTAAGCGCAAAAGTGACAGGTATAACGCAATTAAGCGAAGGCGAAAATCCATATTTAATAAACACAAGCAAAGGTGATTTTAAGGCAAAATACATAGTGAACGCCGCAGGAATTTATGCCGATGAAGTGAACGATTTAATTGCAGAGCACAGCTTTACAATAAATGCAAATAAGGGCGAATATTTTTTGCTGGATAAAACCGAGGGCGAAAGAGTGAACCACATTGTTTTTCAATGCCCGACAAATATTGGAAAAGGCGTTTTGGTTTCGCCAACGGTACACGGAAATTTAATCGTTGGCCCTAATGCGCAAGATGTCCAAAAAAGTGATTTAGCAACATCGTTTGAAGGCCTTGAAACTGTTGCGAAAAATGCATACAAAAGCGTGCCAAGCGTTGATTTAAGGGCAAATATACGCAGTTTTGCCGGCCTTAGGGCACATGCCGACAGAGAAGATTTTATAATAGAATTTGCAAAAAATACAAATAAACGCTTTTTGAATTTGGCCGGAATAAAATCTCCAGGGCTTAGTGCGGCAGCGGCAATAGGTGAGCGTGCCGCTCAATTATTAAGCGAGGGCGGATTGAATTTAACAGAAAAAGACAATTTTGACAACACAAGAAAAAAAGTGAGGTTTAACAAGCTTTCACAAGAGCAAAAAGCCGAAATTATCAAACAAAACCCATCGTATGGACGTGTAATTTGCCGATGTGCTACTATAACAGAAGGTGAAATTATCGACAGCATAAATGCGCCGATACCACCGTGTTCTGTAAACGGAGTGAAAAGGCGTGCTAGTGCAGGCATGGGGCGTTGTCAAGGCGGTTTTTGCGGCCCGAGGGTAGTTGAAATTTTGGCACGTGAACTAGGCAAAAATCAATTGGACATTTTACAAGAACAAGAAGGCACTTATATTTTAACAGGGTACACAAAAAATGTCAGCGGAGGTACAAAATGATTTACGATTTAGTTGTTATCGGTGCAGGGCCTGCAGGGCTTGCAGCGGCGCTTAGTGCGCATGAAAACGGACTTAAAAATATATTGATAATTGAGCGTGACAAAGAAGAGGGCGGCATATTAAACCAATGTATACACAATGGTTTTGGTCTTCATTATTTTAAAGAAGAGCTTACAGGCCCTGAATATGCAGGCCGTTTTGCAAAAATGGTTAAAGAAGCAAATATAAGTTTGCACATAGACACAATGGTTTTAAGCCTTGAAGAGGGCATTAACAATATTAAGCAAGTGCATGTTATGAGCGAGCAACGAGGCTACGAAGTTTTAAACACTTACAGTGTGGTTTTGGCAATGGGGTGCAGAGAGCGCACAAGGGGCGCTGTTAATATACCCGGTACAAGACCATCGGGTGTTTTTACGGCAGGCACAGCACAGCGTTATGTCAATATGGAGGGCTATATGGTTGGCAAGCGTGTTGTGATTTTGGGCAGTGGCGATATAGGGCTTATTATGGCAAGGCGCATGACTTTAGAGGGTGCAAAAGTGCTTGCGTGTGTAGAGCTTATGCCTTATTCCGGTGGATTGATGCGCAATATTGTGCAATGCCTTGAAGATTACGATATACCGCTTTATTTATCACATACAATCACAAAAATAGAGGGTGAAAACCGTGTTGAAAAGGTAATTGTTTCAAAAGTAGATGAAAACCGAACACCGATAAAAGGCACAGAAATGGAATTTGATTGTGACACCGTGCTTTTAAGTGTTGGGTTAATACCGGAAAATGAATTGACACGCTCTGCAAATATCGAGATAGATACACGAACAAATGGACCCCTTGTATTTGAAAATATGCAAACAAGTATGGCAGGTGTGTTTGCGTGCGGAAATGTCGTTCATGTGCACGACCTTGTGGATTTTGTGACAATGGAAAGCATGACGGCAGGGAAATCTGCCGCAAAATATGTGAACGCTATAAATGAAAAAAACAATAAAAAAGACGATGTTTTCAAATTGCAAAACGGCGAGGGTGTTTCTTACACCGTACCGCAATTTATAAATGCAAACACAGATGAAAAATTGATAAATGTGTTCTTCAGGGTTAGGCAAGTATATAAAAACTGTAAAGTGATTGTAATGAACGGTGAAGAAAAACTTGCAGAATTTAAACGAGAACATGCAGCGCCAGGAGAAATGGAAAAAATAGCTTTGCCAAAAGCATTTTTGCAAAAGGCAAATATTAACGAAAAAATAACAGTAAGCATAGCCAATCAGATGTAATCCGAACGGGTTCGTATTGTATCGGTTTGGCTAACCGAATTATAAAAATTGGCTAAGAAAAGAGGTTATTATGAAAAACATGGTATGCATAGTTTGCCCAAAAGGGTGCCGCTTGCAAATAGATACGCAAAACGGGTATAATGTAAAGGGCAACGAGTGCAAACGAGGCGAAGAATATGCCATAGCAGAACTGACAGCACCCGTGCGTGTGCTGACATCAACCGTAGCAGTAGACGGCGCAATGTACCCAAGAGTAAGCGTTAAAAGCAATAAACCCCTGCCAAAAGAGGACGTTTTTAATGCAATGCACTTGCTTGATGATGTAAAATTAACTGCACCGGTAACTTTAGGGCAAGTTATAATTAAAGATGTTTGCGGCAGTGGGGCGGATATTGTTGCAACCAGAAGCCTCATGCTACTATAAAGCACACATTACTGCGTTAAATGCGAAAAGCCTGTTCGGTTACATACTAAAAGTATGCGCCCTCACGTCATTTCTTTTTGCCTTGTACTGTGCGCTTTCTAGCGCATGAGGCGGTTAGGTGCTACTATAAAGCA